>CAMJNS010000004.1 GCA_946407375.1 uncultured bacterium
CAAATATGATGAAAGCATTGATAATTTGCAAAGAGTTTTACAAAATTCTCCAAACAATATCATCGCTAGAATTAATTTAGCAGAAAATTACATTAAATTAGACAAAAAAGAAGATGCTAAAGAACAACTTAAATGGGTTCTTAAGACACAACCCAATCATGTAAAAGCAAAAACTTTATTTGAAAGCTTAGAAAATGCTCCTGCTGAAACAGCTTTAGAAAGCCAAAATATTTTGGTTCCTGCGGAAAAAGCAGTTGATTCTGAAAACAACAGAGAAGAAATTACAAAAAATGAAAAGATAGAATTACCAGAACCTCAAAATGTAGCTAATGAAATAAAAGTAATTGAGCCAAGCAATGTAGAAAAAGCAGAAAATACAGAATCAATAAAAGAAAAAGAAAGTGTTTCAGTAGAAAAAGAAGAAAGTTCAATACTTAATAATTCTGAAGCGATGACTTTCACTCCCTATATTGCTGGACAAAACCAAAAAGCCAAAGCAGAAGAAAAAAGTCAAACTAAACCAAGAATGCCTGAAGCACGTATAATCAATGAAAAAATCAGTATGGAATCTTTCTTCAAAGCAGGAAAAGATTCTTTTATAGTAAATATAGAAAAAGCTAGATATGAAATAGAAAAAGGTGATTTGAAATCTGCGGAAAAAACACTTGAATTAGCTGATAAATTTGCAAGAGCAGGGAAAAAAGGTCGCAATATTCTTGAAGTTCAAATATTTAAAAGCTTAGTGTATATCTACAAATGTGAATTCCAAAATTTTGGAAAGCATTTGATGACCTTAAAATCTGTTTTATCACCCGATACTTATCAGTCTTTTCTTGACATATATGCAAAATCAGATGAGTTGAAAGATGAAAAAGACAAAAGACGTTTATCGGCAGGTGTTGCAATGGGCGCGGGACATTTTACTATAGCTTCAGACTTGTTAAAACCTGTTTTTGAAGATAATCCTGATGACCCCATACTTTATTCGATGTTGTCAGAAGCACAATTAAACTCTTTCGACTATGATGGAGCAGAAAATACTTTAAAGAAATTTGCTGAAATAAAATCAGACAATGCTGAAGCTCAATTTAATTTGGCAAGATTTTATTTAACAGGCAATTACGATGTAGATTTGGCAAAAAAATATGCTAATCTTGCTGCCGAATTAAATCCAGAAGATGCGAGATGTAAAATAATTCTTGCTCTAGCAGATTATTCAGAAGGTAATATTAACCAAGGTATAACCAAAATTAAAGAATTATTACCATCTTTAGAAGACACATCTATGAAAGCTATTTGTCAGCGTCTTATAAAAGACGGGGAAAAAGCTTCTAATGATTCTGCAAATAATTTTATATCGATGCTTGCTCTACCAGGTTCAAAACACGCAGATTTGTCTAGTTTTAGATTTTCAGGCGAAGATGATTTGTTAGCTGGCTCTTATTTTTCTGCAATGACAAAATTTGAAAAAGCAGATGAAAAGGTTGAAATGGGTAGGGTATATTTAGGATTAGCTTCAGCTTTGAGTGCTGCAAATGAAACAGAAATGGCTTCAATAGCAGCCGGATATGGTTTAAAACTAATAAATGAAGATATGGCTAAAGGGAAACACCTTGCTAGAGCTAGTTTATACAAAGCTCTTTATGATTATGAAAGAGGAGATAAAGACTCTGCTATCGCATCTATAGATGTAGGTATGAACAGTAAAGATTTGGATTACTCAACTTACAATAAGTTGGTTTCTCTTTACGACAGTCTTTAATAAATCATAATAACAATAAAACCATCACCCCCAAAGCATTTATAATCTTTGGGGGTGATTATTTTTCAATAAACCATGAAATAAAAGTTTTTATTCTTTTATTGTTTGAGCAAATCTATCTAGAATTGTTTCATAAAATTCTGGACTCAAACGACCTCTATTCGCTTCATTTAATAAAGGAATGAGAGCTCTAAGATCACCATTCCAACTAAGAGCTTCTAATACATTTCTATATACCATATCTTCAGTGTCGTGCAACATTCTAATAAGTATTGGAGTGCCTTCCGGGTCATTTATCTGTCCCAAAGCAAATACTGCAGAAGCTCTAACCCATCTACTTCTATCTCGAGACATTTTTTCTAATTCGCCAAAGACTTCTGAATGACCACTTTTCCAGAGAGCAATAGCAGCATTTACTCTAACTCTGTCATTTCTATCCTTTAACATCGGGAAACAAGCTTCGGGCAGACCATCCCATTTAAGAGCCGACAAAGCTTCTATAGTATTAGCTCTAACTCTGGCATCTCTATTTTTAAGATGAGGGATAAGAACATCATTAGTATTTGTATCATTCAATCTTCCTAATGCAGAAACGGCTGTAGCCATAACCCAAATATCTGCTTTAGAATCTTTTACGATACTTTTTACCATTTCAATTAAGTCTGGTGATTTTATGCTAACAGAAGCTTCAATAGCGTTAATTCTCAACCAACGTTCCTTTGCAAAAAGGGCTTCTTTAACTAGATAAGTAGCTTTTTGACTTCCAATACGACCTAAAACAAGCAACAATTGTTCTCTAATAAGCAAAGGCATTCTTTCATAATCTAAAAGAATACGATCTACAATTTTTTCGCCGATTTCACCTAATGCTTCAATACTTGCTTTTTGCAATTCTTCATCAGAAGAACGTAAAAGGTTAAACAAATCATCGAAAAGCAATGGAGTCTTTTCGGCAGCAGCTTTCTTTACTAGTAAAACACGTATTTTTTTGTCTTTTTCAGTATTAATTAACTGACGAATAATTTTTATACGTTCATCAGCTGCAAATAAACCTAAGCCAACCAATGAAGCTTCTCTAATATTTGCTCTACTATCGTTGAAAAGAACTTGATATATTTCTCTATCCTCGATAAGAGTATGAGAATTCAAAGCATTAACAATAATCTGACGAATTTCTGAATTAGAAGATTTGGCCAATCTCTTAATCTGACTAAAAGCTCCTTCATCTTTTAATCTTGAAAGAGCTAAATTAGCAGCAAGAGAAATACTCCAGTTGCCATTTCCAGCTAACATCTTAAGAGATGTGTGGCGTTCAGGAGACGGATATTTAATAAAATAGCTAATTGCACTTGTTAAAAGTTCTGGATCTCTAGTTTGACCAAGAATTTCATTCATTAAAGAACTTACTCTAATATCATTATAATCAGAAAGAAGTTCAACTAGCTTTTTACGAAGAGGAACGGGTTGGTCTGCACTACAAGCTTTAATAACCAAATCTTCAACAGATGACAAATCTATCTTTTTTAAACTATCAAAAGCTTCATTTGAAAGTTTTTCGTTAGGATTACTTATGAAATCTATAAGATACTTGACTGAGTTGGGATTTGCAATCTGACCTAAAGCCTTGATTGTGTATGCAAGAACTTCCTTATCAGGCGATGAAAGCAAGTTATGTAATTCTTCAGAGTGTTTTTTTATTTTTAATATGCCTAAAGCAGAAATAGACATAAGTTTAACTTCTCTATCAGAGCTTTTTAGACCTTCAATAAGTTTTTCGAAACGTTTTTTAGAAGATTCAGTCATATTCTTTCCTCTTGTATTTTATTTGTATTCTTCAATTCGTGTTATATTTGCTCCAAGTTTGCTAATTCGACCAACTAAGTCTTCATAGCCTCTATCTATATGATAAATCTGGCTAATTTCTGTATGACCATTAGCTACCAAACCAGCCAGAACCATTGCAGCTCCTGCTCTTAAATCTGTTGCTTCAACAGGTGCACCATTAAGGTTCTCAACTCCATGAATTACCGCTGTTCGTTCATGAATATTAATATTTGCACCCATACGAGAAAGTTCAGAAACGTGCATAAACCTGTTTTCAAATATGGTTTCAGTAACAGACGAAGTTCCATTAGCCACACACATTGCTGTCATAAGCTGAGCCTGCATGTCTGTAGGGAAACCCGGATATGGCAATGTTTTAATATCAGTTGCTTTTAATCTTTCATCAGCACTAGCAATAAGATAATTATCTCCGGTTTCTATTGTTGCACCCATTTCTCTTAATTTTGCAGTAAGTGCCAACAAATGATTTGGATCACAATTTTCAACTCTGATAGGACCCTTAGCAATAGCTCCAAGCACAGCAAATGTTCCTGCTTCAATTCTATCTGGCATTATGCTATATTCACCACCGCCAAGTTCTTTTACGCCTTCAATTACAATACTTGGACTTCCAGCACCTTTAATTTTTGCACCCAAAGTATTTAAAAAATCAGCTAAATCTGAAATTTCAGGTTCTTGAGCAGCATTTTCTATGGTGGTTTCACCTTCGGCAAGTGTGGCAGCCATAATCAAGTTTTCCGTAGCTCCAACAGAGGGGAAATCAAGATGAATCTTAGTGCCCACAAGACGATCTGCAACAGCAACAGCACAGCCATTTTCTATAGATACTTTAGCACCTAATTCTTCAAAACCTTTTAAGTGAATATTTACAGGTCTAACTCCTATTGCACAGCCACCAGGAAGCGGAACTCTAGCCTTTTTTAATCTAGCTAGTAAAGGTCCCATAACAAAAAAACTCGCTCTCATTGTTTTTACTAATTCATAAGGAGCTTCTTCGCTAATTTGTCCTGAAGCATCAAATTCATAACAGTTATTAGATACACGAGATGCTTTTATTCCAATAGAACTTAAAACTTTTGAAATTGTAATAACATCGTTAAGAGCTGGAACATTAGTAAGTTTAACCGGTTTGGTACTTAAAATAACGCCAGCAATAATAGGTAAAGCTGCATTTTTAGCACCACTTACTTTTATTGTTCCAGAAAGGGGCTTGCCACCATCTATTAGGATTTTCGCCATGACTTAATCTATTTTTATCCTTTCAAGCTTCATATTTACTTCTTTTAACATTTCTAAAGAGAGTTCATCGGGATATTCGCCAAGAAATACTATTCGTTTAATTCCGGCGTTAATCAACATTTTACCGCAAGTTACGCAGGGCTGATGAGTACAATATACAACACCATCTTTTAGGGAAACTCCAAATGCAGCAGCCTGCAAAATAGCATTTTGTTCAGCATGTAAGCCTCTGCATAATTCTTGTCTCTGACCAGAAGGAATATGTTGTGCTTCTCTCAAACAACCTTCAGGTCTTTGGAAACAATGAGCAACCCCATTAGGAGCGCCATTATAACCTGTTGCTAATATTCTGTTTTCTCTAACAATAACAGCTCCAACTTGTCTTCTCATACAAGTGGAACGTTGAGCAACCAATTTTGCTATACGCAAAAAATAGGTATCCCAATCCGGTCTATCTGCAAATTCATGTTCTTTTGGAGAAACTTTGCTATTTTTATCTTCCATCATATCTCCTTATATCAGCTCAATTCAATTTTCTGAATACGTTTTTCGTGACGACCGCCTTCAAATTCAGTTGCTAAGAATTTGTCGAGAGCATCTTTAGCAATTTCTTCACCTATTATTCTTCCACCCATTACAATAACATTAGCATTATTGTGTTTTCGAGCTAGTTCTGCTTCTAACGAACAGTGAACTAGAGCTGCTCTTATACCAGGATGACGATTAGCAGCAATAGAAATACCTATCCCTGAGCCGCAAACTAAAAGACCTTTTGAATCTGAATCTTCTAATACTTTTTGAGCAACTTTGTGAGCATAATCAGGATAATCACAAGAATCAGAAGTGTAAGTACCTAAATCTTCAACCTGATAACCAGCTTTTTGAAGGTGTGCAATAAGAATATTCTTTAAGGATAAACCAGCATGGTCTGACCCTGCATAAATTTTCATTTCTTTCTCCAAATATTTATTTCAAAAACATTATAACAATATTTATCTATTTTAACATAATAAACTATTTTTTGTGCAGTAGTCACAATAATCTAAAAAAAAATACCTCTTTTGCCGATAGGCTTATGCGTATATAGTCTAAATTTTTCTATTATAAAAATTAACGGAAAAATATGCAGAAACAAATAAATATAAAAAGGCAAAACAAACAAATCCGAGGCATAATATTCCTCGCAATTTTCTATACCTTGTTTCAAATACCCCTTTTTGCATTTGAAGTTTCTGTTGACACACAAAAATATCCAGTAGAAGTTTACGGTGATTATCTTGAATACCGCACAAAAGATGAACAGGTTATAGCCAAAGGTAAGGCTTTTATTTCATATCAAGATATGAAAATAAGCGGTGATAATATTCAAGCAAATACAGGAACAGAAGATATATTCGCACAGGGTGACGTAGACTTTTGGAAAGGCTACGATCAAGTTAGTGGCGATTTTATAGTATATAATATGAAAACTGGGCGAGGTTGGATGAGAAATGCAGAAGTTAGAAAAAGTCGTAACTATTTCAAAGCAAAAGATGTTTATTTGAGTCCAGAACATACTTTGGCTCATGACATAATGCAAACGACCTGTGATAATATTGAACATCCTCATTATCGTTTGGAAGCTAAATTACTAGAAAGCTATCCAGGTCATTCAATGACAATGGAAGGACTACGTGCTAAATGGCGTGGGAAAACCATTTTTTATCAAGCTATCAATAGAAGCACTGAAAAAGATAAAGGCGGAAAATTCTTTACATCTCGTCAGGGGTCTTCAGACATTGATGGTTACTATGTTAAGCTTGCCACAGATTTGTTTGTTAATGATTATTTGTCAGGTAAGCTTAATTATGATTGGTATGAAAAAAGAGGTTACGGCTATGGTTTCAATGGAACATACTCCGTTCCACACGACAAAGGTAGTGGTTCTCTGTATTACTACGGTTTAAGTGAAACCAAAAGAGGACATTACAATAAACAAGTAAACCTTTCATACAATCTTACATTTAAAAGCGGCGAAACTTTTAGCACAACAATAAATTATACTGGTGACAGATATAATGGTCAGCCAGAAAACCAGGATATGACTATTACTGCTATGTTCAGACCTGTTTTAAAATTTATTAATATGACAATTAATATGAATAAATTTTATGATCTAGACAAGGATAAATATATTCTGGATAAAGCTTACCAATTCGTAAACAGATTGCCAGAAATCAATTTCAGCCTCCCAGCTTGGACAGCTCCATTAATTCCAATTACTATAAATTTCAGTGGAATGTATGGTCACTATGAAGAAAGTGAAGGCGAAGGGAAAAAAGATACAGAAAAGAAAGATGGAAGATTGACTTTCAGTTGCCCAGCAATAGAAATTCATCCCAAAACTCAAATAACTCCATCTTATAATTTTGAAAAGAGCTACTATACAGGTGATATTGAACGTGAAAATGGTAATACAATGGTTCGCGCCAGCCATAAGTTTTCTAATGTAACAAATCTAGAATTCAACTACAACATCTCTACCTCAAAAGGTCGCTCACCATTCAAATTTGATAATGTTACAACTATAGATCAGACATCAACCAGACTTAGATTTGCAGAAAACTCCTGGATACTTAATCCTTTAAATTTCAACTACAATAGGGCAACTCAAAGACTAGAACAGGTATATTGGGACTATACAAGACGCTCAACTACTGATGCTTACAGACCTTGGGAATTCTTTATGAGAATGGATTATGTAGCAGACGCAAATACTCCGTTGTCTAAAATAAATTTTGGTGCTATTAGACCCAATAACTTTAATGCTCGTTACAGAATGTCTTCTCAATATTGGTCCTTCGATACCAGTATTTCTGTTCCTCATCAATACAAGAAGATCTCTTCTACTTCTTTCAATTATTCAACAGTTATAAGACCTCTTTGGGCAATAAATACATCTGGAACTTATAATAACATTAATCATAAAATGAGTCCTTTAACAATAGGACTTACAAGAGACCTACACTGCTGGGAAGCAAAAGCAGAATACAACCACGAACGAAAAGAATTTTGGGTAGAATTCTATCTTAAAGCCTTTCCAAATGATAGTGGCCGCTTCAACTATGGTATGGATGACAATAAGCTTACTGCTAAACTAGCAGCTTATGACCAAATAGCTCAAAGATACGATAATTACTAACTTTTCTAGAAATCAGAGTGAAATCTACTAATAGTTAGGAATAAATATCGTCTGAATCTGGCTCATAAGTGAAATAACTATGTGCTTGTTCCGCCATAGATTTAAAATGCGGTATTATTGTTACAACAAAGAAGAAAAAATTACAAAGAAAAGCTAAAGGCTTTTTAAAAAAGTGATAATCTATCAACGAAGGCATTGTGGGAAGAAAATAGTTAAATAAATTTAGATGTTTAGGTTCCTTAGGTAGTAAACCAGTGCAAAAAGCTACTGCAACAATAAGTACAATTATAGTTGGTAAAACTTTATTATCTTTTGGGTCATATTTTAAGAAATTCTCAGCTATAAATCTTCCAACAAAACACCAGCTAGAAATATTTAGCATAAAACCAAGCATTACATAATAACCACCCGGTAATACATCTCTTGTATAATAAGCCATCCCGGCTCTAGGCTCAAACAACCCAAAGGTTATAAAAAGAACGAACATATAAGAAAAACCTATTAATGTAAGCCAAGCAATCCCGTTAACATATCCACTTGAGAATGGAAATCTAATTAATTTTTCCATCAAATTGGCTGGTATTTCTAATTTACTTCTATTGTCATAAATTTTATCTCTGCTATGTAAATATGCGGACAAAAATACAAATAAAAAGTAGTTTAAATGTATCAAGAGAAAAGCTATGAAAGTTTTTGTAAAAATCAAAAAGAGAGCAAATACCCATATTACAGTAAACAATATTTTAATTTGTGATTCAGGACTAGTTTTAGATTTTTTTGGTTTTCTTATTCTATTTCCAAGCTTTTGATAAACCTCTAAATCGGGTGAACTAATAATAGGTGAAGATTTTATTTTTTTATCTGTATTACCTATATCCAGATTATCTATATTTGAAGTTTTATTTATTTTTTCTTTGTCTACAACAATGTCTACTGGTTCTTTTATCTCTTGATGAACAACCTTCGGAGCTTCGTCTATTACCTTTTTATCTGAAACAATTGGAGAACTTATATTAATATCTAGATTACTGGATTTTTGGATTTTTGCTTTTACTGGTTTATAACGAAAAGCTTTACGAATTTTGGTGGTATCATTAACGCTAGCTTCAGACAATGGATATGTCTTAATCAAATGAGAATACAAAAATAGATATGTAAATAAAGCAATTATTAAGCAAACAAATCCTAAACCTAAATCTATAAGAAGCAATACAGGCTTTGGATCTAAATCACGAATGAATTCAACCATAAATAATCTTATATAGATTAACCCATCAAACAACATAGCCAAGAAAATCATTAAATTATTTGCAGAAATAGCGATTTTAGATCCTCGGCCATCTTTAACACCTTCGTAAATACAGAATAATATAGTAGGTATAGGTATCAAACAATTGAAAAAGAAAATCCTTAATAATCTAAAAAAATCTATCGCCCCAACTAAACATATATAAAGGTAAACAGGAATGGCAAATATAATGAATATAAAAAGATAAATTAAACCCAAAAGCATTTTTCCTCTTATAAACTTAGAGGCTGTTATGTTAGACATGAAAATAAAAAATATATTATCATTACTAACTTCAAACAATGATAATTTACGAATTTCTAAGGGTATAGCTATAATAGCTACAAGAGAAAAAAACGCTAAAACTCTATAACAATTTAATATATATGGTTCTTGATGTTTTGATGTTCCAACTATTAATACAAAAAAAACAAACAAATAAACAGATAAAAGGAAAAGCAATTTCATCCAAAAATCATTTGCCTTTACGGTTTTTCTAATATCGTTAAAACAAATTGGATTAATAGAATCTTCTAGTTTATCCCAGTAACTCTTCATTGTACATTTCCTTTTGTAATTTTCATAAAGACAGTTTCTAAATTTTCTTGTTTGAAACCAAATGAAGTAAAGCTATAACCTTCTGTTAACAACTTGCTTACTAATTCTGTTGCCTGTGCTTCTGAACCTGAATATTCAAATTCAATAATATTGCCCGTAAAATAAATATTAGAAACCATAGGTTCTAAGGAAATCTTTTTGATTAATTCTTCTTTTGGTGGTTCAATTGTCTTTATTTGATAAATATGTTTGTTTTTCTTTATCTGTTCACCAACAATATCTTCTATTTTTCCTGATTTTAGCAATCTTCCCTGTTCTATTATAACAGCAGATGTACATATTTCTTCAAGATCACTTAGAATATGAGAACTAATAAAAATTCCCTTGCCTTGTTCACAAAGAACTTTTAGCAAATCTCTTAATTCTATTCTTGCTCTAGGATCAAGCCCAGCAGCAGGTTCATCCATTATAATAAAATCTGGGTCACTAATTAAAGCCCTTGCAATTGATACTCTTTGTTTCATCCCTTTAGACAAAGAATCTATTTTTTTCTCTTTTATACCTGTAAGATTTGTAAATTCTTCTATATTTTTAACTGTTTCTTGCCTTACTGGAGTTTTATAACCATAAGCACAAGCAAAAAAATCTAAGTATTCATGAACAGTCATGTCTTTATTTGAAGGCAAAGTATCTGGGACATAGCCAATATGATCTCGAATTAATTCTGGATAATCTAAAAGCGATACTCCATCTAATTTAATATCACCTTCCGTACAATTTTCAATGTTAACAATAAGCTTCATTGTTGTTGTTTTTCCAGCCCCATTTGGCCCTATGAAACCAGTTATTTCACCAGTTTCAATAGCAAAAGAAAGATTTTTAACAGCAACACAATCTTTGTACTCTTTTCTTATTCTGATAACTTCTAATTTCATTTAGGAACCTTCCTGTTAATAATCCTTCGAACAACAAGGAAATCAATTATAAGATGGCTATATTTTTATTAATTAAATATTAATATATTCATAAACTCAGATTAAGCAATCTGCTTTTTCTAAATAACGATAATAAAAGCAACCCAACCAAAAACAATCAAATCAGAGTTTTTAACCTCTGATTATTTCTGAAAATTTTCTATACTTATTTCTTATTCAAAGGGGAAACTCATTATTTTTGAATTCCAACTTTATTATTGTCAAACTCAACTTCTTCGTCTATATCATATAGACCAAAATCATCCATATCCTCTGTTTTAAATTTTTCATCGTTTGAATTAGAATTTTCTAGTTTTTTTGTTTCAGATGCACTTTGGTTAACATCTATTGTTTCAGAAGCATATTTTTTCAAAAACTCTTCTCGCCTTCTTCTCATATTTTCTTTATTGCGGAAATATCCTTCGTTAGGCACTACTCCCGGACAACTAAATATACGTTCAGGTCTTATTTTTTCTGTTTCAGAAGCATTCTTTTTAATTTCAGGTTTTGGTTTTTGTTCTTGTTTTAAAGAACTAGATTTGCTTTCTTCTAATTTTACTGACGGCTCAATTTCAACATCATTGTCATCAAAAACATCAATAAAATCATCATCTTGAGCCACACAAATACAGACAGATAAACATAACAAAATAAGCAAAAATAATGTTTTTTTCTTATTCATAAAAGCCATGAGTTCTCTCCCCTAAAAGTTTCTTTTTTTATTATAAAGCTATCAATACTTTAAGACAATAGAAGAGAAATAGTTTTTAGGAATTAAGATTGTTTCGCAAGAATTACTGTTGCGCCACCGCGAACGATGTCGCCATATGTGAAGTTTTTAGTTTTTGGTAATTGTTGTTTTTTATATAAGCTGTAAGCCTTAAGCTTAAAGCTATAAGCCAGTCATTTCAGTAATGCTTTTTTCTTGCTTGCAGCTTAAAGCTTATAACTTATAGTTTTTTTTACAATAACTACAATAAAAACTAAAAAATAAGCCTGATTGGATTCAGGATTTACTTCGATTGTGCCTTTCTTGCCCTGTTTGAGTTATTATTTCCAGACTTTAGATTTATGTGACCAAGTTTGATTGAATTGATTATTATTGCTGTTTATAGAATTGACTATTGGTGAGAGAAAAGATTGTATTGCTGCTATTGTTTCTACTAGAGATATTTGGATAGAAGTCTTTTTCTTTTTTGCAAAGTTATTCCAGCGAGATTGTCTTGTTGATTCGCTGGCAAAATCAGGCTCAAAAGCAGCAATATCATTTAAAGCAGTATTACGGTAAGAGAAAGTTTTTTTACTGCCTTCAATAAAGTTTTTCCATCAAAGTCGAACTTAGCAAGAAAGACTATATGTCGTAGAAATCTTTGAAACGACTATTTCCATAACCTAAACTAACTATTGCTTCAAATTTTTCAGCAATGCATGAATATATAGAATAAGCATATATATTAGGAACATCGCTATTATGCAAAAGTATCGGGTAATCTATTAATGTTTTGTCTGGGTGTATTACGTCACCAAAAGCAATATCTATAGAAATAGGAATCTTGGTTTTATCTAAATAGGCGATAATTGAGATATTTATACCATGATACTTTCTTTGTTCGGTAATACTTTTGATTGTTAAAGTTTGTAAATTATAAATTAAAGGATCATCTGTTTTTATAGAGAAAATATTTGCAAAAGCAGATTCTATTACAGATATTTGATTACTTATATTTTGGGCGAGGAAATCAATGTCTGAGGTCGCTCGTGAGAAATTGCCATTTTCTAGTGCATATAGGAATATTCCTCCTTTTAGAATAAAATGCTCTTTGTAAGAAGAAATAGTTAATCTGTAAATTGTTCTTTCAATGGCATAAGCAATTAGAAGCTCTTGTAGGGTTTTTCCCGAAGAAATAGATAGATTTTTTAGCTTTTCTTTTACCGAAGTAGCATTCATTATAGCAACACCTCTAGATAGGTATTTATAATATTTTTGCAATTGAGTAGGTTTGCATAACGATAGAGCTTATTCAAATTACGTTTTGGAGATGCTAGATAATTTTTTAGAATTTCTTTGGTTTCTTCTATTCCTATTTTATTTCGATAGAAAATTATATCTATGACTGTTTTTTCAATATCATAAACGTGAATTTCCTGGTTGGAATTAGTAATTGTCGTTATTCCTGTTTCAAATCTTTTTGGGGAAAAATATGTAATGTTTATAGGTGGCCAATCTGGGAGTTTAGATGTTTTGTGTGTTCTCTCTATTGCTATGTTAATTTCGTTTGGTCGTGTGGTTGTAAGATCATAATAGATTGCTGCACTGATAAGGCAGATAACGCCATTAGGAACGATAGCTGACGCATAGGCAAAGTCTGAATCTTCACCTAGATAGTTATTATTTATGTATAGGCTAGTATTAAGTTTAGACAATTTACCTTCAGCAATAAGCTTATGAGTTAGATAATTTGAGATAGATAGGTTTCTTAGCTCTTTTGTGGTATAGAATTTCTTCTTGTTAGAAAGCAAATTGTTGATATTCATAGGTTACAACCTCTATAAATAATTATAATGAAAGCCACATAAATTTCAATAATTTTCTGCACTTAATAAAATATGCAGAAAATTTTTATAAAAACTGCATTATTATTTAGACAACAAAATTCTTATTCTCTAATCTCTTGGCTCTTATCTCAAAAAATACAAGGAACAATACGACGTAGTAATCTAAACTCCGATTAAACAATAACTACAACAAAAACCAACTACAATAAAAACTAAAAAATAAGCCTGATTGGATTCAGGATTTACTTCGATTGTGCCTTTCTTGCCCTGCTTGAGTTCTGGCAAGCAAGATAGATATATTTGATGAAGATGTTACAAAAGGAGTTGTTAAGAGTTTAAACTTTATTATTCCATCAGTTGAATATAAGGGAGGAACAAGCAATTTTTTTGCTGCTCGTTGTATTGACATAGACAGAGACGGAATTACAGAATTAGTATTTGAAGGTGATTATGATAATGAAACAACAAAAAACTCTGCTATTATCGTAAAATTGAAATAAAAAAGCTAAAAAAATATTGTTTCCACTTATTCACCGCTTGGAGTTTAAATAACTTCGGGCGGTGTTTTTTTTTCTATTTATTTTATTCTGCCATTTATATTGCCATTTGGTGGCGTAATAAATGGTGAGATAAATCAAGCTAATAAAATTAATTTGTGTCACCACTGGTGACACAAATTAGTTGGACTAATCTTTTAATAATGCCAGTTGGTAACTCTTGTTTTGAAAGCTAATTAAGACAACAAAAACAAAAACTACCAACTACAATAAAAACAGAAAAAGCGGTTAGACTAATGCTAACCGCTTTTTCTCATGTTTCAATTTATATTTGCTTCGTCAAAGTCTTTTTCAGAAATTCCAGTTAAATCCATTATTTCTTTTTTGTTTTTTCCTTTTAAAAGCATATTTTTAATTATTTCTTTTATTCCTTCTTTTTTACCTTTCTCATAGGCACTTCCGCGCATAAGGCTAAGAGCTATAAGACTGTTTTCTCTGTCTTCCATTCTTGCACGCATTTCTTTATCTGAATTTGATTTTTTGACACAATTTACAACTTCTGTCATACCGTCCTCACTTTCAATTTCAGAAGGTATCTTTGAATCTTTTGAAGCAAATTTCTTACTATTATACAGCAGATAAACCCATTTCTAACAATAATTTTTATTCGTCATTGCGAGCAGTCGTAAGACTGCGTGGCAATCCAGATATTTACTATTTCAAATTATAGAATTTTCCAATATAAATCTACCCAATTAGGATTTAGGCTTTCGATAAGTTTCAATTTATATTTTCTTGATCTAGCTTTAATTTGTTTTTCTCGTTCAATGGCATTATTGATATTGTCGTATTCCTCAAAATAACCTAACTTATCGACAGAATATTTTTTAGTAAAACCTTCATATAGTTTATTTTTATGTTCATAGACTCTACGTATTAAATCAGAAGTTGCTCCTGTATAAAGAGTTCCATTTCTTTTACTGAACAAGATGTAAATATAACTGTTTTTATTCATATTATTTTTATCTAGATTGCCACGCCTTCGGCTCGCAATGACGTTTTTAGTTTAAAGTGTTTTTATTAGACTCTTGACCAAAAACAGCTTTGAATAGGAAATCATTTGTTAGTCCAAAAAATTTTGTTTCTTTTTCCATAAGAAAACCTCTTTTGATTAAAAATACGTGCATAAAATTTTAATCTGCACATATAGTAATCAACCGAAAACGGAAAAATGGACAAAAAAAGTGTAAAAAAATAATTTTTTTTGTTGTGGTTGTTTTTAGTAAATAAAACCTATGAAAATTTTTGGGATTGCCACGTTACTACGCATACTACGTATGCTTGTAATGACATATGGCTTGCGGTTTCACAATGACGGTTACGGTAGAGACTAAGGTTTTCTTTGATTCGGTCATCCCTCCGACTTGCTACGCAAGTCACCTCAGCGACTCGCTGACCTCCTGTCGCTCGCTTGCACTCCCAACCTCCTGTTGGTCGTCTAATCTCTTATCTCTGCTCTCTTTAAAAACTGGATTGCCACGGCTTCTACGAAGCCTAGCAATGACGAAATGGCAGAGACTATCTTTATCGACAATAAAAACAATAACTACCGACTACAATAAAAACATATAAAAAAATAGGTTAAGCTGAAAGCTTAACCTATTTTTTTTATTACTTACAGATTGTATTTTTCTTTGAGGTATTTATCCATACCGGCGGCGGCACGGCGGCCGTCACCCATGGCAAGAATTACTGTAGCGCCACCGCGAACGATGTCGCCACCAGCGAAGATTTCTTCCATAGAAGCCTGATTGGATTCAGGATTTACTTCGATTGTGCCTTTCTTGACCTTTTTTTCTAAATAGATAACCTTGATTAATTGTTTATTTCATTATAAATTTGAAGAGGAAAAGTTGAGGTAAGTATTTATGTCTGATTTGTCTGTTTTTTATATATTAGATCTTTCTGAAAGTATGAAAGGTGAAAAACTTGATATACTTAATCATACTGTTGAAGAATGTAACGAAACCTTATTAGAATTAGCAAATGAAAAGAACGCTGAATTAAAAGTGGCAATGATGACATTCTCAGATGGCTGTGACTGGATAACTCCACACGGACCAGAACCTATAGAAGATTTTGCTTTTAATTATTTTCAAAATACAAGTGGCTTGAGTAATCTAGGTATTGCATTATATGAATTAAATAAAAATATTACAGACATAAATTTTTATAATATTTCTTCAAAAGATTACTTACCAGTAATAATTATTATAACAGATAAAGACAATATAGATAATTATGAAAACATTCTAAAATTTGTTAAAACAAATAATATTTATGAAAACTCTATAAAAATAGCTTATACCATAGGCAACAATCAAAATACAGAATTATTATCTTATATTACAGATAATAAAAATTCAATAATTACTAAAAGCAATGAGAATTTTAGGGAAATTATTAAAATATTTGGAAAAACTACAAGTCAAAATAATAAAGAAATAATAAAAAATCAAATAAGAAAATTAATTCAAAAAAAGCAGTATGAAGAAGCAAAAGAATTAACCAAAGAATTAGGTAACGAAAAAGAATCTTATGAAAATGTAATTCTTGGTTGTATGTATATTGTTGGCAAAGGTGTGGAAAAGAATTACGAAGAAGCAGTTAAATATGCCAAGTTAAGTGCTGAACAAGGAAACCCTCTAGGACAATGCTTGCTGGGGCAATGTTATTATTTTGGTAATGGTGTGGAACAAAATTATGAAGAAGCTTTTAAATACTTCAAGTTAAGTGCTGAACAAGGAGATTCAGCAGGACAAATGCGGTTAGGAATTTATTATCTTTATGATAATGGGATAGAACAAAATTACGAAGAAGCTTTTAAATATTTCAAGTTAAGTGCTGACCAAGGAGATTCAGATGGACAATGGGCTCTTGCTAAATATTATTATGAGAACAGTGTGAAACAGAATTACGATGAAGCTTTTAAATATGCCAAGTTAAGTGCTGAACAAGGAAACCCTCTAGGACAATGCTTGCTGGGGCAATGTTATTATTTTGGTAATGGTGTGGAACAAAATTATGAAGAAGCTTTTAAATACTTCAAGTTAAGTGCTGAACAAGGAGATTCAGATGGACAATGGGTTCTTGCTGAATATTATTATGGTAACAGTGTGAAACAGAATTACGAAGAAGCAGTTAAATATGCCAAGTTAAGTGCTGAACAAGGTAATTCAAATGCACAATGTTTGTTGGGGAAATGTTATTATTTCGGTAATGGTGTAGAGCAAAATTACGAAGAAGCTGTTAAATATTTCAAATTAAGTGCTGACCAAGGTAATTCAAATGCACAATGGGCTCTTGCTGAATATTATTATGGTAATGATGTGGAACAAAATTATGAAGAAGCTTTTAAATATGCCAAGTTAAGTGCTGAACAAGAGAATTCTCATGGGCAATGCTTGTTGGGGCAATGTTATTTATTTAGTAATAGTACAGAACAGAATTACGAGGAAGCTTTTAAATTATTCAAGTTAAGTGCTGAACAAGGAGATTCAGATGGACAAAAGTGGTTAGGTATTTGTTATCTTAATGGAATTGGTATAAAACAGAATTACGAAGAAGCTTTTAAAAATTTCAAGTTAAGTGCAGAAAAAGAAAATGCTCACGGGCAATGCTTGTTAGGGCAATGTTATTATTATGGGAATGGTGTAAAACAGAATTACGAGGAAGCTTTTAAATATTTCAAGTTAAGTGCAGAAAAAGGACACGCTCACGGACAATGCATGTTGGGACAATGTTATTATTATGGTAATGGTGTTGAAAAGAATTACGAAGAAGCCTTTAAATATTTTAAGTTAAGTGCGGAACAAGGAGATTCAGATGGACAAAAGTGGTTAGGAATCTGTTATTATGATGGTGATGGTGTAGAAAAGAATTATGAAGAAGCTTTTAAATATGCCAAGTTAAGTGCTGAACAAGGGAATTCTCATGGGCAATGCTTGTTGGGGCTATGTTATTCTTTTGGTAATGGTGTAAAACAGAATTATGAAGAAGCTTTTAAATACTTCAAATTAAGTGCTGACCAAGGGAATAAACTAGGACAACGTTATGTTGGATTCTTATGTTACTATTATGGACAAGGCATTAAAGCAAATAATGAGGAAGCTTTTAAGTATATGAAGTTAAGTGCTGACCAAGGGGATAGCTTTTCACAATATTGGATTGGATCAAATTATTATGATGGTTTTAATGTTAAACAAAATTTTGAAGAAGCTTTTAAATACTTAAAACTCAGTGCTGACCAAGGAGAAAATCTAGCGCAATATAATCTTGGTAAGATGTATTATAATGGCGATGGAATACCTAAAAATTACAAAGAAGCATTTAAATATATGAAGTTAAGCGCTGACCAAGGTAATGCTGATGGACAATATGAAGTTGGAAAAATGTATTTAGATGGCATAGGTGTAAAAAGAAACCAGGAAGAAGGAATAAGATACATTAAATTAAGTGCAGATCAAGGTAATTTAACAGCAAAAGGGTATTTGATAAGATCAAATATAACCAAGGGTTTCTTAAATGCAATTGGTAATATTTTTAAAAAATGAGTTTTATTAATTTGTTTTTTCATTAAGGATATATGATATGGCAAACGACTTAGTTAAACAAAATAAACTTATAGATAATTTAAATAAAATAGCATACACCATAGATAAAGCATATATGGCAAAATTAGATTCTGAGTATGCAGTTATACCTTTTGATGTTTTACACAATAATAAAGATAATAGTGTTTCCTATAAACATAATATTAGAGCCTTAAAAATAGACAAGTGGGTTTTTGATAGAGATGAAAACCCTGGCAAATGTTTTAAAAACGTATTAAATGCCTTTGCAGATGGTGATCATACATTAGCACTTGTAGTAAAAAGAACTCCAACAGAAACACAAATGTATTTTGTTGTTAAAAATGAAGGCGAAGGTAGAGCATTAACTACTAAAACCAATCTTAATCTGCTAGAAGATACTATTACTGGCAATTTTCAGGGAACAAAAGCAGAAAAAATAATTAATGAAAATAAATTAGAAGATATTTTTTCTTTTGAAAAAAACATTAGTTCTATTGCCTTAATGACTAATACTCCATCAGAATATACAGAAGATTATATCGGTCAAGGTATAGACAAGCTTTTAAATGGCGTAGTTCCAGAAAATGAATTTGAAAGTTATACTGTTGTTTTTCTTGCTGAATCCTTATCTCCAGAAAGTTTAATGCAAATATTGTCTGGTTATGAAGAAATGGCTACAGCTATAAGCCCATTTGAACAACAACAATTTCAAATAGGAAAATCGACAACTTCTACAAAAGGAGAAAGCTATTCTGAAACTATTGGTGAAATGACTTCTTTAACCAATTCAGAAAGTACTAGTGATTCTATTTCTAAGACACATTCTGTAAATATAGGTTTAAACGGTGGAATTAATTATGGTAATACTGAGAATCGCTCATTAAATTTAAGTAAAATTTGTGATGATATTAAAGATAATTGGGAAAAAAATAAAAGTAAAGGTTGGAAAACAGCTGTTATATCTGTAGCAGGAAGTGGTTTGATAACAGCTGTTATCAATAGTTTTAGTACAAATGTTGGTTTATCTGGTGGTTACGGATATAGCTGGGGTAATACAAAAACTGACACAACAGGTGTATCTAAAACCGTTGGCAACAACAATAGTGAGACAACAGGAACAAGCACTAGCCTTGCATTAGGAGAAAGCGAAAACACTACTTTTTCATATAAAAATTATAAAATAAGCAATATGCTTGAAAAGCTTAAACTTACAATGGACCGAATAAACAAAAGCAAGGCAACAGGCTTATGGAAGTTTTCCACTTATATTATGTCTGAAAAAGCTAAAACAACAAAAAATATAGCCAATATTTTAAAAGGCATTACCCAAGGGAAAAATTCATATATAGAACCTGCTTTTATTCAAGAATGGACAAATTTAAATCCTAAAAAAGAGATTTTTTCGGAAATAAGAAAATATTTACATTTTTTTACTCATCCTGTTTTCTTTACTGCAGACCAGGAACTGAATAACGCAATGGCTGTAACGCCAACTTCTTTTGTTGCTACAGACGAATTATCAAATGTTATAGTTTTCCCTAAAAAATCATTACAAGGATTGCCTGTTTTGCAGGGAACACAATTTGGTCGAGAACCTCATTCTTTATTAGATGCAAAATACGATTTGCTTTTAGGAAAAGGTTATCATATGCATCAAACTTATCAAAAGCAAGAAATTTCTATTTCTTCAAATGATCTGCTTAACCACACTTTTGTTACAGGCTCAACTGGTGCTGGTAAATCTAATGCTATTTATCAACTTTTGGAACAAACAACAAAATTAGGAGTTCATTTCCTTGTTATAGAACCAGCTAAGGGGGAATATAAAAGCTTTTTCGGTAAAAGAGATGATGTAAAAGTTTTTGGAACAAACCCCTTATTAAAAGATATTCAATTATTAAGAATAAATCCGTTCAGTTTCCCTATAGAAAATACTCATATTTTGGAACATTTAGACAGACTTGTAGAAATATTCAATGTTTGCTGGCCTATGTATGCTGCGATGCCTGCTGTTTTAAAAGATGCCATAGAACAGGCTTACATAAATGCTGGTTGGGATTTGACCAAATCTGAAAATAAATATGACAACAGAATTTTCCCGACATTTGCAGATGTTTTGAAAGAAATAAAAAATGTAATGAATAATAGCGAATACTCTGATGAAAATAAGGGTAATTATTCTGGAGCATTACAAACGAGATTGAAATCTCTTACTAACGGTATAAACGGTCAGATATTCTCAAATGATTCTATTTCTGATGAAGAATTATTCGATAAAAATGTAATAATAGATTTAAGCAGAGTTGGCTCTACAGAAACAAAAGCTTTAATAATGGGACTTTTGATTTTGAAACTACAAGAACACAGAATGGCTAGTCCTGAAATTAACTCTGAATTAAAACATATTACTGTTATTGAAGAAGCTCATAATCTATTGAAGAGAACATCTACAGAGCAGGTTTCCGAAAGTTCAAATCTTTTAGGAAAATCTGTAGAAATGCTTGCAAACGCAATAGCAGAAATGAGAACTTATGGTGAGGCTTTTGTTATTGCTGATCAGTCACCAGGATTACTTGATATGTCTGTAATCAGAAATACCAATACAAAAATAATATTAAGACTTCCTGATTATTCTGACAGAGAGTTAGTAGGAAGAGCTGCTGGCCTTAACGAAGAACAGATAATTGAACTTGGAAGACTTGAAAAAGGTGTAGCAGTAATTAGACAGAATGATTGGCTTGAACCTGTTTTGTGCAAAATTGATAAATTTAATGAAAGCAAATATTCCAATAATAATAAATCTAACAATAGTTTTAATCTGTCTAATGATAGCATTAATGAATCTGTATCTAAAGCTCTTGTGGAAGCTATAATGACAGGTAAAATCAATAATATTGAAGAAAACGTATATGAGCTTAATGAATTAAAAGAACTTATAATAAAATCAAATCTTGAGACTGCTATAAAATGTGAATTTATTAATTGTCTTTTAATAAAAGACCACAATTTATCTGCTTTAACAACTCTTTGTTATGACTTTTTTCATGCTTCAAAAGCGGTAGAATTAGCAAAAAAATGTGGCAATATTGAAAGTTGGAGTCAGTGCTTAACTTCAAATCTTGTTCCGAATGTAGAAAGTTATAATAATGAGCAAATAAACAGATTGTTAGCTTTAATTGTTATTGAAATCAAAAACAGAGACCCTTTTTACAATAAACTCTTTTGTCGATTTACTGAGGTTTATAAAGAAAGGGGTAGTATTTTATAATGTTTGAAAGTATTGGTAAAATAGTAGAAGTAGCTGAGACAGCAGCAAAAGAAGTTGCTGCTAATGTTGAAAAGATTGTTCCCGAAAGTGGTATTAGTCTAAAAGAAGCTGATGAATACTGGAACAAGTTTTTTGCTCCTAAAAACAATATAGAAAAGAAATCTACTGATAGTTTCTCTAATAACTATTATGATGATAACAATGAAGTTTATCGAAAAGGTAATGATTTGGTTCCCAATCATGATTATGAAATAAACGGATACAAATATCATACTGATGAAATTGGTAGAATATCTTCGGCAGAGGGTAATTTACATTTAAAAGATAGAGAGGGGCGTCTTCCAATAAAAGATTCTATTGAAAACATTGGGAAAGGCTATGAATTACCTAATGATGATAGAGGGCATCTTATTGCCGACCAGTTTGGCGGCTCTAATGGCTTAGAAAATCTGATTCCACAAGATGCAGAAGTAAATAGAAAAGATTTTATGAATTTTGAAAACAAACTTGCTAATGAAGTTAAGAATGGTAATGAAGTTTATATAAAAAATGAGCCTAATTATGAAGGTAATTCTAGAAGACCAAGTGAATTTATTGTAACTTATTCTGTGAATGGCACTGAAAATATAAGGATTTTCCCAAATGGCAAGGAGATTAATAAATGAAAAATATAATGAACGAAGAAATATACCAAAAAATATGCGATATTTTAGTTAATGTGTTGCCTGAAAAATGGGAAAATATAGTTTTTAAAGCCGAATATGGTGAAGAAAGCTATGAAATGAAATATTGGGTCGATTCAGGAAATGGAGAGCTTAAAGACTGTTTTGAGTTAGCTGTTGTTCCCAAATCACAGATGGTGAAAACTTTTATAGCTTTAAATAAAGTTATTGCACCAGAACGAAATGCATTAGAACCAAAGCACAAATGGAAAATAATGACACTAAAGGTTTCTTCAAAAGGGAAATTCAACGCTGATTTTGAATATTAAATGTGTTGTTAGAATAGAAAATATTTATTAGGAGAGCAAAATATTTGAAAGTATATTTGGATAATTGTTGTTTCAATAGACCTTATGATGACCAATCTTATATCAAAATATCATTAGAATCAAAAGCCAAGCTTTATATACAGAATTTAATAAGAAAGAAGAAAATAGATTTAGTTTCTTCATACATGATTCTATATGAAAATGGTCTAAATCCATTTTCTATGAGGAAAAATCCAATAAAAGAATTTATCAATAAAAACACATCTCTTTTTATTCCTTATGAAAAACATGTTATAATTGAAGAAATGGCATTAGAAATAATGAATACAGGAATAAAATATAAAGATGCCTGTCATGTCGCTTGTAGTTTGTTAGGACAATGTTCTTATTTTATTACTACAGATAATAGGTTACTTAAATACAAAAATAGTAATCTCAAACCGATTAATCCTATTGATTTTGTAAGAAATTTGGAGGAATAAAATGGAAGCTAATACTGTTGAAATTATGAATAAAGGTATGAAATGCTTACTTGATAATCTAGGAATAGTAGAAGCAGAATATTTTATTTCTACTGTTATTAGGGAAAAATTTGATTACACTAAGTGGCAACAAGAGTATTTTGATAAAATTCCACCAAATGAATTAAATGAGAAATTAGCTGATTTTGCTAAAAATTACAAATTTGAGGGCAATCCAGAAGTATTACTCAAATAATTTTTTATTATCTAGATTGCCACGGCGTTTTCAACGCCTCGCAATTGACGCATGACAGAGACCAAGGGTTTACTCTAGTTCGGTCACCCTCCCTTTTATTACTTCCCTCAAGGGAGGGCTTATGACAATCACACCAACCACAGCCTACGCCAGTAAAACCAAAAGACACTTGCGAGTAGCAAGTGTCTTTTTAAGATTAAACCTAAGTTATAAAAATCCCCCAGTCACCGATTGCTTCGCAATCACCCCTCCTCAAGGAGAGGCTTTAGGACAATAAAAACCACAAAAACCAACTACAATAAAAACAAAAAAGCGGTTAGATTAATGCTAACCGCTTTTTCTCTTCTAAGTAAATAACCTATGAAAATTTTTGGGATTGCCACGTTACTACGCATACTACGTATGCTCGTAATGACATATGGCTTGCGGTTTCACAATGACGGTTACGGTAGAGACTAAGGTTTTCTTTGATTCGGTCATCCCTCCGACTTGCTACGCAAGTCACCTCAGCGACTCGCTGACCTCCTGTCGCTCGCTTGCACGCCGCCATCCTTGGCGGTAGCCCTCTAGTGGAGGCTTTAGGACAATCACACCAACAACACATAAAATCAATAAAAATAAACGACACTTGCTATTTGCAAGTGTCGTTTTTGATTAAATCTAAGTTATTAAAATCCCCCAGTCAGCAAAGCTGACATCCCCCTTTATGAAAGGGGGTAGATTGCTTCGTCGCTATGCTCCTCGCATTGACGTATTGTCTGGCTTAGAGCTTTATAGCTTGAAGCTTACAGCTAAATTTTAAAATCCCCCTGTCAGCAAAGCTGACATCCCCCTTTATGAAAGGGGGTAGATTGCTTCGTCGCTATGCTCCTCGCAATGACGTATTGTCTGGCTTAGAGCTTATAGCTAGAAGCTTACAGCTTATTTCAAGTATTTTTCCTTGAGGTATTTATCCATACCAGCGGCGGCTCGGCGGCCGTCACCCATGGCAAGAATTACTGTAGCGCCACCGCGAACGATGTCGCCACCAGCGAAGATTTCTTCCATAGAAGCCTGATTGGATTCAGGATTTACTTCGATTGTGCCTTTCTTGCCCTGTTTGAGTTCTGGCAAGCAAGAAGGAATCAATGGATTTGGAGAAACGCCGATAGCAACTACTACTATATCTACGTCTAGTTCTTCGATTGCGCCTGGGATTTCTACTGGTCTGCGTCTGCCAGAAGCATCTGGTTCACCCAATTCCATCTTCTGCAAGCGAACTTTGGCAACTCTGCCGTTTTCGCCAGCGATGTATTCGATTGGGTTGTGAAGAGTCATAAATTCAACGCCTTCTTCTTCAGCGTGTTTGACTTCTTCAAGACGGGCTGGCATTTCATCTCTAGAACGTCTGTAAACGATGATTGATCTATCAGCACCAAGTCTCTTAGAGGTTCTTACAGAGTCCATAGCGGTGTTACCACCACCAACGACTACAACAACTTTGCCTTTAAGAACTGGAGTGTCAGTGTCTTCACGGTTAGCACCCATGAGGTTTACACGAGTGAGGTATTCGTTAGAAGACATAACGCCGTTGAGGTTTTCACCAGGAATATTCATGAAGTTCGGGAAACCTGCACCAGAACCAACATAGAAAGCCTTGAAGCCCTGAGCCTTCAAATCATCAAATGTAGCGGTTTTTCCAACAACGAAGTTCTTTTCGAACTTAACGCCCATCTTAGAAAGGTTGGCAAGTTCCAAATCTACGATTGAGTTTGGAAGACGGAATTCAGGAATACCATATTTGAGAACGCCGCCGATTTCGTGGAGAGCTTCGAATACAGTTACATCATAACCAGCTTTTGCCATATCGCCAGCAAAAGAGAGTGCTGATGGACCTGAACCAACTGCGGCAACCTTGATGCCGTTTTTCTTTTCCATTTTTGGAAGTTTGGGTTCGATGCCGTTTAAGCGTTCATAGTCAGCAGCAAATCTTTCAAGATAGCCAATAGCTACAGCTGGTTTCTTCATCTTGAGGTAAGTGCACTTGGATTCGCATTGTTTTTCCTGTGGGCAAACACGACCGCAAACTGCTGGAAGAGCACTGAATTCTTTTAATGTTGCAGCAGCTTCTTCAAATTCGCCGCGTTCAATGTTTTTAACAAACTTTGGAATGTTAATGCCTACTGGACAACCTTCAGTGCAAGGGTGATTGGGGCAATCCATACAGCGGGTTGCTTCTAATACAGCCTGTTCTTTGGTTAAACCAGTGTTAACTTCGATAGTCTGTGATTTAATGCGTTCTGCTGGAGCGATTTCGTTCATCTTCACTCTTTCAATAGCAGTGCGTTCTTTCATCGGAGTCTTGTTGCGGAGTTCTTCTCTCCAGGTTTCTTCTCTGTCTTTTGCAAAAATATCATTCATATCTGACATAATTTTATTCTCGCTTTCTATTAGAGTTTTGCCTTGGCTTCGTCTTCTTCTGCTTTGTAGCATCTTAAGCGAGAAAGCATTTCGTCAAAGTCGATCTGGTGAGCGTCAAATTCTGGACCGTCAACGCATGTGAATTTGGTCTTTCCGCCAACGGTAACACGACAAGCACCGCACATACCTGTTCCATCAACCATAATAGTGTTAAGGCTGCACTGAGTTGGAACGTTGTATTCTTTAGTCTTGAGGGCTGCAAACTTCATCATGATTGCAGGACCGATAGCGATACATTCATCAACTTTTTCGCGCTTCATGACCATTTCAGCACCAACAGTAACATTACCCTTATTACCATAAGAACCGTCGTCAGTCATTATTATAACTTCATCAGAGTATTTGCGAAGTTCATCTTCAAGAATGATGAGGCTTTTGGTTCTAGCGGCAAGAACAGTGATAACTCTGTTGCCAGCTTCTTTGAAGCCTCTGACTATTGGAAGCAATGGAGCGTTGCCAACACCGCCGCCAAGAGCCAAGAAAGTGCCGACTTTCTTGATATCAGTTGGTTTGCCAAGTGGGCCAACCAAGTCAGTTAAACAATCTCCAACTTTCATATCGCAGAATTTAGTGGAAGAATAACCAACTTTTTGAGCGATGAGCATAATTGTGCCTTTTTCTTTGTCGGTATCGACGATGGTAAGAGGCATTCTTTCGCCCTTTTCGCTGATTCTTAGAATGATGAAATTCCCTGGCTTGTGTGACTTAGCAATCAAGGGAGCTTCAACGATGAACTTGAAAACGTTTTCTGAAAGCTGTTCTTTTTCAACTATTTTATACATTTCGTTCTCTCAAACTAGTTTTAGTTTTTCTATAGTAACGAAAGCTAGATAAAGATTCTGTTAAAAGAATCTTTGAGGGCTAACGGATTTTTAGGGGTTAGGGAGAAGGGAGGAGGGAGGAGGGAATTGTTTTAGCCAAGAATGTTTTTCGCTATTCTTGCTTTTTACTGTTAATTTTCTTTTTAAGACTAACCTCTAGATTGCCACGCCACCGACTGTTACACAGTCAGCCCCCTCAGTCACTTCGTGACAGCTCCCCCACAATTCGTTGGGGAGCATCTGAGACTCGCAATGACGGTTACCTAAGAACTTTCGCAGTATTACATACTAAACAATTCTCTTATCTCTTAACTCTTTTCTCTTACCTCTTACCTCTAATAAAAAGTCTTTAGCCTTTTATCTGGCTTGAAGCTTATAGCTTGTAGCTTAAAGCTTGTCAATCATTCCATAGAAACTAGTTTATTGTCTTTTTAGCTTAGAACATTCTGCAACTAAATTCAACAAAGATAATTATTTCACAAGGCTAAACAAACAAAAAATAGAGATTAGAGACAAGAGCGAAAGAGAAAAGAAGAATGTTTTGACAAACAACTTTTTTAGAGTTTATCAAGACAAGATAATAAAAAACTTAAATAAACTCTTTCCAGGCTGTTGGAATAAGTTCAGCAACATTAGCTATAGTCATTCCAGATTCTGTATAAAGTTTTTTCGCTTCTAAACCTGCTTGAGAATGTAAATAAACCCCTAAATTTGCTGCAAAAAGATTATTTTTACATTGTTTAGATGCCACTAACCCAGCTATTAGACCGGCAAGCAAATCCCCACTTCCTCCTTTTGCTAAACCGCTATTATGAGTATTGCAAATATAATGTTCCTTAGAATCTGTAACTATGGTAGAAGCAGATTTTTGTACAACAATAGTTTTATGTTTCAAAGCAAAATTTTTAGCTAATTCTAATATATTTTCTAATTCTATATCTAAGAAAGACTGTTTCAGCAATCTTGTAAATTCGCCAATATGAGGTGTAATTATAGTTTTTGATTTGCAACTGTCTAATATTTCGTAAGCATTGTTTTCAGCAATAATATTCAATGCATCCGCATCAAAAATCAAAGAAGTTTCACAGGCTTGTGAAATATTATTTAAACATTCAAGTCTAGATTGACTTTTTCCCCAGCCACAACCGACCAAAATAGAATCATAATTGCTACACAAACCAACAGCTTGAGATAACGAGAAACTGAAGCCACCATTTTTTGAAGGGAAATAACGTAAAATTATTTCTGGAGATAAATTAAAAGGTAAAAGCCCTTTCAAAACATCTGGCAAAGCAAGAGTTACTATTCCAACTCCGGAACGTAAAGCCCCATATGCAGCCATAACACCAGCACCAGGATAAATATCGGAACCAGCTATAATTAAAACTTTTCCAAAGTTACCCTTGTGACCGTTTTCTTTTCGTCCTTTAAAATTTGCCAGGCACAAAGATTTAGTTATTTCTATCGTTTTTGTCATATTCTTCTTAAGCGTTTCAAAAGAGATATTTTATTATACTTTTTTTAGCATTTAACAGCAAGATAGAATAGTTCCTGACTTCTCTAATTTCTTGCATAGAGTATAAAAAGAGTGTAAGATAAAAAAAGCATAAAATATTGTTAAATAATAAAACCATAATTCGAGGGATGTCTTATGGCTCTGATATTGGTCAGAGAAATAGTACAAGATCAAAATCTTATAGTTGTCGCTGGAAAAGAAGGTCTTGATAGAAAGATTATATCTTCTGAAGTACATCGTCCTGGTCTAGAATTGGCAGGTTTTTTTGAACATTTTGGTTACGAAAGAATCATTGTTCTTGGTCGTACAGAACTTGCTTATTTAGGTGAACAACAGGCTGAAACAAGAAAAGTCAGATTACGCCAGTTATTATTTTTTAACATCCCCTGTATTATCATTACAGATGATTTGCTGGTATTAGATGAACTTATCGAGCTCTGTAACCAAAAGAGCATACCACTTTTAAGAACATCTGTCAGAACAGGCGAGTTTATTTATGAACTTTCTCGTTATTTACACAATAGATTTGCACCACGTAAAAGCGTACACGGCGTTTTCGTAGAAGTATATGGTGTTGGTATTTTAATTATGGGGGCCTCTGGAATAGGCAAAAGTGAATGTGCTCTTGAGCTTATAAAAAGAGGTCATCGTTTGGTTGCAGATGATGCTGTTCAGCTTATGAAAATAAGCGATTCAAAAATTATGGGTTCACCAGACGATATGATTAGGCACCATATGGAAATCAGAGGCTTAGGCATTATTGATATTAGGTCACTCTTTGGTATAGCAGCAACAGCAGACGAAAAAAATGTCGATATGGTCATAAATCTAGAAAAGTGGGATGACAACAAAGAATATGATAGATTAGGCATATTCCAGAGAACTGTTAAGTTCTTAAAGGTTGAAATTCCATCAACTACTATTCCTGTTCGCGAAGGACGAAACCTTGCTGTAGTAGTAGAGACCGCTGCTATGAATTTCTATTTGCGGCGAATGGGAATTATGAGTGCAGAAAGATTTTCAAGGCAACTTAAAGCAAAGATGGTTGGAGACATTTAATGTATTTCAGTTTCCGCCGAATGATAAATCATAGGGTCAGAGCACGAAGATGGGTTTTATACTTGCTCTTAGGCCTTTTGATTA
Organism: uncultured bacterium; assembly: GCA_946407375.1. GTDB lineage: Bacteria > Muiribacteriota > Ozemobacteria > Ozemobacterales > Ozemobacteraceae > RUG334. The sequence goes on from CAMJNS010000004.1 coordinate 29,451, forward strand.
TGGGGTTTGGCTTTACCATTTTTTCATTAGCAGTATTAATGCTAGCTCCAGCAACAGTAGAAACATTAAGATCCTTTCATCCATTAGCATTAGCCTTTACAGCTTTTACAGCCCTGCTAATAAGCAGTTTTTGGTTCTATAAAGGTTTTAAAATTGCATTCGAAATGATGGACAGCCGTGATGCTGGACTTTCTACAAAAATAAAAGAATTTGTTTTTCATCGTAATAAAAAAGATGACAGACCTTATTTGGTGGCTTTAGGTGGTGGAACAGGCTTAAGTTCGCTTTTAAAAGGCTTAAAAGAAGTAGATGTTCGTTTAACTGCTGTTGTCACTGTTACAGACGATGGTGGTTCATCTGGTCGTTTACGTAAAGACTTACAAATTCTTCCTCCTGGCGATATAAGAAACTGTATTGTAGCATTATCAAGATCGGAAAGTTTGCTTTCTAGACTTTTTCAATATAGGTTTTCTGAAGGTGGAGATATAGAAGGTCACAGTTTCGGGAACCTCTTTATAGCTGCTATGACTGGTGTAATTGGCGATTTTAGTAGTGCCGTTCGAGAAGTAAGTAGTATTCTAGCTATAAAAGGTCACGTTGTGCCTGTTACAACCGAAAATGTCCAGCTTCATGCCGACTTTGAAGACGGAACAGAAATGGTTGGAGAAACAGCTATTTGTGATGTAAAAAAACGTATAAAAAAATTGTCTCTTATTCCAGCTGCTCCTGAAGCGAACCAAGAAGCCTTAAGTGCTATTGATGATGCTAATATGATTATTTTGGGACCGGGAAGTTTATATACAAGCGTAATACCAAATTTACTTGTTCCCGGAGTAGTTGAACACATAAATAAAAGTGAAGCTACAGTAGTATATATCTGTAATGTTATGACTCAACCAGGTGAAACAGATGGTTTCAATGCTTTAGACCACGTAAAAACTATTCTTGATAAAACAGGATTAGAAAAATTAGATATAGTAGTAGTTAATTCTAGAAGAGCTGCTAAGAATTTAATGAGCAAATATGAGGCAAAGAATCAATACTGGGTTCCACCTACAGTAAAAAAGATTGAAGAATTAGGAATTAGAGTCGTTTCTTCTGATTTACTTTCTGAATCTGATATGCTACGTCATAATCCAAATACTTTAGCCAATATTATTGCTAATCTAGTTTATGAAAAGAAAAGCAATGATAGCGATATAAAAGAATTTAGTGACGAAGACTAATTTTTCCAGTTAGTTTTTATAAATATCGTAAAATTTCTTTTAATCGTTCTTTCCAAGTGGGTATTTCAAAGAAGCAATATTCTTTTTTATTTTCATTGAGATTATTTAATGCTTTATTAGCCGAATCAGCATCTTTTATAAAAGTATTTATATATTTGTTAGAATAAAGAGCTTTTATATCTGGAGCCCATATCTCTAGTCCAGCAGCAGCATAATCATAAACTTTTATGGGGTCTACACCCTTTATTAATTCAATATCTTTAAATGCTAATAAACCTACTTTACATACTTTCATTAATTCAAAAAGTTGATATGTATCCAATTCTCCATGAAACTTAACATTTTTCATAGAGATTAATTGCTTAAAACCTGGTCCACGACCTTTACCTGCAATATGTAACTCTACATTATCCAAACCAGCTATCATTTTTAGCCAATCTATATCAACCCATTCATAATGAGCACCAGAAGATAATATTTTTATCTTTCCATCATTTGCTAGCGATTCTTGCTTTTTTTCTACCTGGAAGAATGTAGCGTTTGGAATTAAAAGGCATTTCTTTTGTGTTTCTTTGTAAAAATGTTCTTTTATATATAAATGAGATAGAGTTATTAAATTAGCTTTTTCAGTTATTTTTTCTTCATATTGCTGCCATATTCTTTTTTTCTGATTTGGGAAAAAGCCATGCAAATCACAGCAATCATATATTATTTTTTCCCAATTATACTCTGTAAGCTTTGCACAAGAAGGCTCCGCCAGCCATAAAATATATTTTGCAGGGTCTATATGCAGTTTTTTCTTTAATAATTTGAAAGCTAAACTAACTGCAAAATTTTGTATTATTGGGTATGAGACAGCTTTAAATGGTATTTTGATGTCTATAATTTTAATATTTTTTGCCAATTCATTTGTTTTTTCAACAAATTGAAACCCATTTGAAATTATAGGATTTAAAAAGTAAACAAAATAACCATTTTTAGATAGCTCTATTGATAGTCCTTGATGTCGCTGTTTTAATGCGTCAAATCTAACTGGTGAAACAAATAATATCTTTTTCATAATCACTTTCTAACAATAACACCTAGCATAATCATCAACAAGTAATAAGTATTTTTTTTCTAAAACCTTTTTTTAAGAATTAATAGTTTAGATGTCGATAAATAATATAAGCATTAGGAGGCAACCATGAATTATCAGAAAAATAAAAATAAAAGCAAATCCAGAACACAAATTGGTTTATTCCTGTTTTTTTTAAGCGGTTTATTCTTATTGCAGATTGTTTTTTCTTTTACAATACACGGTGATATTGGACCACGTACAGATATTATTCCTGGAATAGAAAAACCTGCTTCTCCTGTTCTAATTGGAAAAATAGACAGTTTAATAGACAAAAATTATAAGGTTTCTAGAGTAGCTCCAGAAGGTGCTTTTGCTCCAGCTACAAGAAATCTAGCTTCAGAAAATTTACAAGTTTCTGCCCATATAGATACTCATACAGCAGAAAGTCTCGAAAAAGAAAAGAACACTTTACATAGCACTGATATAGATAGATTTGCAGAATATCGTATACAAAAAGGCGATACTTTACAGAAGATATCTCGCAAGCTTTACGGAAATAACAATATGATTCAACCTATTGTTAGACTTAACAGAATTACTGATGAACGAGCATTAAAACTTGGTTCAACACTTAAGGTTCCTCGCACAGGTCTTGTTGCCTCTATAAAAGTAGAAGATTAATTTAAGCGAGGAAAATTCTTTTATGTTATCACGATTTCTAAAGCCCCATAACATAGTATGTTTTCTTTGTTACATATTATTTATGTGGTTTGCCTTTAATTCAAAAATAGTTGACGCCTTAGTCCTTTATGTTTCTGAAAAAAATGGCAAACCTGTTTATGTTACAAAAAAGAAAGAATATGCAGCTATAACAGGGCAAGATAAAAATTCAAGACCCATTTTGGCTATAAGATATAAAACCAAAAGACAAAATGAAGAAACAAACGAAGAATTGAATGAACAATCTTCTTTGATGAGTGGCCTAGAAGATAATGATGGAAAAGATTTAGTTGATAACGAAGAAGAAAACACTGATATTCCTCAAGACACAGAAGAAGACTCTACCTCTCCTAATGCAAAAGAGTCTTCGGTTCCAGCCATTGTTCCTGAAGATGAAATAAAATTAGAAAGCAGTATTACCAAACTTCCAATATCAGAAAATAAAGAAAAAGAAAAGGAAGAAAAAGAAGAAGAAAAAGTAGAAAAGGTTACTTCCAAAAACCCAATTGATGAAATAAAAGAAGTAAAAATTGCCAAGAAAAAGAATGACTCTCCATCTGATGACACTCCTGCATCAGCTAAAGCTTATATAGATGCTATTTATAAAATGAAATGGGAATATTCTGAAATAAGTGACAAATATATTGTCGAATATGACCCAGATACTCAAATCGTTTTAACAATTAGACCTGGTCTTCAAAGAATGTTGGAAAACATCCTTGCAAAATATAGTACAAGAATATCTGCTGCTATTATTGAAGACCCCTATACTGGAGAAATTTTGGCTATTGCTTCAAGTCATAAAAATAAAGTTTTAAACATTCAAGATGAAGCTTTTAAAACAAATAACTGGGCTTTTAAAGCAACTTTCCCAGTTGCGTCTATTTTTAAGATAATTACAGCTTCTGCCGGAATAGATACAGGGAAAATAACTTCAAATAGCAATTTCTTAGCTTATAAGAAATCTTATATGAAAGTTTGGAAAGCATTTGCAAGCTCTCACAATGGTGTTTTTGGCTCTGTAGCTAAAAAAGCAGGAAGAGAAACAGTAAAGAAATACGCTTCTGCTTTTGGTTTCAATAAAAATTTCTTCTTCGACCTTCCAGTTGGGAAATCTATTTGCAGCCTTTCTACCAATAATGTAAAAATGGGACAGGATGCTGCAGGCTTAAATAAAGATTTCCTTGTTAGTCCTATGCACGTTGCAAGTATTGTTTCAACAGTATTAAATCGTGGAAAAACTTTGAAACCTTATCTTGTTGATTATGTTGAAAGAAAAGGAAAAGTTGTATTTAAACGTCGCCCATTCCAACTTGCTCAGCCTATAAAAGAATCTACAGCAAGAGAAATATATAAAATGATGTATGCAACTACTGCTGTTGGAACAGGCAAAAAAGGTTTCGGCGGCTACAAAAAATGCCCGAATCTTTCAAAATATTGCGGTGGTAAAACAGGAACTTTAACAGGAGATTCACCTAATTATTTATATACTTGGTTTGGTGGATTTACAAAAGTTACAGGTCGTGATCTTTGCATTGTTACTTTATCAGGACAAAAAGATCATTCTGGAACAAAAGCTGCTTCTATCGCAGGTCAAATTGCTTATGAACTTTATATGAAGCGTCACGAAGCCGAAGAAGAAGAAGTAATAGCTTCAAAGTAATATTTTTACAATAAACCCGTTGCTTTTAACAAAGCTTTTTCTTCTTCTTCTGTTACAGGTCGTAACTTACCGGATTGTAAATCACCTATTTTAATAGTTCCAAAAGCAACACGGTGTAAGTTAATTACTTTTCTTCCAAAATAATCAAACATTCGTCTTACTTGACGTTTTCTGCCTTCTTTTATTATTACGGAATAGGTATTTGGAGCTCTATGTGGTTTAATAATACATGGAGCAGTAACACCGTCTTCAAGCATAATACCTGAAGAAAAGAGTTTTAGCTCTTCTTTAGTAAGCATTTCTCCCTGTATTTTTACAATATATTCCTTTGGAATTTTATAAGAAGGATGCAAAAGCCTGTTTGTCAGTTCTCCATAATCAGTTACAAGCAAAAGACCAGAAGAATCGTAATCTAAACGACCTACAGGATATAAACGTTTATCTTTAGGCAGATAATCAGCTAAACAACAACGACCTTTTTCATCTTTTAAGCTCGTAATAACTAATTTAGGCTTATTAAACAATAAAATAGTATATTCTTTTTTTGCCGGAGGTGTTATTTTCTTTCCATCTAAAAAAATAGAAGGAAGATTATCTTCATCAACGATAAAGCCTTGCTCTTCCAACTTTACGCCGTCAATAGAAATACGGCCATCTTCTATATATTTTTCAATACTTCGTCTTGAAGCAACTCCCCAAGAAGCTAAAAGCTTTTGAATTCTTACCATTTACATCTCAGGGTAAAAACCATATATCTACCAACTTTAGAATTTTCCTTGTAAGTGCCACGTTCAAAAAACGGTTGACCATTTATTCCGGTATCGTTATCAGAATAGGTTTCTCTTGTAAACATTTTACTTCTATCAAAGTTACTTTTTGAAGCAAATCTATCTGAGTCAAGATTTTCTAAATCAGCACCAATTCTACTAATTTTAGGAGACAAATTTTTAAAAATAAGCCCAGATTTAACAGTTTCACCTTTTACGAGAAAATCTTCACCAAAATCTGTTTCTATATGAGTTACATAAGCATCTTTATCATCTAATTCAAGTGGTTTCCAAGGCAAAACTCCAGGAGCACAAAGCTTTCCTAATACTCTGAAATGTCTAGGAGAATCATTTTGTTTTTTTGACAACTTAAGATAAACTGCTACATTAGTTCCGTCTCCTACGCTTTGAATAACCAAAGATTTTGGATACCAACCATCTGTTAGAGACATATTTAACATACTTTCTATTTCTCCTCGAGGAACAGAAAGAGTCAGATTCACTGCCGATGGATCTTTGTCGCTTTCAACAATAACATTTCCATAGAGTTTTTTAAGAAAACTTGCTGCAGAACACTTTATAGATTCTTCAGCAAAACCCTCTTCGATAAATTCTTCTTCTAAATCGCTGTCATCATCCTGTGCATAAACAGAGGGTGACAAAGCAATCAAGCAAGCAAGAATCAAGGAAAGCTTATACTTTTTCATAATAATCTCCTTATTATCGGCAGATAAACAAAGCAGTTTTTATGCTGCTGCAGGTAATTCTATAGAAACAAGCGTACTTGTGTTTGGTGTGCTCTTTATTGTTATTTTACCTTTAAGAGCGGTCAATAACTTCTGTGCAACAGCCAAACCAAGACCTAAAGAATTTTTACCAGCACTACCAAAAGGTTTAAACAAAGTCTTCTGTTTTTCAAGAGGAATACCAGCACCGTTGTCAAAAATAACAAGTTCAACAATATTAGTTGTTTTTGGTTTCAATCTTGTTACAACTTTAATTTCTCCACCCTTAGCTCCAAGACCTATAAGAGAATTAATAAAAACATTTGAAACTATGGTTGAGAAAGCTTCCATATCAACCTTTATCGGAGGAAGGTTTTGAGGAAGATTTTTTGATAATTTAAGATTCTTGCCTATTTCTTTTACGCCAGACAACAATCTTGCTGTAACTACATGACTTTTTACATTGGCAAATATTTCTTTTTCAACAAGCTGATTAATTTGGTATTTTGCAACCTTAGGTGCAAATTCAGAAAATTGAGAAATAAGGTTTTTAACATTATGTTCCATTTTCTGACCCTGAGCTTGTATTATAGGTAATACTTTTGTAGCTTCGTCAGATTTTGCTGCATAAGCTTTTATTGCATTTAATGGAGCAGCAATATTGCTTTTAAGAATAGTATCACTAACTTTTATGTTGGAAGAATCGCTAGAAGTCTGAACTCCTGAAACTTTGGCAAGTATAGAATTAAATTCGTGTAATTCTTTAGTTAAAGCATCTACGTTCGCAATACTTGTTGCTGAACCTGCTGTCAAAAGTGCTGCTCGTTCTTCTTCTAATCTAGCTTTTTCAGCAGCTTCTTTAGCTTTCTGGGAAGCAGCCATAGTTTTTTCATTTGATTCTTCGGCCATCTTTGGCTTTTTGTTATCTTCATCATCTTCGCGGCCACCAGAGTCAACTGTGGTTCCAACAACTTCACTAACAGTTGTTCTTCCTGTAATTAACTTATATAAAGCAGATTCACGCAAAGAAAGCATACCGTCTTTTATTGCTTGACGACGCATTTCTTCAGTGTTGGCATTTCTTTCTATAAGTTCTCTGAATTTAGGTGTGATTTCAAGAACTTCGTAAATTCCCTGACGACCTTTTAATCCAGTATTGTCACAGTCTGGGCAACCTTTACCCTTCTTGAAAGTCAGTGTATCTATTGAATATTGATCAGCCAATCTTAATCTTTCAAGAGTCTTTTGATTAATATTCAATGACTGTAAAAGGTCTGGCTCTGGTTTGTATTCTTCAGCACAGGATTTACAAACACGTTTGACAAGACGTTGTGCCTGAACAATACGTAAAGAAGAGGAAAGAGAGAAAGGTTCAATACCCATATTAAGCAAACGGGCAACTGTTGCTGGAGCATCGTTTGTGTGCAGTGTAGAAATAACCAAATGCCCTGTTAATGCTGCTTTAATAGCTATGCTTGCTGTTTCAAAGTCACGAATTTCTCCGAGCATGATTACGTCCGGGTCTTGTCTCAAGAAAGAACGCAAGGCTGCACCGAAATCCAAACCTATATCAGCATGACACTGAACTTGGTTTATACCCATCAAGTTGTATTCAACAGGGTCTTCTGCGGTCATAATATTTTCAGTTGGTTTATTCAACAGGAACAACGAAGAATAAAGTGTTGTAGTTTTTCCTGAACCCGTTGGACCAGTAACAAGAACAATTCCGTTAGGAGACTGAACACCAGCCATGAATTTATCTAAAACAAAAGGTTCGAAACCAAGGTCTTTAAGGTCAACCTTCAAGTTACCCTGGTCACATATTCTCATAACTATTTTTTCGCCCCAAACGCATGGAATACAAGAAACACGAAGGTCTATCTTTCTGTTCTGCATAGACAGCTTAATACGACCGTCTTGAGGTCTTCTTGTTTCTGCAATATCAAGGTTTGACATAACTTTAATACGGCTGACCAAACCTGAATGAGCTGCTCTTGCAGGAGTCATGAAGAGTTTCATTGTACCATCTTGTCTGAATCTGATACGGAATTCACTTTCATAAATTTCTATGTGAATATCAGAAACATTCAGGACTACAGCTTGAGTTAAAATCATATTAACAAGCTTAATAATAGGAGCGTCATTTTCGCTTAAATCTCCTAAGCCTTCGTCCTCTTCCTTCTTTTCTTCTCCACCAATTGAATTAGCTAATGTATCAACGTTTTCACCAAAAAGTTTATCTAACGAGGCAATAATAGAAAGTTCTGAACTAACAACAACAGAAACTCTCATACCTGTAATCATTTCTATCTGATCTATGGTAATAATATCTGTCGGGTCTGTTGTTGCTAAAACTAGTTTTCCATTTTCTTTCTTTACTGGACAAACAATATGATCTTGACAGAATTTTTGAGTTAAAAGACTACCAACAACTGGGTCAACAAGGCTTTCATCCAAGTCGATAAAAGGAACATCATACTGTTTAGACAAAGCTATTGAAAGCTGTTTGTTAGTAACTATATTATTTTTAACTAAGTAAACTCCCAATCTTAGTTTTTGTTCCTTAGCCTTTTTTAAAGCTTCATCGATTTGTTCAGCTTTACAATAATTTGATTCTACAAGGATGTCACCAATTCTTTTTCTTTGTTGTCTTTTTTTATGAACCTTGGCACCTGTTAATTGGGCAATTTTAGCTTCTAATTTGTCTCCTAATACTTTAGCAGGCTTTATAGCCATAGATGGATGAAGACCAGTTAAAATACTAGAATCAGCAGGAGCTGTTGTACCTACCATTAATTCAGCGCCATTTAATTTTATAGGAATAACTTTGCGACTTTTTATAAGATTTACATCTATTAATTTAAAAATTTCATTAGTTATCTGTGTTTCATCTACTTTAATAAATGGAACCTTCAGAATTTCTGCTTCAATATTAGCTAATAACTCAGGAGTAACTTTTTCTAGTTTTGCTACTGCTTCAACAAAATCAAGAGCTGTTTCTGATTTGCCTTGAAGATTATTTAATTCTTCTTCAGTAGATACTCCTTCCTTAACAATTAAAAGCTTCAAAGTATTAATAGATTCTTCATCTATCGGAAAAGCAGGAAATGATTGTTTAAATGTCGCTTGATCCATATTTTATAACTCTTCTGATACGATACTTTAACTCAATTTTTCTTCTTTAAGAAATTGTTCAACTATTTTAACAAAAGATGGACGAAGATTCAACGTTAAAGCTTTTTTAAAATATTCCGCTGCTTGCTTTTTTGATTTTGATTTAGAAAGAAGTCCTAATTGAAAATAAGCATCAGCATAATTAGGATTTAACTCTATTGCTTTTTTCAATAATTCTTTTGCTTTTGTAGATTTTTTTACTTGAACTAAAGTAAGTGCTGTCCAGTAATAAGCATCGGGATAATTACTATTAATACGCATTGCTTCTTCAAAATGTCTCAAAGCATCAACCCAGAGGCAATCTTCAAAATATTTAATTCCGATATTAATTCTACTTGAAGCTATATCTAGTTCAACTACTGCAACTTTTTTTAATTCTGCAATTGCTTCTTCTACGAAACCTTGTTCTCTAAGATTTTCATAGTTTTTATATTCAGAAGTGTTTTCCTTTTTTGCTTTCTTTACTAATTCAACATAGCATTCTATTGCATCATCGAAATTGTGGTTGATTTCATAAATAGATGCTAAATAAAACCATGCCGCCAAAAGATTTGGGTTCTTTTTCAAAATACTTCTAAATACACTTTTAGCTTCAGAATAGAAACCTCTAAAAAATAGATTTTTGCCTAGATTTAAACCAATATCAAGATAATCAGGGTGTTTATGATACTCTTCTCTTATTTCCTCAATATTTTTCTCTAAGATTTCCATTCGTTTTGCAAGATGTTCAAGGTTCTTTCTTGGGGTTTTCCATTGAGGAACAAGCTTAGCTGCTTTTCTAAAAAGATTCTCTGCATCATCTAAATTGTTGGTTTGCATACGAAGAACACCTAAATTGTTTAACATTCTAGGGTCATCGCGCATTCCTCGCATAGCCGTTCTGTACGCTTCTTCTGCGTCAGTATACATACCTTTGGCCATATAAATATTACCTAAATTATTAAGCAATTCGCTGTCTTCTGGATAAATAACTCTAGCTCGCTTTAAGACCTGTTCGGCATCATCAAGCATACCAAGTCTTCTATAGGTATTTCCTAAAAGCATTAACAAAGGTCTAGAATCTGGAATAATAGATTCTGCAACTTTTAACTCTTTGAGAGCTTCATTAAATTTTCCAATTTTTAAAAGACGTTGAACTTTGGGACCTAAATGTGAGGAATTTTCAATATTCAATTCTTCAGAAAGCTCTTGAATTTCTTTATCAAAATTCTCCTCAATGAAATTGCTGATTTGTCCAGCAACTTCATCATTCTTTTTTGTTGCAGCTTCAATAATATAATCAATATTAGGATAATCTGGTTCGATTTTCTTAACTTGATAAAATTCGTTAAGTGCTGATGAGTAGAAACCTGCTCTGAAATAGTTTATACCACGGTCAAAAATTTCTTCTGATTCTTTAGAGTTCATATTTATAGGTATTGCCTTGTTTTTATGTTAGTGATACAATAACTGTACTCTATTAACAGTTTACTTGTCAATGGGGAAAATGTACCCCTAGGAGGGTTCTCATGGATTCCACAGTCGGAATCAAAATGAAATTCTGTGAATCACTTGATCGCTTCGTTTCAATCAGGGCTTTTACGCCTGAACAAAAACAGCAGCTTTTTAAGAACGTAAAAATCACTGATAAAAAATCTTATAAGCGGCTAATAATAAATGCCTCAGTAGTCAATTATCTTGACGAAATTGCACCTTTGGTATTTGGAAACAACGAATATCCGCTTCTTGGCGAAATAATCGAACAAGAACTTTATAATCTCTGCGTAAAGGTTAATCCTTCGTTAGACATAAAAGAAGTTACTATTCAAATTGATGAACAAGAAGCCGCTGGTTCTTCTATTCCTGTTTTAAGTGCTGAAAGTGCAAAAAATTCAGGTCAAGATCGCTTCCTTGGTATAGAAGAACATTTGCGCAAACGCATTGTGGGACAAGATGAAGCTGTTTCTGCTGTAGCTCAAGCTATTCGTAAAGCTAAAGTAGGTTTAAAAAATCCCAAAAGACCTGTCGGAAGTTTTATTTTTGTTGGTCAAACAGGTGTTGGGAAAACAGAACTTGCTAAAGCTTTGTGCGAATTTATGACAGGCAGCGAAAATGATATAGTTCGTATTGACTGTTCAGAATACGCAATGAGTCACGAATATGCTAAGCTTATTGGTGCGCCCCCAGGCTATATTGGCCATAGTGAAGGTGGTTATCTTACCGAAGCTGTTAAAAACAAACCTAACGGTGTAGTTGTTTTTGACGAAATCGAAAAAGCTCATGAAAAAGTCCATAATCTTTTGCTTCAACTTCTTGACGAAGGTATTCTAACCGACAGCAAAGGTGAAACAGTAAGTTTTAGAGAAACCATTATTATTTTAACGACTAATATTGGTGTTTCTGATATTACTACAGAAGAAACCAAACCTGGTTTCAGAGTAGTAGATACTACCGCAGGAAAAACCACTGAAAAACTTGATGACCTTTCTCATGAAAAGAAAGTCAAAATTACTCGTAAAAGTCTTGAAAAAAGCTTTCCACCAGAATTTCTTAACAGAATTGATGATGTAATCGTTTTCAGACAGCTCGACAAAAATGATAATTTGCAAATTTTAAGCATATTACTCAAAGAAGTCTCTTCAAGAATAGAAGCTTTAAATATGCATCTTGATTTTGCAGATGAGTTAAAGAACTGGCTTGTAGACAAAGGCACAGACTTAAAATATGGTGCAAGACCATTAAGAAGAACTATTCAAAGATATATTGAAAATCCTCTTGCAGAACAGATTCTTAAAGGTGATTTCAATAAAGGTGACGACATTCTTGCTGAAGTAGGCAAAGATGAAGACGGTGATGAATGCACTGTTTTCAGAATAGTAGGCAAAATAGAAATCAAAGAAGCTAAGGTTGAAGAACCACTTCAACTAGAAGCTCCTAAAAAACCTGCTAAAAAAACGAAAAAGAAAGAACCAACTAATCCTACAGAAATGGAATAAGTAAAGTTCTTTTTCAAAGTATCGGCTCAAAAGTTCGGCCCTAAAAGTTCTTTAAGTTTGGCTCAAAAAGGACGGCTCAACAAAAATGCGATGCTTTCTTAGCATCGCATTTTTTGTATAATAACAGCTTAAGGGAAATAACTAATGGATAGAGTAGAAAAGGCTAAGGAACTCTTTTTAAAAGGATTTAATTGTAGTCAAGCAGTATTTGTTGCCTTTGCAGATAAATATAACATTCCAGAAGAAACAGCACTTAAACTTTCCGGAGCATTTGGTGCTGGTTTCGGAGGAACAAGAGAAGTTTGCGGTGCTGTTAGCGGTATGACTTTGGTTTGCGGGCTAGAATGTGGAGCCACAACAGGAGACCAAAGCGCAAAAAAGGCATGCTACCTAAAAGAACAGGAATTAATAGAAAAGTTTAAAAAGTTACATGGCACGATTATTTGCAAAGAACGTTTAAAAATAGGTAACACAAAAGAGTTTCCTATGGCTTCAGAAAGAACCATAGAATACTATAAAACAAGACCTTGCTTAAAAGTAATAATGGATGCTGCTCAAATCATTGAAGAAACTTTTTAATAAAAAAAGAAGCTCTTAACTAAGAGTTTCTTTTTTTTGTTTAATTATTATTAGTATCTAACTCTGCCATTAGCAACTGCTTTTAGGTGCAATCCATAAGGACTTTTCCCATATCGTTCAGAAGATTCAATAAGTTTTGTTTTGCTTATCCAATGATTTACATAAGCTATTTCTTCTGGAGCAGATATTTTTATGCCCTGTCTTTTTTCAATCATTCTAACATAATCTGCAGCTTCAACTAAGCTTTCAACAGTTCCAGTATCAAGCCAAGCAAAGCCACGACCCAATAATTGAACATCTAATTTTTCAGCTTTTAAATACATTTCATTTAAAGTTGTTATTTCTAGTTCCCCTCTAGCACTGGGTTTTACTAATTTCGCAACTTGGCTAACACCTTCTGGATAAAAATATAATCCAGTAACAGCGTAGTTACTTTTTGGTTCTTGAGGTTTTTCTTCTATAGAAAGAACTTTACCACTTTCATCAAATTCAACAACCCCAAAACGTTCCGGATCGGTAACATAATATCCAAAGACTGTTGCTCGACCACGTTTTTCAGCATTTCTTACTGCTTCAACCAGTAACTTCTTAAAACCGTTTCCATAAAAAATATTATCACCCAAAATCATAGCACCTGCTTCACCAGAAAGAAATTCTTCGCCTAAAATAAAAGCTTGTGCTAGTCCATCAGGAGAAGGTTGAACTTTATAACTAAGTTTTATTCCAAATTGATTTCCACTACCTAAAAGATTTTCAAATCTAGGAGTATCTTCAGGTGTTGAAATAATCAGTATATCTTTTATTCCCGCAAGCATTAATGTAGACAATGGATAATAAATCATTGGTTTATCGTAAACCGGTAAAAGTTGTTTTGATGTTACCATCGTTAACGGATAAAGTCTTGTTCCTGCGCCCCCAGCCAATATAATGCCCTTCATTTATATTCCCCCATAATTTTATTTTGATAATTATTATTCTAATTATAGTTAAAATAAAATCAAGCAATTTAGTTTTACAAATACCTATCTCTTGTCAACAAAAGTAAAAAACAACAATCGTTACTTAAAAGAATGGTTAAAATTCTTATGATTAGTTTAGTAAATGTCGATATTTAAGATAGAGCTAGCTAACTATGAAAAACGATTTATCAAAAAAGAACCATCAATCTTGTTCCGGATGGCATTGTAGCCACTGTGGAGCATTTAATAAATTAGTAGCCGCAAAGTTTTGCGGTAATTGTGGTTCTCCAAATGAAGCGAAGCAAGAAGAACAGCCTGTTTTAAAAGCTGTAAGCAAGAAAAAAAGCTTCAAAATTCGTTTACGTAAAGGATATAAGAAATTATTAAAGTATATAAAATACTTATTATTACCCTCTAACGATAGATTCTTTAAAAGAGTTGTTGCCTCCGCTTTTTTATTGCTTGTTTTATCCGTAATTGTAGGTTACAGAATGTATACAAACATTAATACGATACATTTGGCTAAAGTAAAATTTTCTGATGTTTCTGTAGACCATCCTGTTTATGCTGTTTGTAAGAATTTATTATGTATAGATGCTATTAGTTTCAGAAAAAATCTGGAATTGGCTCCCTATGAAAAAATATCTGCTACAGAATGGAATTATGCTTTGAATCAAGCCTCTAAGCATCTAAACCGTAAGTATTCTTCCTCAGCATATTTCTCTAAAAATGACCCTATTTCTGTAGAAAGCATTAATAATAAATTAAGAGCTCTAAATTCAAATTCATCTGACATTATAGATACTAGTCGCATACAGAGTTTTTATATATTAGAACAAACATTATTTAATTAAAGGAACAAACAAATGAAACACAAGTATATATATATGTTTTATCTTATAATACTTTTTTCAGCTATATCATGGCGTGTTACCAAAGCTTATCCTAGTCTTTCAGAACTAAAAGAAGTAAATATAGCAGAGTCAGAAAACCAAACAATGGTAACAATAAATCTATCAAAATCAACCAAAGTTGTTCCCTATTTAAAAGGGACGGAAAACTGCATAGTTCTTGAATTTGATAAAGCTATAATTTCAGAAGACTTAAAGAAAAAAGCTTTTGCCAGTCGTGATATAAAATTAGCATACTTAAGCATAGCTAACAATGAATCTAATAAAGACAAAGATAAAAATACAAAAATAAAACAGAATAAAAAAGTTAAAGCAAAGATTTTCTACAAAGCCGATTGTTTGCCATCTGTAAAATACTCAAAAGATAAAGTAGCATTAAAACTTTCTGTAAAAGACAATTTAGCTAAAGCTTTACAGAAACCATCCAACACATTGTTACATCCTAACGAAGAAAAATATGCTCCTGTAGTTATAAGTTTGGAAGATGCTCCATTTAAACCTGTAGTGTCTGAAATAGCATCTCAAGCAGGCATGGATTTGAAATTCAAAGGGAATATGCCTGAAACTTTCTCTATAGAATTACAGTCTGAAGATCCATTTGAAGCAATTTGTGCAATTGCAGTTAAAACAAAAATGAAATTTTATAGAGATGGGAAAATCTGGTATCTAGAAGGAGAAGCTTAAATAAGCAATGAATAAGCTTTCATTGAAAAACCATATTTCAAAAATAATTGCTGTGGTTTTTCTATGCCTAAGTTTCTTCTCTTTATCTGCTTTTACCTACCAAAAAGAATCTAAATATCTAACTAGATTAGAATTAGCCATTTTATTTGAAAAAATATTAGATGACAATTCAATTAAAGTTGAACAAAACGCTTCCTTATCTTTTTCAGACCTTTCAAAGAACCAGTTTAAGACTATTGAAAAAGTAATGAAAAGCAAATTGATGGAAGGCTATCCAGATAATACATTCAGACCCAATCAAGCTTTGCATAATTTAGAAGTAATTTCTTATTTACAGAAACTTACAGAATATTTGAGAAACAACAAACCTAATACTTATCAAGCTAAACAATTATTTAGATTTCTTTCCTATAGCGAAGATCCAACTATTGCTTTTGAATATAGTCCTCAGAACTTTCCTAAAGGATTAGAACAACCTAATGGATACACACCAAAATCATTTTCAAAAGATATTTTAAATCTCTTGACTTCTAGTCAAAATGAAGCCTCTAATTTCGTATTTTCAGGGAAAATTATAGACAGTATAAATAATAAACCAGTGGGTAATGCTTATGTTTCAGCGAACAATAAAGCTATTGCTGCTGAAACAGATGGAAAATTCAGTTTTGTATTATCTAATGATACAAAAACTGCTGATATTTTCGCTGCTGCCGATGGATACCAACCCATGGAAATACGTAAAGACCTTAAATTTAGCAGAAATATAATTATAAGACTTAAGCCAATAGTTGAAAAAAATTAACTATTCCTCTTCTTTGCAATAGCTGCAACAGCTCCTAATACCAACAAACCAAGCACTTTCGAAACAATTTTCCAAAGAGCACCACCATGAATATATGCATTTACAGTAGTTGGATTATAGTCTTTGGCTTTAAAAGAACTTACAAAATCTTTATAAGGTTTTAATGAATCTATATCTGTATTTTTAGCATAGGTAAATTCAATAACATAAGTATAATTTAACTTAACAACAACAAAACGCCTAATAAATATAGTTCCTATTAAAAATTCGATAGTATGTGCTTTTGAATTACCTATATTCTTATAAGAAGTTGATTTTATTCCAGAATCAGAAAAAATCTCCTTCACCATTTCTTCGCGTTGTTTTTTAGAAGAATTAGGTAACCTATTTTCTAAAGATTCAATTACACCAGCTTTAAAATCGTTATAGTAATCTTTATATGCTTTTTTTTCTATTGATGATTTAAAAGTATTTAGTTCTTCTTGAGTATATTCAACAACAGTGGGTTTTTCATTTTTTTCTATTTTTACCCCCACATTAGGAACAATAAAATTTTCATTATCCTTTTCAAAATCTTCAATTTCAAAAAGAACAACTTCATCTGTTTTTTTAGTAATTTTCCAACCATTTTCTTTTACAGAAAAATGTTTATTGTCAAACGCATAAAGATTTGAATTAATTATGAAAACAAAAAGAATCAATAATAGGGGGAAAAATCTTTTCATCTATATATTCTCCAATATATTTTTTTTAATATATATTAAATTTTAGACAAAAAAAAGCCCTTTAACAATAAAGGGCTTTTTTGTTAATTTTACTACAAAAGAGATTAGTCGACTTTAACTTCTTCTGCAACAACAACAACTTTAAGGTGAGCTTTTACATCGCCAGTGAAGCGAATAGTAACTGCATGTTCACCAGTTTCTTTGATGTGGTCAGCAACGATAAGCTTTTTGTCAACATCAACTTTAGCAAGTTTGCTAATTTCATCTGCAAGTTCTGCACTTGTAACAGAACCAAACAAGCGACCTTTGTCACCTGCTCTTTTAGTGATTGTAACAGTAAGACCTTCAATCTTAGCAGCCATATCACTATACATAGCTTTTTCACGAGCAGCTTGTTTTTCCCAAGATGTTTTCATTAATTGGAGATGCTTTTTAGCACCTTCAGTTGCTAATATAGCAAGATTTCTTGGGAATAGATAATTTCTAGCAAATCCTTCTGTAACGTTCTTTAATTCACCTTTTCTACCGACTCGGGGAACGGTATTTATCATTAATACTTCCATTTTTTTCTCCTGAGTAATTGTCAATAATCAAAAAAATCATCGTCATCAGAATTGTCTGAGACTTCTGGCGTTGTCTTTTTCAATCTAAATTCAGCCCAAACATCTATTAGTCCAAGCCAAACTGTAAACTGAGAAAAAATCAACGCAATAACCGATAAACCAAATCTAGTTAATGGATCAATCTTATATTTGTCATACATGAAGAACAACAAAGAAAAGCCTATTATTAGATACAATATGTTGCTTATAATAAAACAATTGGCCCCAAAAATCTGTATAATTTTAGCTCCTGGAATGTCTTTCATACTTCCGATAAGGAAATACATTGCCCAGCCCAAAATATAAAGCCATACCAAATTCCAATCGAATACCCAATCCTTAAATGCAGGAAAAGGCTCTATTTTGAAACCAACTAGTGACCCTATATGGACAGCTAGTGCGTATAACACACCAAGAGAGACCAAATGCCATAAAAACATCATCGTATTAGGAACTAGAAACAAAAATCTATCAGCCATTTCATTGTAATTACCATTGAAACTTTCTTTCAGAATCTGCATTGATTTCGAATAGTTCGCATGCATAATCCGATAAGCCTGACCATTTTTGCCTTCTTGTTCTTTTAGCTGCTGTTCTGCTATGACTAATTGCCTAGAAAACCATTCTTTAAAATACTTAGCACCATCTAAGACAGCCCAACAACCACTAGAAAAGGCTGTTGAAGTTAAAAGAGCTAAGCATACTGCATTAAGTGGTGCCAACTTAAGTCTAACAGCAATAAACAAAAATACTACAGGCATTATTATTAATGCTATAAGTATAAATAATGCAAAAAGACCTGTTGACATATTAATGAGTTTTAAGAATTAAACGTTAGCAAAAGGAAGAAGAGCCATATTGCGAGCACGCTTAATAGCTGTGGTTAAATGCTTCTGATGAGCAGTGCAAGTACCAGTTGATCTGCGGCTAGTGATCTTGCCACGATCGTTGATGTATCTTTTTAAGCGAGCAACGTCTTTATAATCGATAAATGTAACTTTGTCTTTACAGAAATGACATACTTTTCTGTGTCTATGTCTTTTAAATTCGGTCATTTTATTTCCTCCGATAAACCGTAAATAACATATAATTAATTGTCCATTTAGAATGGAACAGCGTCATCATCATCTGTTGGTGCAAAATCTGCAGAGAATCCAACTTCATCTCCACCAGCACTAGCTCCGTCATCTATAGTATCTCGACCAGAAGCGCCACTTAAGAATTGAACGTTATCTGCAACGATTTCTGTAACAGTACGTTTTTGTCCATCTTGTGTTTCATAGGTGCGGTTTTGCAATCTTCCTTCAACAAGAACTGGTCTACCTTTTGAAAGGTATTTTGCACAATTTTCACCTATTCTACCCCAAACTATAATGTTAAAATAACTGGTTTCTTTTTTGAAGTCACCGTCATTTCCTTTATAGGTTCGGTTAACAGCTATGCTGAAATTTGCAACGGAAGTGCCTTGCGCAGTATGTCGCAATTCTGGATCTCTAGTGAGATTGCCTAGTAAAAATACTTTATTAAGATTACCAGCCATAACAGATATTACTTTTACTGACCGCGAACGGTAGTCATGAATCGAAGAATAGTCTGATTAATCAGATATGTTCTTTCTAGTTCTTTTAAAGCTTCGCCAGTAGCCTGGAAATTAATAAGAACATAATTTCCTTCAGTATGCTTTTCTACTGGATAAGCCAGAGGACGGCGACCCCATTTGTCGATTTTTTCGACTTGACCGCCATTTTTGGTAATAGCATTTTCTACTTTACCAATTAAGGCATCGAGAGCTTCGTTTTCGATACCGGGTTCGGTAAAAAACAATGTTTCGTAAGGTTTCACTAATAAAAACCTCCCTTCGGATAAATTTAGCCCTTGCTATTTTTCACGAGCAAGAGCAGGGATGTACCCTTTAATATACCATAGACCAAACATTAAATCAACAAATAAATTAATTAGCTACAGTATTTCTTGAATTTATCATTATTTAATGATATTCTTTAACCCTTGGAGTTTAGAGAATATGATATTTCAAATTTTAAAAGCAATATTAGTACTTACAGGCACAATTACTGGTGTTTCATTAGCCTATTCATTAGTAGACAAATATCCAGATGCTGTAAAAGAATTAGTTCCTTTTGATAATTCGTATTTAATTTTGGCGGCTTTATTAGGTTGTATTGGTTATTTGATTTGTTCTTTACTTGGAAGAGGAATCAATGAATGGTTAGAAAAGAAAATAGAAGAAACCAATGTTTTTAATCTGACTTGGAGTGCCATGGGGTTTACACTTGGAACAATAGTTGCAAATCTATTGTTTATTCCTGTTTATATTCTTATGTTTAAAGGAATAGGCAAAATAGAAACTCAAGACCAATATTTAAATTCTCTTATATCTATGTTTTATTTGGTCTTTCCTTTAATTTTCAACCTTATTTTTGCATATATTGGTGTAAAAATCGTGCTTAGATATAAAAAGTATCAAAACATGGCAAAGGGTGAAGAAGTTAAGGTTTTGCCGAAGATTATTGATTCTGCCGCGATCATTGATGGTCGTTTTGCTGATTTGTTCAAACTCGGCTTTATCGAAGGCAATATTATAGTTCCTAATTTTATTATAAATGAACTTATGTATTTGAATAACTCTAACGACGTAAATAAAAAGAATCGTGGGCAAAAAGGCTTAGAAACAGTTGAAAAGCTGAGAAAGACTTTCCCTGATAATTTTATGATTATCAACAATGACTTTGAAGATATTAATGAAGTTAATAGCAAATTAGTCAAACTAGCAACAGAATTAAAAGCTTCATTAATCACTCAAGACTTTAACACAAAAAAGCTTGCCGAGCTAGAAAACGTCAAGGTTTTAAATTTAAATGATCTTTCTAACGCCTTGAAACCAATATTTGTCAGTGGAGAAGATATAGAAATACAAATTGTTAAAAAAGGGAAGGAATCATATCAAGGTGTTGGATTCCTATCTGATGGAACAATGGTAGTAATAGAAGACGGCGGAGACCATGTTGGTGAAATTGTTAAAACCAAAGTTAACAATATTTTACAAACAGGAGCTGGTAGAATAGTCTTCTGTAGAATTGGCGATAAAAAAGAAAGTAATTAATATTAAAGAGGAACTTATATGGGTTTACAGGTTAAAGAAATAATGGACAAAAATCCCATTGTCGTTACAGAAGATTATACAATATTTGGGATTCGAGAAATTATTATTCTAAGACAACCTGATTGTATTTTGGTTACCAATGAAGAAAAAAAGCTAAAAGGAATACTAACAAATGCCCATTTAGCTGCTGTCGATGAAATAGATAGCAATGATAAAGTTTCTAGCATAATGATTCGCAATTTTATGCGTGTCGATTCAAATATGTCCGTAAGAGAAGCTGCAGCATTACTTTCTGCTAGTGAATTAGAAGCTTTGCCAGTAATTGACGAAAATGACGAAATAGTAGGAGTTGTAACTTACAAAGATATTGTGAAAGATCTGGTAGAAGATCATGAAACAGCACTTACTCCTGAATCTGCAGTAATATACTTAGCTATGACAAAAGATTCAGAACAAGAAGAATACTGGTTACAAAAAGTTACAAACAAAGGCTATAGAGCAGCTATAACTCAAGTAGGAGCTACAGCAGAAAAGCTTCCAATAAAATTAAGAGAAGCAGCAATCGTAGCATCAATTGCCCATTCTGTAATCAGAGAAGATGCCAGAGAAAAATATGCTGTTAGCACAGCAGTTCGAGATATTTACAGTCAATGTTATACTATTAACCCAGGTTTGGGTGGTGGTTTTAAAGTCGCAATAGTCCGTGGCGAAGGCAGAATAGCTGTTGCCGCTTTTGGTCGCTGCGGTCACGCTCTATCTAATGGTAATGAGCAAATTTTTATGGGGAGCAATATAATTTAAAATGTCTGAAGAAATTCGTGTTCGTTTTGCACCATCTCCAACAGGCTATTTACATGTTGGCGGAGCTAGAACAGCCTTGTTTAACTGGCTTTGGGCCAGAAAAACTGGTGGAAAGTTTGTTTTACGTATAGAAGATACAGATGAAGCTCGTTCTACTGTTGAATCAGTTAACGGTATGCTTCATGATTTGAAGTGGCTTGGTTTAGATTGGGATGAAGGTCCTGAATATGGCGATGGAATAGACCCATATAAACAGCAAAAAGGCGATAAAGGACCATATTTCCAGTCTCAGCGTTTGGAAATCTATCAAAAAATCGCTCATGAACTTATGGATAAAGGAATAGCTTATCCATGTTTCTGCACTGATGAAGAATTAGAAGAAAAACGTAAAAAAGCAGAAGAAGAACATAGAAGTGTTCATTATGATGGAACCTGCCGTAACCTCACCAAAGAAGAAGCACAAAGAAGAATTGATGCTGGTGAACCTTACACAATCAGAGTAAGAGTTCCTCAAAAAGACTACGTTCTAGAAGATGAAGTTCGTGGTCGCGTTGAATGGAAAGCCGGCACTTTAGGCGATTTCATTATTCTTCGCTCAAGCGGAATGCCTGTTTACAATTTCTGCGTTGTTGTAGATGATGCTCTTATGGGAATTACACACGTTGTCAGAGCAGAAGAACATCTTACAAACACTCATCGTCAGCTTATTCTTTATGAAGCTTTGGGAATGAAGCCACCAAGATTCAGTCATGCTTCGTTAATTCTTGGTCCAGATAAGTCTAAGTTGTCAAAGCGTCATGGAGCTACTTCTGTTGGTCAATATGCAGAAGAAGGTTTCTTACCAGAAGCAATGATTAACTTCTTAGCTTTGTTAGGTTGGAACGAAGGCAACGATAGAGAAATATATTCTGTTAAAGAATTGATAGAATGCTTTGAATTAAGCCATATAAGCAAATCACCTGGCGTTTTCGATAAAGACAAGTTAGTTTGGATGAACGGTCAGCATTTACGTGCAATGCCTGTTGACGAACTTATTCCATTGGTTGCTCCATTGCTGAAAAAAGCTATGCCAGACGATAAGCGTTTGGATGACCCAGTAATAATGCACAAGCTTGTCGAACTTATTCAGGTAAAGATGACTCTGTTAACAGATGCTCCAGAAGTAGCTAAGACTTTCTTTGAAGCTAGTGAACCAGAAAACGACGAAGCTAGAGCAATGATTGAAACAGAAAAGTCTAAAAAGCTTTTCGAAGCCCTCGCTGCTGAATTTGAAAAGTGCGAATGGGTTAGAGAAGGCTATAATGCTTCAATAAAAGCTGCTAGTAAAATAGCTGAAGTAAAAGGCAAAGATTTGTATATGCCAATAAGAGTAAAAATTACTGGTTCTTGCCACGGCCCAGAATTAGTCGGAATCTTAGATGTTCTTGGACGTGAAGAAACCATAGCCCGTCTGAAAAAGTAAAGACAATAAAAAAGCTTGGGTTTATCCCAAGCTTTTTTATTTTAGTCAAAAATATGTTTTATAGCATCTCTTATTGTTCTGACTCTTATTATACCTTTTTCATCATTTAATTCTGTGCCCTGAGCAACTATAAACCGCTTGAAACCAAACCTTTTGCCTTCAGCTATTCTTCTACTTATTTGTGATACAGGTCGGATTTCACCAGCCAATGTTATTTCACCAATTGGCATTACATCTGCCGGAACTGGTCTATCATGAAAGCTTGCAACCAAAGCCGCAGCTAATCCTAAATCACCACCAGGTTCATTTAATTTCATTCCACCGGCTACATTTGTAAAAACATCACGGTTGTAGAATTTCATTCCAGCATGCTTTTCTAATACCGCCAAAATCAAGCTAAGTTTATTATAATCAACTCCAGCAACAACTCGTCTAGGAACTTCCAAAAAAGATTGTGTGACCAAAGCTTGTAACTCAGTTAAAATGCATCTAGAGCCCTGCATTACTGGTGTAACAATAACTCCAGAAGTTTCAGAACGATTTTGACTTACAAATAAGTCTGAGGGGTTGATAACTGGTGATAAGCCTTTTTCTGTCATATTAAAAACCGCAACTTCGCCAGTAGCTCCATATCGGTTTTTAAAAACACGCAATATTCTAAAGTTTGAGTTTACTTCACCCTCAAAATAAAGAACCGTATCAACAATGTGTTCTAAAATCTTAGGACCAGCTATAGAACCTTCTTTGGTAACATGACCAACAATAAAAACAGGTAAACCACGGTCTTTTCCATATTTAGTGATAATAGCTGCACATTCTCTGATTTGTGAAACAGAACCAGGTGTGGCTTCTATTTGAGGAGTATAAACAGTCTGAATTGAGTCTACTACAAGCATTCTTGGTAAATATGAAGCAAGACCGTTTAAGGCAGAATCAAGGTTTTGTTCCGCAACCAAAATAATATCGCTTCCGTTTCCGATTCTAAGCCTTTCGGCACGAAGTTTTATTTGAGTAGCAGATTCTTCGCCTGAAATATAAGCTACAGGTTTAATATTAACCCCTAATCTTGAAATTAATTGTAACATAAAGGTTGATTTTCCAACCCCTGGTTCACCGCCTATAAGAGTTATTCCGCCAGGGACTAACCCACCACCAATTAATTCATCAAAAATATCAATACCTGTCGGCCAGCGTTTGGTGTGTTCTACTGCTATATCATCTAAAGTT
Organism: uncultured bacterium; assembly: GCA_946407375.1. Lineage (GTDB taxonomy): Bacteria > Muiribacteriota > Ozemobacteria > Ozemobacterales > Ozemobacteraceae > RUG334. The sequence continues at coordinate 53,634 of CAMJNS010000004.1, forward strand.
TGAATTACAGATAAACTACCAGTAGTCTGAACAGGCATACGTCTTGAAGAAGGCTGTTCTGGTTCTAATTCTAAAGTATTCCATTCTCCGCAGCCACTACACTGCCCTTGCCATTTAGGGAAACTCTGACCGCATTTTTGGCATACATATTTGCTTCTTGATTTTGCCATATTTACTATCCATATTTAATTTGCTAATAGATTAACATTTTTTATAAATTAAGTGAAGATTTCACCAATCTCATTACCCATTACTAATTTTAATAAGCTGCTCTTTTTCTTTTAAAATACGCTTCACAATCTGATTATCTACAGAGTATTCTGAAGGCAAAGCTGATTTATTTTCAAAAGCTAAGAGCCTCAAAAGCAGGTCTGGGTCTACAATACCCTCATTGCGATCAGTTGTTAAACTACGTGGCAATCCAGTATTACATTTTAAAAAATCTTTTTCTTCGATAATAGCTGTTGCTAAAGCAGCTTCTTCTAAACAACCCGTTTCTTTAGCCTTAATAAGCATAGATGCTAATCTAGGTTCTGCAGGAATAGAATTTATTTTTCTGCCAAGTTCAGTTATAGAGCCTTTTTCATCAACAGCACCCAGCATTTTAAGCAATTCAATCGAGTGCTCAATACTTTCCTCGCTTGGGCTTTCAAACCAATTAAAATTAAATATGTCTTTTATTCCCCAAGAATAAAGTTCTAGGATAGATGATGTTGGGTCAGAACGTAGAATTTCAGGAATTTCATTTTCTGCAAAGTTTTCAAATTCAGCTTTGCTATATAATCTTATAGCTCTGCCCGCTCTTAACCTGCCGGCACGTCCTGCACGCTGTTTTGCAGAAGCTTTGCTGATTCTTACCTTTTCTAGCTTATTTAATCCTGTTTCCGGATTAAACTTGTTTTGTCTTGCATAACCACTGTCTATTACTGTTGTAATGCCTTCTATGGTGATAGAAGTTTCGGCGATATTCGTGGATAAGATTATACGAGGTTTGTTAATATTACTGGATTGCCACGCCTCTATTAGAGGCTCGCAATGACGACTACACAAACCTGGTTTACCATTATTAAAACAACCTGTTACTAACACTCGTTGTTGGTCCTTTAAATTCATCGAGCCGTGAAGAATCAAAATATCGTGAGTCTGCCATAGAGAAGTACTATCTAAATAATCTTTAACTCTATTTATTTCTCCTATCCCTGGCAAAAAAACCAGATATTCTTCGGTTTTATCGCTAGAAGTCACAATTTCATAAATTGCTTTGGCCGCATTATCAAAATAAGTTTTTCCTGCCCCAATACTCTTATATTCAATATTTACTGGGTATAAAAAGCCTTTTCCACTTATGACTTCTGAGTTTTTCAAATAATTACTTATCAACTCAGTGTCAATCGTTGCAGACATCACCATAAGCCTTAAATCAGGTCGCACCTCTCTTTTTATTTCATAACAAAGAGCTAAGCCCAAATCAGCATGAATACTTCTTTCATGAAATTCATCAAAAATTACTAAGCCAACATCTTCTAAAAATGGGTCTTTTTGTATGCGTTTAGTCAAAATGCCCTCTGTTAAAACTTCTATTTTTGTTGAAGGCTTAATATTTGAACTGAATCTTACCGAATAACCAATAATTTTTCCAGGTTCTGAGCCATGGGTTTCTGACATTCTGTTAGCTACGGCTACAGCAGCAACTCTCCTAGGTTGTAGCATTACTATCTTCTTGCCTTCCAACCAAGATTCATTTATTAAAGATAATGGAACAACAGTAGATTTACCTGCACCCGGCTCGGCTGTTAAGATCAAATCTTTATTGGCTGCAAGAGCCTGTTTTATTACTTCTAAACTAGATTCTATAGGATATGTCATGTAAGGCTTTAGGGTAACTCCACCTCTCAGTTTTCAACTTCCTCTTCCTCTTCTTCATCATCTTCATAACGACCTTCTAAATGATCCTTTATTAAAGTATATAATCCGTAAAAATCTCTAAAAAAGGGTAATACAACAAGCCCAAGAATGAAAAAAATAACTGATACTAAAAGTATTACTATTCTTAAAACAGTATATTCTGGCATTTTACCCAAATAAAAAACGAGTATAGCACCAGCAATAGCTATACCAAAAAAAACAATGCCTAACGAACCTATTTCTATAACAATTCTTCTTGCTTCGTTTAAGTCTTTTTCTGTAACTTTTTCATTATCCATGGATTTATTATACAAGAAAATAGGATATTCGGTAAAGATGTACTCTTTGAGATTAAATAAAGATACAACAAAGAAAACCCTAAGCTTAACTTAGTCTTTCAATACAATTTAAACTCAACAGAATTTTCCGATTCATCTATTTTAATCGGAATAAGTATTTTAGAAAGCATTTTCAAGGATATATCTTTTATTGATGCATTTTGTAATTTTTCAAAAATGTCTTTATTGAAGCCTTCTGAAATAAATTTCATTTTAAGGTCTTTGCCTTCTTCTAATGCATTGATATAAATATAGATGTTGTGCTTATTCCCTTCTGAATCTGTTGGGAATAGTATATCTGTAGTAACTAATTCTTCGATTGCAAGTTTCAATCTATTTAAGCGCTTAGGAGTAAGATACTGTTTTATCGCAAAGTTTTCCAAAGAACCCATCATTGCGTGATAATCATTGTCATTGCCATTTATAATCCATTCCCAGTTGCGTATTCTGAAAATAAATTTTTTTGTTAGTTCTTTTTGAGGATTTTCAAAAATCTGAGCAGGGGTACCTTCCTCATAAATAACACCTTCATCCATATAAAATACTCTGGTGGATATTTCTTTTGCAAAACGCATCTCATGAGTAACAATCATCATTGTTAAGCCCTGTTTAACTAACATTTTAATAACAGAAAGAACTTCGGAAACCATAGTAGGATCTAATGCTGAAGTAGGTTCATCAAATAGAACAATTTGAGGTTTCATAGCCAAAGCTCTAGCAATAGCTACACGCTGATTTTGTCCGCCAGAGAGTTCATCGGGATAATTAAAAGCTTTGCTCTTTAAACCTACCATTTCAAGCAATGATAAAGCTTCGTCGTAAGCTTCTTGAGGATTGATTCCGAGCAGATCTATAGGCGCCATCATAATATTTTCTATAACCATTTTATGAGGGAAAAGATTAAAATCGTGAAAAACCATCCCAATTTTTTGCCTAATTTTAGCCAAATCTACATCGGGAGATGTAATATTTACTCCATCAATAAATATTTCACCTTCGGTTGGAGCTTCGAGCATATTCAAGCAACGTAAAAATGTTGTTTTGCCTGTTCCTGAATATCCGATTATAGAAATAATATCACCTTTGTTTATTTCAGCGCATACGTCTTTAAGAGGAATAACGCCATCATAAACTTTTTTCAAATGATTGACTTTTATTAATGCCATAATGTTTATGCCCTCCTACTCTTCTTTGACGAATGCTTCTTCTTGGTAGAATGTTTTTTATTTAGTGATTGTTTATTATCAGACAACTGCTTTTCTTCAGTTACTTGCTTTTCGTCAACTAATTTCTTTTCTTCGGGCAATTTCTTTTCTTCTTCTAATTTATTTTTAGATAACTGCTTTTCTACACTTAATTGCCTTTCATCAACCAAGTTTTTTTCTTCAGGCAATTTCTTTTCCTCTTCTAATTTTTTTTCAGATAACTGCTTTTCTACACTTAATTGCCTTTCATCAACCGATTTCTTTTCTTCAAGCAAATGCTTTTCCTTAGCAAATTGCTCTTCTTTCATTAATTTTCCAACATAATTAATTCCTGGCAATTTGCGTTCTCTGCGCTTAGGGTCTAAGCTGATTTCGAACTTATTTAGAGCTAAAAGCATTAAGTTAGCTATTATAAAATAAATGATTGCTGTTATTATTAAAGGGAAAAATGCTTCCATTGTGCGCGCGCGAATGATATCTGATGCTTTGGTCAAATCTATGCAGGATACATATCCTACAACAGCAGTAGATTTAACCATTGAAATAAACTCTCCTCTCACTAAAGGAAGAAAGTGTATTGTTGCCTGCGGAAATACTATTTTATAAAATGATTGAAATTCATTGTAACCGAGAGCCTTAGCAGCTTCATCCTGACCTATATTTACAGCATCTAAGCCGTTTCCGATAAAACCATAACAAGCGGCACCAAAAGTTAAGGTAAAAGCTATAATTGAAACATATATTGGTGCTATATCTACAGAACCCAAAATAACATAATACAGTAGCAACAGCAAAACAACAGAAGGTATTCCATTTATAAGAATAACAAAAGCATTAATTAACCAAGATATAAATTTTATGTTTTTCCTATAAATTGTTATTAATATGAAACCTAATAAAAATCCAAAACAGCCTGATGCTATAGAAATAGCTATAGTTACTCCTAACCCTTTTAAAACCAGCAACCATCTGTTTTCTTCAATAAAGGTTTTGTAGAAACTATCTTTTAAGCTTTGGGAAAAGGTCATGTCGCTAACACTGAGTCCATCCTTAACAAGTGCTCTAAGCGAAGAATGGTAATAAGGAACCATATCCACATTTCTTTGTCGTTCTTCAGTAATTGAAAGACAAGCAGCAACAACATCTGCTTTTCCGCATTGCAAAGCAGGAAGCAACGAATCAAACTGTGCAACGGTTGTTTCAACTTTCATATCTAGTTCTTTAGCAACCAGATAAATTAAATGAACATCGTAGCCTATTAAGGTTTGATTTTTCCCAAAATAGCATAAAGGTTCGGCGTCTGCACTAGTGTAATACTTTAATGTTCCGTTTTTTCCTTCCCAGTTTTGTACAGGAATGGATTCTATTGTTTTTTTACTATCATCTTTTCCAAGCCAAAGCTCTTTTAAATTATCAAGAACTCCCTGTTTTTCAAAATCAGATATGATTTTTGATATTTTCAAAGTTAGTGGGCTATCTTTTTTTAAAGCTATACCAAATTCGAAATTATCTATAACAAGCGGAGCTATTTTTACTCCAATGTTTTGATTTGCAAAACCAGAAAGAACAGGCTCATCATCAATGTAACAGTCTATTTTATTTGATCTTAATGCAGAAACCCCATCTACATTTGTATTGTAATAATAAAATTTATTGGCCTTAGGAGCTTTTTTAAGTAATATTTCTCTATTCACATATGAAGACAAAACTCCTATGCGCATTTTTTCAATTTGTTCAAAAGTTGTCAGTTCTTGAGAGGAACTAGCATTAAAATTATCACTTTCGGCATAAAGAACAGAGTTTGTCAAAAAGATAAATAAAAAGAATAAAAACAAAAAAGCTTTTATTTCTATAGAAAAGAAATGCTTTTGTAAAAATAACCTACCCATTTATAGTTTCTAACCGAATGTGAATTTTATCACTATAATAAATTAGAACAATACATATTTCAAGAAATATGTACCCTTCTTCCAAGTTAAAAGCAAAAAAAGAGAATTGAATCATTTCAATTCTCTTTTTTTTCAGTTTTCAAAAAACTCAGTCTTCGACTATCTTCAAGTGAAGTTCCTTTAGTTGTTTTTCTGTAGCTTCGGCAGGTGCTTGCATTAACAAGTCTTGAGCCTTCTGATTCAATGGGAAGCAGATAACTTCACGAATGTTCTGTTCGTTAGCAAGCAACATTGTGATTCTATCAATTCCAGGTGCAATACCGCCGTGAGGTGGAGCACCAAACTTGAATGCTCTAATCATGCCGCCAAATTTTTCATCAACAACTGATTTGTCATAACCAGCAATTTCAAAAGCCTTATACATGATTTCTGGCTTGTGGTTTCTTATAGCACCGGAGCTTAATTCGATACCATTGCAGACTATATCATACTGATATGCCTTGATTGTTAATGGATCTTGATTTAAAAGAGCATCTAAGCCACCTTGTGGCATTGAGAATGGGTTATGGCTGAATATTGTCTGACCAGTTTCTTCGTCTTTTTCAAACATTGGGAAATCGTTAACCCAGCAGAATCTGAAAGCATTCTTTTCACGCAAATCAAGTTCGTCTGCAAGTTTTATTCTCAATTTTCCTAAGATTACAGAAGCTTTTAGCTTTTCGTCTGCAACCATCAATATTGCAGAACCTGCTTCTGCTTTCATTCTCGCTTTAAGTTCAGCTTTAACTTCATCATTTAAAAGCTTTGTTACTGTGCCTTTAACTTCGGTATCAGTATAAATCAAAGTTGCAAGGCCAGCAGCACCGTTTTCTTTGCAAGAAGCTTCTAAGTTAGAATAGAACTTTCTAGACTTGTCACCAACATTGTTAACGCAAATTGCTCTAACTGCTTTACCGCTATCAACAGCACCTTTGAGGAAATTTCCTTCGGTTTTTGCGATTATATCAGAGACATCTTCGATTTCGAGACCATAGCGAAGGTCTGGCTTGTCGCAACCCCATCTGTTCATAGCCTGTTCATAGCTGATACGTGGGAATGTCGGACCAGTAACTTTAGCCCCAGGAGCGAGTTCTGTGAACAAGCTTACAAAGAGTTTTTCCATAGCTTCAAAAACTTCGTCCTGAGTACAGAAAGACATTTCAACATCTAACTGGTAGAATTCTCCAGGAGAACGGTCTGCACGAGCATCTTCGTCTCTGAAACATGGAGCAATCTGGAAATATTTGTCGAAACCAGAAACCATAAGCAGTTGTTTGAACTGTTGTGGAGCCTGTGGTAATGCGTAGAATTTGCCAGGATAAAGTCTTGAAGGAACAAGATAGTCTCTAGCACCTTCTGGAGAGCTGCTTGTTAAAATAGGAGTCTGAAATTCTGTGAATCCCATTTCAATCATGCGCTTACGAATTCCAGCTATAACTTTAGAACGTAAAAGAATGTTCTTGTGAAGCTTTTCACGGCGCAAATCCAAGAATCTGTAAGTAAGTCTAGTTTCTTCTGGAGCGTTGTCATCATCAGCAACCTGCATTGGAAGAACATCTGCAGCACTCTGAACAATAACGGAAGTAGCTTCTACTTCAATTTCGCCTGTTGGCATATCTTTGTTAATGTTTTCGCCACGGCTTAAAACCTTGCCTTCAACAGTTACTACTGATTCAATTCTAGTATCGTTAAAAACTTTATATGCATCTGTGCCTGGGTTGGCAAGAACCTGAGTAATACCATAATTGTCACGAAGAGTAACAAAAAGCATACCGCCTAAGTCACGTTTGCGGTGTATCCAGCCGGATAGTTTTACTTCTTTACCGACATCTGAACCACGAAGTTCACCACATGTATGGGTTCGATAAATATTCATTTGATCTTCCTTACTATATAAGATTAGTAATAGATTAAAGTATTATAAAGCTATTATAATAACAAATACATTTATAGCTTTACTCTAAGCTATAAAGATGAGAAATTCTACCTCAACCCTAATAAAACTTCAAGAGGTTAAAGAAAAGAGGGCAGGGCAAACGCAAACTTTTTTAGCTACTAATCTATATTTTAGAAGTAGCGTCCTTTTTGGACGCTTTAGTTTTTTAGTATCTATTCCTAGGGCATCTTCGATGCCCTAGGTTATTAATGTAGTGACCTTTCGGTCACTTTATATGTCCGAAAGGACATTACTTTATTAACCTAGGGCGTTGAAAACGCCCTAGGGACAGATGATATATACCCACTCGTCCGATAAGGACGACACAAAAAACAGATACTTTATAACACTGATCAATAAACGAAAAAAGTTTGCGTTTGCCCTAGAAAAGATGGAACTAGATTCTTGATAAAAAATGAATAACAATTATACTAATAATATATTCTTTAATATTTGAGAAAAACTATATATGAAAAAAATAATAATACTCTGTTTTTTATATTTATTGACTCTTACTTCAATAGCATTAGCTTATAAACCATATCGTCCTCTTTCAAGATATAAAGCCTGCTTGTCTAACATACATGTTATACAAGGAGCTGTAGAAATGTACAATATGGATTCACCATTGATGTTAAAAGATTTGAATGAAAAATCTCTAGATAATTTAGTAAATGGTCATTATTTAAAGCAAGTTCCTATGGGACCAGATTATTCTTGCAAATATTCTTCTAAAGGTGATCTTTCAGAGGATGGCGAGGTTTATTGTGAATATCATGGAGGACTAGATAGAAACAAAATAAGACCTTCTTCTATTGTTGAACAAGAAATAGAAGAATATCTTGATGGTGAAAGAAAAAAAAGAATAATTACAAATATTTTTTATAGCATTCTTGTATTGCTTATCCTGTATTGTATTTATAGATTTTTTAGATTTATTTGTCCACCAAAAGAAAAAAGAATTATTGATAAGAATTAAACTTTTAGCCATTAATAAGAACATGGCAAAAAGAATGTTGCTCTTGATATTTAAATTAAATTATGGCATATTAACGCAAAGCTTTTGCTTTTAAATAATAGTAAATATACTTAAAATAGCTTATGTAGATAAAATTGTTAGATAATAACACTTTTATTAAGATAGGTTATTCTAAAAATAATAAATAATAAGGTTGGCACAAATTCATGCATCTAAAGTCACTAGAGCTGATGGGCTTTAAGTCTTTTGGCCGCAAGACTGTTTTTGATTTTACACCAGGACTTACTGCTATAATAGGTCCAAATGGCTCAGGAAAGAGTAACGTATGTGACGCAATACGTTGGGTTTTAGGAGAACAAAGCGCGAAAGCTCTTCGTGGCACAAAAATGTCCGAAGTAATTTTTGCTGGTTCTTCTGAATATAGACCATCTGCTTTTGCTCAAGTAAAGCTGATTTTAGACAATGAAGACCATTCGATGCCCGTTGATTTCTCTGAAGTAGGAATCGGCAGACAACTTTTCCGTTCTGGAGAAAGCAATTACATTCTAAACAACACCAGAACCACCATGAGCAGTATCAAAGAACTTCTCATGGATACAGGCATAGGGAAAGACGGCTATTCAGTAATTGGTCAAGGCGATATAGATGACATTATTTTCCAAAGAACTCAGCCTAGGCGAGTATTAATAGAAGAAGTCGCAGGAATCACAAGATTTAAGCATCGCAAAGAAAACGCTTTAAAGAAACTAGACCATACTCGTGTTAATATGACCCGTATAACAGATATTATTTCTGAAATAGAAAGTCAGTTGGGTCCCTTAGCTGAACAAGCTGAAAAGACAAGACAATATCAAGCGCTAGCTGCAGAAATACGCCAACTAGAAATAGATTTGATTCTATTTGATCTTAACTCTCTTTATGGAGAAAGAGACAACATCAATTCAATGAGAGTTGGTCTTTTAGCCAGAATTGAAGAAATTGAAAAATTTATAGCTGAAGTTGATGAAAAGAAAGCTGGAGCAAAAATTAAATTTGATGATTTTGACTCAGTTTTAAAAAGTCGCCAAACAGAAGTAAATAGCATAAACACAGAAATTGAAGGTCGTCGTGACAACATAAATCAGCTTTTGCAGGAAATCAAAGAAAAACAAGCTCGTAGTGGCAGACTTAAAGAAGAATTAGATGAAATTGAAAAATACCTATTAGACGGAAATGCAGAAATAACTGATGCTGGCAATAGGTTAAGAGATGAAGAAACCCAGGAATCAGAGCTTTCTGAAAAATTAGAAGAACTCAACGCTAATGTTTCGAGTGTAAAAAAAGAATATGATTCACATATTGCAGCTCTTGCCAAAGATAAAGACACTTCTGTAAAACTTGCTTTCAAAGTTGCTGAATTAAGATCTAGCAACAACATAGCTCAACAGCAGATATCTTTATACGAACAACAATTAGCAAGAGGCGAATCTAATGTTGCCAATGCTCAAGCTAATATCGATAGTATAAAAGAAAAAATAGCTAAGATAGAAAAAGAAATAGCAACGATTGAGTCAGAAATAGAACTGAATAAAAATCAGTTGAATAATGATTTCACAAGACTTGCAACAGTAGAAAAAGAATGCAAAAGCACAGAAGAAGAACTTAATTCCATTGCTGACCAAATAAAAATAAACAATAGCCGTAAAGCAATTACCGAAGAATTAATGCACAACGACAAAAGTGGCATTTATAGAGGTGTTCAAGCAGCTTTAGCACTTAAAGATTCAGGAAGATTACCTGGTATTTGTGGCATAGTTGGAGAATTAATTAAGGTTCCAAACGGTTATGAAGTTGCATTAGAAACAGCATTAGGCGGAAGTATTCAGAGTATTATCACTCGAGATGCAGAAACAGCAAAATCAGCTATTTCCATATTAAAACAGAATAAAGCTGGTAAAGCTACTTTCTTGCCATTAGACTTAATGAAAGCTCCTCCAACAGTAGACAAGCCAAATTTCAAAGGCTGTCTTGGCGTAGCTCTTCAGATAATTCAATTTGATGCTAAATACTATACCGCTTTAAGCAATCTGTTAGGTCGTGTTCTAGTTTTTGATAACATTGACAATGCAGTTGCCTATACAAGAGTTAGTAGAAACTTTAACAGAATTGTTACTCTTGATGGCGAAACAGTCAGTGCCTCTGGTGCTATGACAGGCGGCGGAGAAGAAAAGAAATCTTCTGGTATTTTAAGCCGTAAAAGAGAGTTAGAAAATCTTATTTCTTTGATTACTTCTCTGGAAAGCAAACAGAGAAATGTTAAAATTCAGTATAGCAAACTTACTGCTGAACGACAGAAACTTTCAGAATCTGTCAGAACAAGAGAAACAACTATTGCTCAACGCGAAAACTCTCTTAGTTTCTTCAAGAGCCAATATGAAGTTTCTTCTTCAGAACTTAGTTCTAAGCAAAATGATTTTAATAATATCACAGCAGACCGTGAAGCTATTATAGAAGGTCTTTCTCGCTATAAAAAGGAATTATCCGACAATACTGCTGAATTATCTAATTTGGAAAAACAGGATAAAGACTTAAAAGAAGCCTTAGAAAGCCAAAAAGATGCAGAAAATGCTATTTTAGCTAGATTGAATGCTCTTAACGAAATGATTAGCAACAAAAAAATTGAATTAGCCCAAGTTTCCGAAAGGAAAAAAGCTATTCAAAAAGAAATTGATGCTGCTAATAGACGTAGACGAGACAATGAAGGTCGTAAGAAACGAGCTACAGACGAAGCAACAGAATTAGACCAACAAAGTCAGGAAAGTCAACGAAGCGTTACTGCTTTACAAGCTGAAATAGATGAACTTACTAAAAAACGTGACACCATTACTCAAGCTATTGAAGCTGTTCAAGAGGAATATTCCAGAATGTCCAAAGAACTGGAAGTTTTGGATAGAACTTATCAAAGTAGAGTTAAGATTATTGAATCTACTAGGAAAAAGCTTAGCGAGCTTGATGTAAAACTTGCTGAAATAAATACTCATATCAGCACAAAAGAAGGTATTCTCAATGGAGATTACGCTTACAATCAAGATCCTGCTTTGTTCAATCCTAAAAAATATGAAAGTCGTGAAGATTTAGCTGGAAGTATTAATAGCAAACATTTTGAACAAATGGCTTTAGGTACAGTAAATCCTCTTGCTATAGAAGACTATGAAAAAGCTAAAGAAAGATTTGATTTCTTAAATTCACAGCTTTCTGATTTAAAAGAAGCTGCAACTTCCTTAGAAGACCTAATTGATGAGATAGAAAAAACTTCTTCAGAAAAATTCTTAGAAGCTTTTAATCTTGTTAACACTGCTTTTGAACATATTTTTGAAATTCTTTTCCCTGGTGGAAGTGGAACATTAAAGCTTTCTAATAAAGAAGATGTTTTAACTTCAAATGTTGATGTTGTATGTAAGTTGCCAGGTAAAAAACTCACCACTCTAGAATTATTCTCTGGTGGTGAAAAATCTATGATTTCTTTAGCTTTACTTTTCTCTATATTAGAAGTTAAACCACCCGCTTTCTGTTTGTTAGACGAAGTTGAAGCTGCATTAGATGAAGCAAATGTTAAGCGATTTAATAGAATGCTACGTAATTTTGCCGATAAAACTCAATTTCTTGTTATTACTCATAACAAAGAAACAATGCAGACTGTTGACGTTATTTACGGTGTTACTATGCAAAAAGGCGGTATATCTAAGCCAATATCTATCAGACTTGAAGATAACGATAAAATTAAAGAATTTTCATTTGATGGCAAAGGATCACCCAAAGAACGCAATATAAAACTCACAGAAAAAGCGGCATAGGAGTGTTTTATTATGAGTGAAGATCCCAAGATAACTGAAAAATCAGAAAATAAAGAAATTGTTAATACTGTTGAAAACAAAAGAGTTCCTGTTCCTGAAAAACCTTGGGATGAAGCTCGAGTAGTCGTCTTTTTAATTGGTATATGTTTATTAATTGAAGGCTTACTTATATTTTATCAAGCAGGCTCTTCACAGGTATTAGTTGCTTCTGTTACTGGCTTAGGCGGTCTAGTTATGATGCTCATGGCTTGGTTATTGCCTTTTGACATCGAACAACTAGAAGAAGTCGATGAAGAAATAATAGAAGAAAAAGAAACAAAAGCCATTTCCGAAGAAAAGAAAGTCAAACTTACCCAAGAAGTAAAATCCGAACAACAAACAACAGCTCCACCTGAAACTAAAAAAGCTGAAACAAAAGAAGAAGTAACCGAAAAAAAAAATCTAGAGACTAAAAAAGAAGATTCCTCTGCCACTTCAGAAAAAGCGGAAACAGAATCTAAGCCAGAACCAGAACTAAGCTGGTTCCAAAGGCTTACAAATGGTTTAGCGAAGACTAGAACAGGTTTTATCGGGAAGTTAAAAAAGCTTGTTCTAGGTTCAACAAAAATAGATGATGATTTAATTGATGAAATTGAAGAAACCTTATTTGAAGCAGATGTTGGAGTAAAAACAACAGAAGAGGTTTTAAATAACTTACGTAAAAAAGTTGAAGAAGAAGACATAAAAGATTCAAAACTAATCTATGATGACCTTCGAAATCAACTTAGAAACAAGTTAGCCAAGTATACTGAACCCCCGAGAATGAATCCTAACGGTTTAACCGTTTTCATTATTATCGGCGTTAATGGTGTTGGAAAAACTACAACAATTGCAAAACTTGCTAATAAATACAAGAAAGACGGCAAAAAGGTTATTTTAGCCGCAGGCGATACTTTTAGAGCTGCAGCTATCGATCAAATAGGTATTTGGGGCGAACGAGCCGGAGTAGAAGTCATCAGAGGCCAAGAAGGTGGAGATCCTGGTGCTTTAGTATTTGATGCAATACACGCAGCAAAGAAACGTGAAGCAGAACTTCTAATAATTGACACCGCCGGAAGAATGCACGTAAAAGCCAATTTAATGGCTGAACTGAACAAAGTTATGAAGATAGTTCAGAAGGAAAGCGATGGCGGTCCACACGAAATATTCTTAGTATTAGATGCTACTACAGGTCAGAATGCTGTCCAGCAGGCAAAACAGTTCAATGAAATACTTCCTATTACTGGTTTAATCGTTACCAAACTTGATGGAACAGCTAAAGGTGGAGTGTTATTCGCAGTTGAAGAAGAGCTTAACGCCCCAGTTAAATTCATTGGTGTTGGTGAAAAAATGGAAGATTTGATGCCATTTGATCCAGAAAAATTCTTAGAAGCTCTATTTGCTGACGAAACAGACAAAAAGAAAGAAAGCGACTATAAAGTAGTTAAATAAATCTGGTATTTCTAAATATTGTTAAGCCTAACAAAATGAAAACAGGAGAAAAAAAGAATTCAAAATATTTTTCTGGGAAATCATGAAATATTTTGGTTTTCAAAACCTCATCTCTTTTTTCTTCTGTTAATCTTACTACATATTTTCTGTGTTTTTCACTAAAAGGGCTAGAACTATCTCCTGGACTAACACCCATAACTTCATAGTTCCACGGCTGAGATGAACTACCGTGCCAAGTACAATAAACTTCAGCTCTTTCTTTTGCATACCAATAATGACACTTTTTATCTGGAGAAGTCTTAACGACTTTACCAAAAACTACTAATTCGTCATTATCGTTATCGTCATCGTCATTAGTAGTGTAATTTATTTGCTCTACAGGATCAGATGGGTGCTCTTTATTGTATTCTTCAATACCTTCCATTATTATTTTGCAATTGGAATGACAAGCTTTTTGAACTTTATCTAAATAATTTATTTTATCAACCCTGAATTTATGCTTTTCTAAGCGTGATTTATATAGAGGAATCAAAGACAATAAAATAATAAAGGCGTATAAACCAAAAACCACCAATATTACAGATAAACAACCTATAAAACACCCCTTTTTCTTTTTATTACCATCAGTAGCCATTATATATATCCATAAATAATAAAATTAAAGATATTTAAACATTACCATAGTAATGTCATCGCTTTGAGGTGCTTCACCAGCATAATTTTTCAATTCTTCCAGAGCATTATTCAGGATACTTCTAGGTTGATTTTCTTGTTTAGTAAGAAAATCGATTAATCTTTCTTCACCATAAAGTTTATCTTTAACATCTTTGGCTTCTGTAACTCCGTCTGTATACATAAAGAAAGAGTCTTGATGTTCAAGTTTAATAACAACTTCAGTATATTTAATTTTCTTAGAGACACCCATTGCAGCCGAATGTTTTATTTTGCAGTATTCCCAATTACCATTGTGATTTATAAGAGGAGGATTATGACCTGCATTAATACATTTTAATTCACCAGTATTTAAATCAAGTACAGCAAGGAAAAGAGTAACAAACATTCTCGCCTTGTTATGTTCACAAAGGTCTATGTTTGCTTTTTGTATTGCTTCTGCCAAAGGTTGCCCACTAAGCACAGCATCTTTAACTGCTGCTTTTGCATTCATCATAAACATGGCAGCAGTAATTCCCTTACCAGAAACATCGGCAATTATTACAGCTTCATGATTTGCATCAACCTTAAAGAAATCATAAAAGTCACCGCCAACGCTTTTGCAGGGAGTCATCGTTGCATAAAGATCAAATTTATCTTTTTCAGGGAAATTAACAGGTAAAACTGAACTTTGTATCATCTGGCTGATTTCAAGTTCTTTTTCCAGGCTTTTGTGATCAATTTCAAGCCTATGAGTTCTTTGAATGATAAGAGAATAATTTGCAACCAATAATATTATTGATACAATAAGAACAATTACAAAGATAATAATATTGATTATGTTAAGATCATATAGGTCACGAACATTGTTTTCTATAATAATACCATCAATATTATTATTTGCATTGATAATATTAGCTGATTCAAGATTAGTTATTATT
>CAMJNS010000005.1 GCA_946407375.1 uncultured bacterium
CAATGACGTATTGTAAATATAGACTACAAACGAAAAAAGTTTGCGTTTGCCCTGTCTACAAAACCAAAAAATCTTGCTATTTTTCTTTAAAATCTATATCATGGAAAATATTGACGGAGGGTTAATAAATGAAAAAACTTAGCATAATGTTCTTTTTTATAGCATTTATTTTCAGTTGTATGGTTCCTGCATACTCAGCTGACGTAAATAACGGATTAAATGACACAATATTATCTCCAACAACTCCAGCTATTACTGGAAAAGCAGTGGATTCTCATATTAGAGTATTAGAATTTGTTATTCGTTCTAGAATGACTTTGGCTCAGAAACAAGTTTTTGTTAAAGCAATTATAGATGAAAGCAAAACTATGGATACTGACCAATTAAATGAATTTCTTGAAGTAAATGATCTTGTAGACTCTCTCAATCAACTAACTCCACAAGATGCAGAACCCATAAGACAACTTCTAGAAAAAGATTTCCTAATGACTGCAAAATCTTTGGTAGATCAAAAAGACCTTGCCGCAACTCAATTCCTTAAAATAAGAGAAAATTTGGGTAATAAAGTTGTTGCTGCTGGTGATGTTGTCATTACAAGACAATCAATAGAAGCTTTTGCTGAATATCTTGCTTTTATTGCTAATACTAAGAATCCAGTATGGCCAAATGAACTTTCTATGAATGCAACAGCTATGCGTGTAAGAACAAATTTTGCTAAATATACAGAAGATGAAAAGGCAGCTTTGGAAGACTTCCAGTTAACTTGGTATCTTATCAGAGCCGCTTGGCAAACTGCTGACTCAAAACAAAAAGCTATTTGGCAGAAAAAGTTTAATAAAATTGGTTTAAAACCTGGTGTTGATGTAACTTCTGATAATATAAAAGCAGCTATAGACGTGGATGTTTATGGCGATATGTTAGATTTTGCAACAAAACAGGGTATTGAAGCAATTGAATGGTCTCCTAAGACCAAGGCATATATTTGGTAAGGAGAATTAATATGGCCGCTATAGCTTATAGGAGAAGGTATCATATTCACGAAGCAATTGGTGCTACTAGCCTCAATGAGTCCTACATGATTTCAGATCCTGAATCGGGCTGTGGTTTGGCCGCTGTTGATGAAAAAACAGGTATTGGAGTTAAAATAGGAAAAGCATTTTTTGATAAGTCTTTATTGCCAGTAAAACTTGAAATGGTTTCTAGTGAAGGCAGTTTAATTCTTGAAATGTACCAACCAATTTCTATAATTAAACCAGTTTTTACTGTTAAGAGCTCAGAAGGACGTATTTTATGCTTTTTAAAATCCAATTCCTGTTTTTTAAAACCTTTTATTGAAGTTTTGGATGAACGAGAACAAATTATTGGTTCCATTCAAGGAAATTGGCATTTTAATAATTTTGAATTTAAAGATGTTGCTGGAAAAAGTATAGCTACTATAAGTCATTGCTATGGTGGCTTTTTGCGTGAAGCTTTTACTACAGCAGATGATTTTGATGTACAAATGCTTTCAGAAACACCTGATTCTAGCATGGCAATGGTAACATTAGCAGCTGCTATTGCTATTGATGTTTGGTTCCACGAATAAAAAAGTCAAATTAACTTGTTTCCTTTATGGAATCAGGATGCCAAACTATAAAGTAAAATATATGCTTTTCTTTTGAATTACAGAAATTTTTAAACTTTTATACATTGCATTATGGCTAAATCAAGAGATTCTATTCGTTTTTTAGATTTTATTTATTTGACTTTCGGTTCTTGGCTACTAGGTTATTGTGTCGCTGCTTTTACAGCCCCTAATAGTATTGTTCCTGTTGGTTTAACAGGTATTGCTACTATTTTATATGGTATAAAACAAGTTCCAATAGGATTAACTATTTTAATAGGCAACATTTTTCTTGTTGCTATGCAAATTAAAATGGTTGGCAAGAAAACAGCTTGGAAAACGATTTATGTTACCATAGTTTCTTCAATCGCTACAGATATAATGATGGGAGCTTATCACTTTGGGGATTTGTCACCATATTTAGCTTTTTTAGACTCTATAGAAAGTCATTTTATTGTACATCCACTTACAACTGATTTATTCTTAGCTACTTTATATGGTGGAATTGCTTCTGGTATAGCTATGGGGCTTATTTTCAAAACAGGTGGAACAACAGGTGGTACTGATATTATCACTCAGATAATACATTTTGCTTACAAGCTTCCAATAGCTCATGTTTCTATGTGTTTGAATATCGCCGTTTTATCTGCTTGTGCTTACTTTAAGGGCATGCACCTTGCAATGTATAGTATTCTGTATGTTTATATTTCAAGCAAGGTAATAGATATGGTTTTAGAAGGAGTTTCTAGTTTTAGAACAGTATTTATTTTTACTTCTGAACCAGATGTTATTGGTTGGGCTATAATAGAAGATCTTCGTAGAGGGGCAACTGTTCTAGAAGGTACAGGTATTTATTCAGGCAAAAAAACAAATATTTTAATGACTGCCATTAAAAGAGGGGAATTGCCTCTATTGAGAACTCTTGTTTACGAGTTCGATCCCAAGGCTTTTATAATTGTTGCCGATGCCAGACAGATTCTTGGTCAAGGTTTTGCCAAACTTGAAGACGAAATTAGATTCGATACGTCAGAAGTTGAGCAGAGAAAACTTGCTCAATCTTCGTCAGATAAAGAATCTACACAGGCAAAATAATATATTGATTATTCTTTAAAGTTTAACTGGCCTCTATAAAAGACAACAAATTTGCAGTGGCTGCAATTAAGAGTGAAATATGGGCTTTGAAGACCATTGTGTGAATGTTTGGACATTGGGGCATTACATTGTGGACATAACATAATCTCTTGTTCTCCTGTCTTGAAACTCTCTTTTTTTAGGGAAGAATTTTACCAGTAAATATATCGGCATTTTATATTTATTAATTTAGCTTTTTTTTACTACCTCGATTTTTATTTGCTATTGTATAATTATAATAATGAATAACAAACCAACAATAGCTGCTTTTATAATATTAGTTTTATCATTATTTCTAGCTTTCTTAATTACTGCTTCGGAACAAGATTCCAGGGCTTCTAAGAAAGATGTAGAAGTATATACTGTTAAACAGCCAATAGATGTTCCTTTAAATCTATTTAATATAGAGCCTATTCCCGCTTATAAAAGAGTTAGAGGTTTTATAAATAATGAGTTAAAAGGGGAAAGGCGGTTCCTTTTTTTGTTGGTAGATTCTTTTGAAATTGAAATATCTGACTTTTGGAGAGAAGTATTAAACACTTTTGAAATTTTTGAGTATTACAAAGCTTTTCCAGAAGCTTTTATAAGAAGACTTGTGATTATGCCAACTTTTACTGGAAACAAAGTTCTTCTTGAAAATGACAATATTGATGAAAAACCTATGGTTTACCCAGACTATGATTATCGTTCTATAAGATATAGAGTATCTTTGGTTCCTGATACTATTGATAGAATTAAAGCTGTTATTGATTTTTTCTTTTCTAGATTTTCCATTTCTTTGGGTTTTCAAAAATAATAAAAAACTTCTTGCCAAAGATTCGATTTTGCATACTTTTTCTTTTTATCACATGGAGGTCAGTATGTTAAACCGTAAAATTGGCATATATATAAGTGCTTTCATAGCTGGCATAGTTATGATAGCTGGTAGTAATCAGCTAAAAGCAGCTTTAGAGGGCTGGGAGTCAGCTCCAGATATGGTGTCTATGCATCCGAATACCTCACAGGCATTTACTGGTTCTAATAAAGGTATTGGACAGTTTGATAGAAATGGAGATGGTGTAATCGACTTAATTATTACAGATAGAAATGCTGATGGAAGACCGGATTACTGGGCTACAGACAGAAATTTCGATGGTCATTTCAACGACTATCAGTATGACCGTAATTTTGACGGTAAAATAGACCAGTGGGAATATGATTTAGACCTTGATGGAGTGTCCGACAAAATATATGTCGATGCTGACGGAGATGGTAAGGCTGAACTTTATGCTATATTAAATCCTATCAATAAAACTTATACTTGGTATGGAAATATGATTGCAAAGGAAAAAGCTGCAAGTAATGTTAGCGCATTTCCTACCATAAATACATATAATCCCTCTGCAATAAAAAATAATTATAAAGGAGGAGCTGCTACTGATTCTCTTTAATGTAAAAATATTGTATAATACTTTACATGAAAAGAATAACAATTACCTCAATCTTATTATTTCTTAGTATATTAGCTAATAGAGCTGCTTTCTCGGAAGAGCAGCAAGTAGAATTACCCAAAACTGAAATATCAAATGTTTCTGAAGCAGAACAAAGAAAAGTTTTAGCTTCAGAAACATTTTTATTTGATTATACACAACCTGAAAATCGTATAAATAAACAGGAAGAAGAATCATCAGAGATAGATGGTGAAACAGAGAAAGATAGGGTTAAAGTAAAGCCAAAATCAAAAAAAAAGGATAAAGAAGCTAAACCTGATGATACTTGGTTGGAAAAGTCTACAGGTAGACAACTTAACAGTTTAAAGACAAATTTAGAAGAACTTCAAAAAGTTTATAACACTAATTATAGAGCATTTAGAATTGGATGTGCCATAAATTCATTTGAAAAAAACGATGGTATAATAAAACGCAATTTTTATCTTTTGCTAGATAGTACAAAACAACAACCATTTTCTATATATGCTTCTTCTTATGTTTTTCCTGAATTATTAAAAATTAATACAGAAAAAATCTGTTTGTTTTTGTTAGATATTGAAAAGACTTTAACAGATGAAATCAAAGATACTCCCGAAGAAGTAGATAGATTAATAAAGCAAATATCAAATTCATTGAATAGTTATGAAAAAATTAATGAGGCTTATAAAGGTCTGATTTTAAAAGAAGAAGAAAATATAAATAAGCTTGAAAAAATAAATTTCAAGACTAATAATTTATCTGAAACAGGGTTTTACATTAAAAAGACCAATAAAAAGATTATTGAATTAGTTAAAAATCAGATTGATTTAATGCAGACTCTTTCAGAGCAGCTAACTTTTGCTATAGAATACAGCAAAGAACAATTAAATTTTATTAATACTCATAATCAAAGTATTCCTGTTAAAAGTAAGTATATTGCTGAAATTAGAAGTAGTTTCAAAGATTTTGAGAAGTTTTTAGAAAGCTATGAATCTAAGCAGGAATATAATTTCCATCTTCTTACCACAACTAATAATGAACGTTTTTCAGAACTTGAAAAACTGATAGGTACAGAAGAAATAAGGGAAGCTTTTATAAAAAAGCATATTAAATCAAGTGTTTATTCTCCAGAAACAAAGGAAATACCTCTTTTTATTGCAAAAGAGGATTTAAATAAAATATTTGAATTATTAGAAATTACAGAGCTTGATAAAGAACTTTATGGGAAAATGCTTCCCTATGTAGGTGGCGAAAGCTGGTTCTGTCGTTACGAGGAAGAAAAGACAGAAAAAGATAAAAAAACAGAAGAAAAAGCTTTTGATAAAAGTAACAAGCCTAAACTTATCGACTTCGAAGAAGAAGAATAGTAATATGTTATCATCAAAAGAGAATCTATTAAAATACCTGGAGTTAAAACGTGGCTTTAAAAGAAGAACAAATTAAATTACGTGATACAAAAGGTTTTCGCGTAGAAGATACATTTACCAATTTAAAAGAGAATTATTTCCAACCTTTAATTGAAGACGAAAAAAAGATAGTCGAAGAATATGAAAAAGCCTTGTTCGGTAAAGTCGGCTGTGGCGGAGCTTTTTCTTATGGTTGTCTTATTCCTGTAGCATTAGGTTTTGTAATTTCCTCAGTATTACCTTCTTTTTATGCAAATCCTTATGTGAGAACTATTATTAATGCTTTGATTATTACTTTGGCTGAGTATTTCCTTATTGTTTGGTATAACAATTCTGAGTTTGAAGATAAACATAAAAAAGCATCTCCTTTTTATGTAAGAATTATTAAAGATTTGTTGTTGCCTTTTACAGGAGTTATCTCCCAGGACATGAAAGATGATTCAAAAATAACTCTGGTTACTAATTTAAAAGAAATAGCAACAAGTGCCAACAAGCTTACAGCAAGTCAGATTGCTGAAAAAGGCATAAGAATGAAAAGAGGGCTTTCTGTTTACGAAAGCGATATTATGGATTTAACAGCTACTATGGCTGATGGCACAAGAGTAAACTATCATCTTCATCAGATTTTGAATGAAGTTTATATTTATAAAAAGCGCGGAAGTAAGCATAAGGAAAAAGGTAAAATAACTTTAAAAGCTATGTTTGTTGTTCCTGCAAAAATCTATTCTCCTCTTCCTGAAGGTCAGATAAAAATTGGCGATTATGTTGCTGTTGTAAATAGCGGAGAAAAGAACCAAAAGATTGTTATTAAAGATGTTGTTGAAACAACAAGATTAGAAGAAGCTTTAATAAGAGAAAAGGCAGTAGATATGATGGCTGCTGTTTACTCTGTGTTGGGTTGATCGAAGAGGTTATTTATGAAACTTAAATCACATTTAATAATATTTATATCGCTTTTTATAATTAATTTGCTTTTGGTTGGAATTAGTGTTTTTGATGATTCTTCTCCTGCAAAGGGTGGTTATTCTTATAAAAGGATAGTTCCAGATAAAGTAAAGTTTAAATCTGCTCAAAAAGAAGAAGCTCTTGTAATAAAGACAAATAAAGCTTCTGGCACAACTAAGCTAGAAATCAATATGAATGATTATCATGGCAAATTAGTAACTCTTGAGCTTAAGGCAAAAATAGATCCTAATAATCCTAGAAAAATAAAATATAAATATAGAGATGAAGATGATGATAAAGCAACTTTTGTTGCAGTAAAGTATCCCGAAAAAAACAAAGAGGGAGAAAAAGTTAAAGAGGATGATAAAGATAGTTTTAAAATTTTTCTTGAACGAAATGGGCAAGAATCACTTGTTTGCAAAGTTAAATTCAGTTCAGGAAAAATGAAAATAGGTTCAGACGAAGAACTAGCAACTCCTACATACGAAATAAAAAATGTGGCTGAAAGAAAAAAGAAAAAATATGTTGAAAAATTAAAAGTTTATCACAAAGGTAATTATATAGCTTCTGTAAGCCAATCAAAAGAATCTGGCAAATATAAAGTTAAAAAAGTTTTAGGAGAACAAGAAGACAAAGAAGATTTATACAGCACAAAAGACCTTAATTATATGTCATATGCTGTCGGAGTTATGGGTATAGAAGTTATGGACCCAAGACTTAGAGCGGTTGTTGTTGCTGAAATTTTGAAAAAGGAGAAATAATATGGCAAACTGCCAGGTAAAAACAGGTTTTTTAGTTTTAAGGGACTGTGAAAATGAAGCGATAGATACTTGTTCTATTTGTGGTTGTGGCGTTTGTTTTAAGCATAAAAGAACTCATCCACAAAGCCAGCAGACTTGCTGTATTGACTGCTATGCGAAATCATTAGATGAAGCTGGTGGCGGAAATTCTCTAGATGTTGATGAGAATCACTGTTGTAAATGTGGTAAAGAAGTAGTAGTAAAAGCAGGTAAAAACAATCCTAGAAACAAAGTTATAGACCCTGAAACCAATAGGGTTTATTGCCAAGATTGTTATGACCATATGACAGGTGATACTTCTGTTTCAGGAGTTGGTCTAATGGGTTACGGTCTGTATGATGATGATTACTGGTATGGCTATAGACACAGCTATTATAAGCACCATCATTACAAACCTTTATCAAGAGGAAGTCATCATCACGGAGCTTTCAAAGATGATGAAGTCAGAGCTTTTGACCCTAAAAATAACCCACAAGAGCAAGGAATGATTGATGATTCCAGCGACAAAGACAATGTTTTTGATAGTTGATTAATAATTCCTAGCGATAGATTATTTTATAAGCTCCTCCAACTCTAGACTGTTGGGGGAGTTGTTATGTAACAGCAGAGTAAATCTTTTAAAAAATAAGTTTAATCTTTAACTTTTTCATTTTCTGTCTTCATTTTTTCATAGTTAGGATTAAATTCGCTGATTTTTATACCTTCCAAACAGAGTATTATTATTCCAAAAATTAAAATATAAAAATATTGAACTCCATGCATAACTATTGCAAAAGCCATACTTTCATTTTCTGTATGCCCAAGAATTTTTGTAAGTGTAAAAACACATAAGTATTCATAAACTCCAAGTACTCCCGGACTAGCAGGTATCATTGATGAAATGGACAAAACTGTTAAAATAAAAGAAGCTTGGATAATATTTTCCCCAAAACCGAAACCTTTAAGACAAAGCCACATTGTTAACACAGAACTTGCCCAGCAGAAAGCAGAAGAAACTATTATTTTTACAAGTCTTTTAAAGTCTTTTATGGTTGATAGCCCGTCTACGAACTTAGATATAAGATTTTTTAAGAAATTTCTAATTTTAGAAGGAAGAATACTAATAATCTTTTCTGTTATTAATTCAAATATGTTTCGTTTAAAAATGGCTAGTATTATTCCAACTAAGACTAATGCATAGAATACTGCTGTAATAATGCCTGCTTGTTTGAGCATTTCGCTTTGTGCAAAAGTTTGAAAAGATATTAGGATGAGAGTTATTAACATGACTCCATCAAAGAATCTTTCTAATACAACTGTCCCTAAAGTTTCACCAGAGTCCGCGATTCCTTTTTTCGCGTAGTAAAATGGCTTGAAAAATTCTCCTGCTCTAGCAGGAAGAATGTTATTAAAGAAAAAAGTAAGTAGAAGACCATAGAAGGAATATTTGAACGTCATTTTTTCTGCTGGTTGGATTATTAACCAGCGATAAGTTCTGGTAATCATTTCTAATGTGTATGACAAAAGAACTAAAACAAAATAAGTAGGATCCATGGCTAGTATAGCATCAGGTATAGCATAAAAGTCTATTCCTCTAAGTGCTAGCCACAAAAATAATATACTGAAAAAAAATCCCCAAAACTTTTTGTACTTTGACATGATTGTATGGTACCATTAGTAAGCTATTTTCACAAATTATATTTAAAGGGCTTATTTTTTTATGGATATTTGGCAATTCTGGCTGAGCATAGGTATTATCTTTGCATTGTTAGGTGTTATTATTGCTATTTTGATTAGAAAGCACAAAGATAAACATAAAATTGCTGCTCTGCATAAGAATATAGAAGACTTAGAAAAAAGCTTCTTGCATTTACAGGAAAACATGGAAATAGCAACTAACCAATATCTTAATGCGATGGAAGTTAAGTGTGAAAGCATGAGAGAACTTTTGTCTATTGCAGATAAAAAGTGTCTATATGCAGGAGACTTAATTAATGCTATAGATAAAGGCGTAGAGATTCTTAAAGAACGCAATCTATCTGGTGGTGTCTCTGTTACACCTTCTTCTAATGTTGATGAAAAGGTTATCGCAGCTCTAAGAAAAGAATTTTCAACGGTAATAGATGAGTTAAAAAATGAAATTAATTCATTAAACCGACATTTAGGTTTTCTAAATAAACGAGTTGAAGAATTAGAACTCAACTTAACTAACGAATCTTCAAAACAAACAGATTTTGATGAAAATATGAAATCATCTATTACTAAAGAGATTGCTGATATTAGAAAAGAAATAAGTAATATAAGTTTTTCTATTTCTGAAATGGTTACAAAAGAAATATCTAGTCAATTAGAGGGCTTAGATACTGGTTTTGCCGAAATAGCCAACCAAGCTATAGAATTAGATGAAAAAGATTTGAATTCTTTGAATTCTGAGCCTGCTAGTGGCGTAAAAGGGAAGATAACTGAGTTATTCCCAAAAATCATAGATTCACCTGTTTCAACTCATAATCGTAAAACAAAATCTTTGACAGATGTTAACAAAGAAGATATAAAGATGTTTTTGCCTAAAGGCAAAGAACTTGTTGTTAAAGAAATATTGGAAAAATATGAACAAGGAACCTCTATTCCTCAGATAGCTTCTGAATTAAATATGAGCCGTGGCGAAATAGATTTGATAATTAAAATGAACGAAAATATCGCTTCCGTTGATAAAGTAGGTAATTATGGCAATTAGAAATCTTTCTTCTACTACGAAAAATATCCTTATTTTTATAGGTTTTGCTATATTTGCTTTTCTAATCTATTATCTTTATAACGTTATAGCTCCATTTTTAGTTTCCTTAGTTATAGCTTATATTCTTAATCCAGTAGTTCAATTTCTTACCAAGAAAAGATTTTCTAGAAATTGGGCTGTTGCAATGATTTTTATATTTGGAATAAGTATTTTTATACTAATAGTAGTTCCGGTAATGTTTTCAATGATAAAACAAGCTACTGATATGGGATTGAAGATAAAAAATCTTGATACAACAAGAATTAATACTCAATACAATAGTCTTCAAACAGTTGTTAAAGATAAATTAAAATTATGGTTTCCTGATTATAAAGATAATTTGTCTGATATTTTGCAAAACACTAAATTTCAAGAATATTTAACTGAAGCTATTGTAGCTTTTAAAGATGGTTTGATTATCGTATCTGGTAAGTTATTTGGATTTTTAGGAAATACCTTTTCTGGTGTATTTAATTTGTTTTTTATTCCAATACTTGTTTTTTATATTTTACTTGATTTAGACAATATTTATGATGGTTTCAAGAAACTGATACCACCAAATTCCAGAGAAAAAACTCTTGAAATACTGAATAAGATAGATAAGCAGCTTAGTGCAATGCTTCGTGGGCAATGTATTGAAAACCTGATTTTTGCATTGTTAATAACTTTAGGTTTTGCAATATCTGGTTTAAAAGCAAGTTTGTTTTTAGGTCCACTGTCTGGCATTGCTAATTTTATACCTTATCTAGGTGGTGTCTTCTCCGCTATACTTGCATTTTTCGCTGCAATTACTCAGTCTGATGCAGGTATTGGTTTGTGGGTTGGTATTATTGCAACTATATCAGTTGTTCAATTTATAGATTGTTGGTATTTGCAGCCATATGTAGTAGGGGAAAATGCGGGTTTAAGTCCTTTGACAATTATGCTTGCTCTTACTATTGCAGGAAGTCTTGCTGGTATAGTTGGAATGTTGTTAGCAGTGCCTGTTACTGTTATATTAAAAGTATTGGGCATAGAACTATATCATGCATTATATGATCAAGAGCCAAGCTCTATTATAACCGTTTAGGAGTGCTTCATAAAAGTATATCATCGCGAACAATAATGATCAGGAGCCTTTAAAAGATGTCAAATAGCGATTATGCAATAAAAGTTACAGCTTTACATAAAATGTTTGGTGATAAAACAGTACTGGATTATCTGAATTTTAGTGTTCCAAAAAATGCTATAGCTGGATTTCTAGGTCCTAATGGAGCTGGGAAAACAACAACCCTTAGAATGATGCTTGGACTTCTTCCTACACCTAGAGATAAAATAGAACTTTTAGGACACAAATTGCCAGGAGACAGGACTTCTGCTTTGGAAAGAATTGGGGCAGTAGTTGAAAACCCAAGTTTTATAGACACTTTATCTGCTTATGAAAACCTTAAGTGGTTTGGTTCCCTTTATAAGCCAGTTAATTATTCTAGAATACACGAAGTAATTGATATGGTTGGTCTAAAAGAAGCTACTAATCAAAATTTCGGAACATTTTCTACTGGTATGAAACAACGATTGGGAGTAGCTTTCAGCCTTTTGCATAAACCTGAATTATTAATATTAGATGAACCTACAAGCGGAATGGATCCTGTTGGAAGAGTTCAAATGAGAGAAATACTTCTGAACATTCATGAAAAAGAGAAAACTTCTATTTTTCTTTCTAGTCATTTGCTTGACGAAGTTCAGAAGCTTTGTAACTACGTTGTAATAATAAACAAAGGTAGGAGATTAACGGAAGGGTATGTTTCTGATATACTTTCTTCAAATGAAGAACATTATGAAATAAGGGTTTCTGATGATTCTATTGAGAGAACTAAAAATATACTAGAAGCCGCTCAAAATATTGTTAAATCAATAACTCTTGCCCCGAGAGGCTTTGTTGTTGATTTAGAAAATGATACCTCTCACTTGGTTAATGAAATATTGGTTAAAGCTGGAATAAAAGTTCAGGCTTTGATTCCGTTGGAACAATCATTGGAAGAAACATTTATGAAGCTTACAAATAAAGGTTCAAATACTTTTGTTTCTTCAACTGAAACTACTCAAACTACTAAAGAAAAAGAATCAAAGGAGGGGGAAAAATAACCATGTTAAGATTATGGAATTTGATTCTTTTTGAACTAAGAAAGATATTAAATAATAAAAAAGCTTTTTTGTTCTTAATAGTATTAAATATCACTCCTATAATTGCTAGTTTGGCTTTGTTAATAGCTTATATAAGCTGTAAAAGCTTAGGCTTAGGTGATTTTCAGTTTTTAGCTATGAAGAGAATTATACAGGCGATGTTTACTAGCCATTTTACTATATTTGGTTACACTGCTCCATTTTTCTTGGCTCTAATAGTTGGCGATAGCTTTTCAACAGAATTTGGTCGTGGATATATGAAAACCCTTCTTTTAACTCCTGTTAGAAGATGGCAAGTTATAGTAGCAAAGACTTCTTCTATTATAATATTTTTATTGATAGCTGTTTTGCTTGGTGGATTTATTTTGCAAGCAGATTTGTTTATTGCTCGAGCAATAACTCAGCCTTCAGGAGTGTTGCCTAATCCGCTCCAAGAAAAATTAATGGATACTTCCATTTCTATGGTTTCAGTTTCTTCAGCTTTTCAGCTTTTAGTAATTACTTTTGTTGCTAATTTAATGATGATTGGCTTTTTCATTGTTTTTTCTATGTTTTTTGAATCAGCCATATTGATGACTTTTTGTTCTATAGGTAGCGTTATGGCGATACATGTTTTTTATCTTTCTGCTTTTATGCTGAAAGAATTGGTAAAATGGTTCGGACCTTTAGAAAAATTATGTTTTACTAGGCATTTTACTGATTTGTTTTCTTTAAATATTATTCAAAATGTTCTTGATGGTAGCGTTACCATATTGTCTGAAAAGGTTTTGGAACCTATGGGCTTTTCATTGCTTTGGGCAGTCATTTTTTATGTTTTGGCTGTAATTATATTCTCTAGAAAACAGGTTTTGCATTGACTTTTCTTATAAGCTCCCCCACTTGGGGGAGCTGTCAGTTTTAGCTGACTGAGGGGGTCTTTATTCGAGAATTCATTATTTAATTAACTCTTTTTCTTAATGTTTCCGATAATAAAAAGTAGTAGCGCAAACAAAGATAAACATACAAAAACATAAAAAAACAAATGCTACTATTCGGAGGCAAACAATGCGTAGACATATTTATTTACTAGCAGCTTTATTAGGAATGCAGCTTGCTATAGCTCCAGCTTCATCAGCTAAATCTCTTGAACCCGTTAAAGGTCGTGTAGGCCTTGGTTATACAGAAAGCACTGGTAATACTGATGAAAGTAAAATGAACTTCACTTTGAATCTGACTCAGAAGCGATCAGAACAATTAAAGTTCGGTTATGATGCTCTAGCAATATATGGTAAATCTGATGGTCAAAAGAATGCAGATAAGAAACAGTTGAAATTCTCTAGTGAATTTATAAAGAACGAAAAATTCTCTTGGTATGCAAATTTAGGCTATATGGAAGATGAATTTGCTGGTTATAAAGAACAGTATAAATTAGGGCTTGGTGCTATTAATTATTTTATTAAAGGTGAAGAAACCGTATTTTCTTGCTCCCTCGGTCTTGATTTCACAAAAGAAGAATATACTGATAATACTAAAGATGATGAAACTTGGTTAAGATTTGGTTTAGATGGCAAAAGAAAAGTTGCCGATAACGTAAGATTTGCAGGTCATTTCGGATTTTTGGCACCAAAAGATGATACTGATGAATGTTACAGAACAGAAACTGCTGTAGGCCTAATCTTCACTATCAATGAAAAGATTGACGCCGAAATGAAATACATTATTGATTATAACAAAGCTCCTGTTGATGCCAAGGAAAAATACGACAGAACCTTTATTACAAGCATTTCTTATAAGATTTAATAACCTTTTTAAAAGATGCTCCCTCAAAGGTAAAGCTCTTCGGGGGAGCAAATATTTTCTTTATCTGTTAGTTATTAACAATTACCACCCATCACCAACCACCAACCACTAACCATAAAGATGTGTTAGCCTCTTAATTGCTCATTCCTAATTCCTAATTCCTAATTATCTAAAGTAGTCTGGGTTAGCTATCGAAGGCATACCTCTTAATTGAGGCAAATTATAGCCAGAGTTAAATACCCAAGAATTAAGATTAAATCCAACTTTTTTGTTTACTGTCCAGAATTTATTTCTTGTCTTTGAACCATAGAAAGAACCTTTGCTTATACTTTCGCCATTTCTTCCTTCTTTGGTTGCTTCGTTAGCTCCAAAACCACCTTCTGAAAGATATTTATTGTTTCTATCTCTAATGTATTCCCAGGCAAAGCATCTTATAAAACTGCTACTTTTGGCTTTTCCTGCTAATCTTCCCTGATTTTCGCCTTCAATACGACTATTTAAAGCTATACAGCCTTTTGTTTCACAGTTGTTCATATAGCCCGCAAGACCACCTGCATAACCTGTTCTTCCTGCTTTAAGACTTCCAGTACAATAACAATTCTGGATTTTTACACGTTCGCCTTGAGCTACTAACCCTCCAATAGAACAATCATTTCCAGATGAAAGAATACTGGTATTAGTGTGACTGTCTGTGATTGTGGTATCTTCAGCATAACCAATTAACCCACCAACAGTGGTATTTGCAACGCTCATATTTGTTGAAAAATCAGATATGCTCTTCCTAATAGAAGTATTATTAACAGAATAGCCTACAAGACCACCTATATAATTGTTGGCTTGTATAACACCAGATGAATAACATTGGAAAACTCTAGCATTGGAGCAGTAACCTGCAAGAGCTCCAGCATAATTGTCACATATAATTCCACTAGGAGCTAGTTCAATTTTTAGATTCTTAACAGAACCATTTTTAATACAACCAAACAACCCTTGGTAATTTTCGTTAGGTTCATTAATAGAAAGGTTTCTAATACTTTTTGAGTTGCCGTCAAAAGAGCCATTGAAGGGTTCTTCGTTATCTCCTAAAGCAAGCCAGTTTCCATCTTGATAACTTCTTAAATCTAAATCACAGCCCAATCTGAAAAATCGGCGTTTGTAATCTCTGATTTTATCAAGCTGCTTTACGCTTGTTATAATATATGGATTGCTTGAAGTTCCCTTTCCACCAGAAAAAGGTGAGTTGTAATTGTCTTCAGGAAAAGCAATATAAACAAGCTGATCTTCAGTTGAATAACATATACCTTCTTCATCATAACAAGTGGCTCTAAATATTAGAGCATTTGGAATATCTTCGATGTTAGTATTTTCAAATCCTATCCAAGTAACATAGCTAATAGAACTGTTGTCATAATAATGTTCAAAATTACTTAAATCGACTTTACAGAAAGAATAATTGCCTGCAGGAGTAAATGGAAGACTTTGAATTAATACTTTTTCCTGATCTATGTTTTTATATATATTTATTGATACAGAAGTTTGTGGCTGTATAATCGTTAGGGTCTGAGATGTAAAACTAGAAGTTCTTCTAGTTTCAGGAAAAATATGGGCAGAAACTGCAAAGCCATCATTGTCTGATAGTGTGGCGTAATATGGATTAGATGGTTGGTTTTGTGAGTTTAAGGCACAAGAAAGCATAAAACTTTTTACATAGTTTCTGCTGTGACTGGTATCTGCTATTAAAGCTACTTTGTCGTAAATTGCACAAGAATTTACTTCACCAATTACCATTCCATAATTAAAAGTGGATTTTGCAGGAATAAAATATATCTCTGTTCCAAGTCTAGCAAGCATAAATAATCTGCTGTCGTTGGGTACATTGCCTTTGGCCATAAGCACATATTTTATTGGAAGCCCTGAATATTGGTTCATTCCAGTAGTTTTGATTTCGTAAAGGTCTCCTACGGCTATAAATCTGTTGCTTTTACAATTTGTAAAAATTTCAGAAATAGCTTCGTTGAAGCCAAGCTGTTTAATTTCTATTGAACTTCCTTCGGCCATAGCTCCAGATTCTGCTGTTAGATTGATTCCATTTCTAGGAAGTTGCCCAAGATTCATATACATTGCATTTGAATTAAAATCTTGTCTTATTGGAGGTGGGGGGGGTGGGGGAGTTGGCGGAACAGGAGTTTGTGGTTGTTGTGGAATATGTTGAGTCGGTTGATAAGTTGA
The DNA here is from genome assembly GCA_946407375.1 of uncultured bacterium. GTDB lineage: Bacteria > Muiribacteriota > Ozemobacteria > Ozemobacterales > Ozemobacteraceae > RUG334. The sequence continues at coordinate 16,257 of CAMJNS010000005.1, forward strand.
TGGTTTGTTTGGTTGTTTGGAATGTTGTTGAGGATAGTGATTAGTTTGATTTGTTGGTCTTTGTGGCGGATAGGGATGATTCTGTGCGAAGACAACATTTGAAAAGATTAAAAGAGAATTAAATATAAGAAGAGTAGTTAAAATACGAAAATTTATGTTTTTCATTTGTTTACCTGCTTTGTTTGTTTTTTTTGCTATTCTAGCATAACTTGGAAAGTTATAATATATAAGATATAAAATATAAAATGTAGTGAATGTGTTCCTTAAATATCGACCTATTTTATTGTCAAAATCGTACGATTTTATTATAATAAAAGTACGAATATTCATAAGGAGTTTATATGCCAATTACAGCTACTGAATTAAAAACAAATCTCAGTAAATATTTATTGTTATCAGAAACAGAAGACGTGTTCATTACAAAAAATGGAAAGATTGTCTCTAAACTAACTAATCCATTTCAGGATAGAGTAAGTTTGGTAAATTCATTAGTAGGTATTATTCCAGATTCTCTTACTTTAGAAGAATCAAAAGAACAAAGACTCAAGAAAATATGAAAGTACTTGTCGATACCTGTGTAATAATAGATCTTCTTCAAAAAAGAACTACTTTTTTCAACGATGCTTATACTATATTTTTAGGTATAGCAAATTATCGATTTGAAGCTTTTATAACAGCAAAATCTGTTGCAGATATTTATTATTTAATGCATCATTTTTTTCATGATATTGGTAAAACCAGAAAAGAACTGGATAAGTTGTTTAAACTATTTAAAGTATTAGATACTACTGAGCTTGATTGTAAAAAAGCTTTACATTCTGCTTTATCTGATTATGAAGATGCTTTGATGGTTGAAACAGCTTTAAGATGTAAATTAGATTGTATTGTTACTCGTAATACCAAAGATTACTCAAAGGCTTTAATTCAAATATATTCTCCAAAAGAATTTGTTCAAAACTTCTTTCCTTAATTATTCAGCAATTGCTCCCTAAAAGGAAGTAGTTAGGAGAGTTGTCACGAAGTGAGTGATAGATTTCTTGATTGTCTATAAAAAAATGAAATCTGATGACTATTGAACTAGAAGATTTGATTATATATCCTTTAAATTCAGAAGAATTAGCTCTTTGGCTAAATGATATTTTTGCTTTAGAAAAACAGCTAAAATGCACTTATTCGGCTTTCCATTTAGATGGTTTGCTTGAAGATTATGCTTATTCTCAATTTATTTTAGGTTTGTCTGAACCTCAAGAAAATTGGTTATGGTTTACCTACTGGTTTATTATTAGAAAATCTGATAGAAGGGTAGTAGGAACCTTATGTTTTAAAGGAAAGCCAAATTTTGATGGCGAAGTTGAAGTCGGTTATGCGCTTGGTAAAGAATTTGAACACAAGGGTTATATGACTAAGGCGTTAACCGCTATGATTAAATATGTTAAGAATCTTCCAAATGTAAAGCATATTATAGCTGAAACTAAAAAAGACAATTATGCTTCCCAAAACTTGCTAAAACGCTGTGGCTTTGAACAATACAAACAAACTGATTGTTCTGCTTGGTTCAGAATTAATTTAGTTGAAAGTTGAAAAAGTCGTCCTAAAGCCCTCCCTTGAGGGAGGGAATTAAAGGGAGGGTGACTTAACCAGTAGTAAACTTTTGTTCCATAGCATAACCGTCATCGCGAGCATACTAAGTATGCGTGGCGATCCAGTTAATTTTGGATTACTTCGCTATCGCTTGCAGAGGCTGTGCGAAAACTTGAAATTCTCTAAAATAATAATATTCCTTTTTATGTAGTCTACACATTGTCATAAACGTATAGCTTTCAGAGCTAAAGCCCATACGCTATACTTTTTATGACAAATGTGTAGACAAATATCATAATCTAATTAGAACTTAAAAAACTAGTTTTAGCACAGCCTCTGCGACCGAAGACATATATATAACTCGCAATGGAAAGATTATATCTAAGCTAACTAATCCTTTTCAAGATAGGGTAAAATTAGTGGAGTCTTTGGCGGGTATATTTCCAGATACAATTACCTTGGAAGAAGCAAAAAAGCAGAGACTTAGTAAAATATGAAGGCTCTATATGTCATAAGAACTATATATATTTTGATAAGCTACGACGTGAATATATTAATCTTCTAACTTCCATATAATCATCTATTACTACATAAAAAATAAAATAATTCTTTACTTTTATTCTATAGTATGGAAGTAAACGGTCTTTAACAGATTTATACTGTTCAAAAGATTCTGGAGCTTTAAGTCTTTGGTTGATAGCTCTTTCTACCTCGTCTATAAATCTTTTTGCTGTTAGAGGACTATTTAATTCGTTTGCAATAAGGAAACTACAGAAGATAAATCTCTATAGAAAATAGGTAAAAATCTAAGTTTATATTCTTTATCAAACATTAAGTGATTTTCTTAAAGGTGAAAATACTTCTTCGGAGGTAAACCTTTTATCTGTTTTTTTTGCTTCTAAATCTGCTTCATCAAGCTTTTCTTCTCTTTTTAAATCGTTGAAGTATTCGATTTGGTTAAAAATGGCTTGTCGAACAACTTCCGAAATAGTTAGATTGTTTGATTTAGCAAAATTATTAATTATCGCTTCTTCTTGGTCGTTTAGGTTTACAGACACTAGCATAAAATTTCACCTCTATCAAATTATAAATGCTTTCTTAACTTCTCGCAATAGTTAGTTTTGGGGTATACAAGGCAAATATTACATAAAGACCACTTCAGTTGTGCTTGCCGACAGCTCCCCCGCAAGCGTGGGAGCATCTTTTTTTCATGAAGAACCTCCCCAAAAGCTTCGCTTTGGGGGAGGTGGATTTGGCGAAGCCAAAGACGGAGGGGGCTGATTGTCGGAGACAATCGGCTGGGGGAAGTGGCACATAGTGCCGAAAGGGGTCTTTACAAAAATTACCATAACTACTAACAACAATAATAACGTTTGCTTTTGCAAACCAAAACTTAAAATGGCACGATATTCATACGATTTTTCATAGCATTAGCTAGATGTATGTATTTTTCGGCTGTAGATAGCTCTGTCCAGCCCATTACACCCATAACTTCTCTTATATTCATTCCACTAGCTATAAGATATGTTGCCATAGTGTGTCTAAGACCATGAAAACGCTTATAAGGAACGCAACATTTATTACAAGCATTTTTCATTATCTTTGCTGACCTTGAAATGCTTACACTTGAGAACCATGGAAATAAAAGACCTGATTTTACTTTATTCAACTGTCTTTGTAATATATGGAGAAGATGTGAATTAATTGAAATATACCTATACACATCACTAGAATCTGATTCTGTTTTTATGTTTCTTATTCTTATTGTCATCATAGAAATATCTACATCTTCTACTTTCATATTTGCTATTTCTGATCTTCTACAGCCAGTATATAAAGCGAACAGAAAAACAGGCTCAAATTTCTTGCCTTTGAAATAATTTTTTAGTTTTGCAATATCTTGCAGAGAATAATAGCCTAAAGTTTCTGGTCTTACAGGTATCTTTTTTATTTTTGGCCACACTCTTATTGGTAACTCAGAAATCATATAGTTCGCCCATGCAGTTTTTAGCGAGCTTTTAAGAATATTTAATTCTTCATGTATGGTTTTGCCTGCTATTCGTTTACGTCTGTAATTAATATAGTCAGCAATGTCTTCAGTAGTTAGCTTGTTTGCAGGGGAAATACCAAACCAGTCTTTAAGACTCTTAGACATTGTTATATATCTTTTATAAGTAGTTGTCTTGACTGTAGCTTGCTTATTTTCTAGAAACTTATCGATACAGTTTGAAACACTAATTTCTTCGCAAGTATAGCTTAATGAATGTTTAAATAGTTTCTTGTCTAATACGACCGCTCTCTGTTTTGCCAAAAATTCATCATCGGTCTTAAGAGAACATTTGTGCTGTTTCCCCTCTTCATACCATTGATAATAATAGATGCCGTTACTTCTTTTGAAAAAACTGCTCATAATTAGTTATTTATCCTTTCTTGAATCTAAAAATAGCTAACAAAGTTAATTAAGAAAAAGTTTGCGTTTGCCTCGTTCAGTCTCGTCGCTCTTATGTTCTAAAATGTTATATATACATAAAATGTACATTTGTTGTTGGGTTCCGTACCTTTATAAAAATATTAAAGTTCTAGTTTCAACTTGCCGATAAATGACTTACAAAACTTTTAGGGCAAGCAAATTAAAAATTTTGTAATAAAAATGACGAATATCATAAAAAATTGTTAAAAAATTATGTTTGTACAACACGTCATTAATTGGCTCTAGATGGGCCATAGCAATCCATAAGATTTTTAGTTAGTTTGCTATCTCAAAAAAAAATTATTTTTTTTGAAAAAAAAAGTTGACTTTGAGATACGATTAGTTTATATTCACCTCATCAAGTTCGGAGATGCAAAAAGTTAAGTTTAATTAACTAAGCATCAAGGAGTAACGAATCTGAACTAAGTTCTAAGGGCTAACGAAGTAAATCTTCCAAGAGTCAGAGGAAACAAGGCAACTCGCGATAGACTGGAAAGAAAGAAAAGCAAGACCGAAGAACAAAGCAAAAGGTTCAAAACTCCAAATAAATTTTTTAATATATAAATAGGAGTTCTATAATGAAGAACACTTCAATTTTTGCTTCTGCTGCTATGATTCTTGCTACTGCAGCTATCGCTTCTGCTAATCCATTTTCTGATGTTCCAGCTTCTCACTGGGCTTATGATGCTGTTAACAGCATGGCCGAAAAAGGCATTATCCAGGGTTTCCCCAATGGTACTTTCAAAGGTAACCAGAATGTAACTCGTTATCAGTTGGCTATGATCACTGCTAAGATGATCGCTAACGTAGAACAGATGGGTGGCAACGGTTCAGTTTCTAAGACTGACCTCCAGACTCTTGAAAAACTCACTGTTGAATTCGCAGATGAACTTGCTCTTCTCGGCGTTAAAGTAACTGCTCTTGAAGATGATATGCAAGTTGTAAAAGAAGATGTTGCTGGTCTCAAAAAAGATGTTGATGGCATCAAGACTTATATGAAGAACGGCGGCATGGACAAAGTAAAACTTTCTGGCGACATTTTGGTTCGCAACTATGGTATGAATATTGATGATTTAGTTCTCAATGGTGCTACTATTAGAGGCGAAGATCATCGTCATACTACCGAAACATTGCTCAGACTCCAATTGGATGCTCAGATTGACGAAAACGTTACTGCTCGTGCTCGTTGGAATATGATTGAAAACGATCCTAATGCCGGTGTTAATCAGAACAACAACGAATGGCATGGAAACAACAAGAGAACTGGTGATGTAGAAGTTGCTTACATCCAGATTAAAGATATGTTCAGCTTCGGCGGCGACTTCAAGTTTGGTCGTGATTGGTATCAGCACGGTCATGGTTTCGTAGTTCACAACTATATGGACGCTGTTAACTACACTAAACGCTGTGGCGATGTAGATGTAGCTTTCAACGTATTCTTCGACAGAGCTAATGGTAACGAAGATTATTACAATACTTGGAACATCAATGCTGACTACAGCACCAAGGGTCATGACCTCTACTTAGGTATTTATTACAATGCTAATGATCAGTTAGGTCAGGGTGCAAATCATGACAATTCAATGAGAATTGAATTTGGTTCTGCTGGTAAGCTCAGCAACAACAACGAAAAAGTTAGATATGACTTAGGTTTGGTATATAGCAAGATTGAAAATGGTAAAGCAGCTGATGAAGATGCAACAGGTATCTTAGGTCACGTAGCTGTTAAGTATGATGATCAGAAACAACTCCAGGCTAAATTAGCTTACACTTGGGCTGATGACGAATCTCATGCTAATATCGATGTTGAAAACATGAACAGATATCATGACGGCGATGAAACCATATTTGAAGATCTCTATCTTGCTAATATGGCTCTCAATGGTGGTAACAACCTGGATTTCTGCAACCTCAAAGATATCAAATTAGAAGTTAAGTATACTCTCAAAGATAATGATAAGCACAGCTTCAGATTAGCTTATGATATGGTTCAGAATGATGATGATCAGAGTGGTAACGTTTTCGGTGATCAGATTGCTGCTCGTGACAACAGAGCACAGTATTATGAAGATCTTGAAGCTAATATCATCACTTTTGAATATACTTACAAGCTTGCTGAAAATACTAGATTAAGACTCGGCTATCAGAATTCTAAGACTGAAGCTAAAAATATGCCAGACATCAAGTCTAACCTTTACTACACTGAAATCTACAGCCGCTTCTAATATCATAATTTAAGCGAAAAAAACTCTAGGGAAACCTAGAGTTTTTTTTTGCTTAAATTATGATAAATTAGGAATTATGAGTGAGGAGTTAGGAATTATATGTATAAAAAAGAAAATATAGTAATGAACAAAAGCAAAGCTTTTGCTATACGAATTATTAAATTATATAAGTACCTATGTGAAACAAAGAATGAATATGTTTTATCTAAACAAATTCTTAGATCTGGTACTAGTATCGGAGCTAATATTAAAGAAGCACAAAGTGGGCAATCTAGAAAAGATTTTAAGTCTAAAATATATATAGCTTATAAAGAAGCTAGTGAAACAGAATACTGGTTAGAGCTATTACACGAAAGTGATATATTAGAAGATAATCTTTTTGATAGTCTTTATAATGACAACTACGAAATACTAAGCTTACTAATTTCAATAACCAAAACCTTGAACAAAGAATCTAAAAAATAATTCCTCACTCCTCACTCATCATTCTTAATTCTTAAATGTTTGACACTTTGACTAGGTTTATGTACAATTAAAAAATAAGCTTCGATTCAAGCTATAATAGTATAAGGAGACCACATGAAAAAATCATCTATATTAGCTGTAGCTGCTCTGATATTAGGTTTATGTAGCACTTCATTTGCTGCTACTCCAAAAAATGTAAAAAAGAATCCAGAAAAAGAATGGACTTTAGCTGTATTTCTTAATGCTGACAACAATCTTGATGAATTTGGTGTAGCTGACCAAGAAGAAATGAGTCAAGTTGGTTCTAATGAATACTTAAATATAGTTTCTCTTATAGATCGTGAAAGAGGACCGGCTCAGATTAATTATATTGAAAAAGGCAATATTAAGAAATTGAAAGATATGGGCGAACTCGATATGGGTGACTATAAAGAGTTTGTTAAATTTGTAAAATTCGTAAAAGAAAACTACCCTGCTAAGCACTATGCTTTTTCATTTTGGAATCATGGGTCTGGTTGGAAAGATAAAACAGAAGCTGCTTCAGTTTTAAAAGGTATTTCATACGATGATTCAAGTAATAATCATATTTCAACAAATGATTTGACAGTGGCTTTAAATGAAGCAAACAAAATTCTTGGCAAAAAAATAGATGTTCTTTGTTTTGATGCTTGTTTAATGCAAATGGTTGAAGTTGCTTATGCTGTAAAAGATCAAGTTAATTATATGGTTGGGTCTGAAGAAACAGAACCAGGCAAAGGTGCTCCTTACAATGATATTCTTAAAAATGTTAAAAAGGGTATGAATCCAAGAGATTTTTCAATTAATTGGGTTAATGCTTTTGGAGATTCCTATAATGGTGGTAGCCAGGGTAAGGCTAAATCAACACAGTCTGCATTAGATATGAGTAAATTGCCTCAGTTTATAGATGCGATAAATGGATTTGCCAAAGTGGGTATGGCAAAAGACTATTCTAGATTTTTCAGACAGATGAATGTTTATACTCAGAAATATGCTTATCCTGACAATATGGATTTATTGCATTTTGTTGAATTAATGACAGAACCAACAGGTTTAGCATCTCTTGAAAATTTGAAAAAGCAATATGTTGATGAATCTTTAAAAACAGCTATTAAAAAACTCCAAGACTCAGGAAAACAGTTTATTATAGCAAATAGATTCACTACTCAAGAAGCTCAAGAATCCAAAGGTATAGCAATCTTCTTCCCCACTTCTTATTATTGTCCATGGCTTTATCAGGATTTGGCTTTTGCAAAAGAAACCTTATGGGATGATATGATTGCTGCTCAAGGTGAATTTGCTGCTGTTAATAGAGTAGTTGATGAAGTTAAACAAGGCAAAATGGAAGCTTTGACTAAGATGGTTGCTTCTGCTAAAAAGAATCCGAAGAACAAAGTTTATAGAAAGGTTCTTGTTCAGATAAATTATTTGGCTGATAATGAAAGAGCTATACCGGCTAATGCTCATAAGGAATTTGAAAGATTACGCGGTCAGCTAAAGGAAGCTATTAAATAATTAGAAATTAGGAATGAGGAATTAGGAATTAGGAATTAAGGATTAAAAAGCCCCCGATAAAAATTATCGGGGGTTTTGTTTTTGTAATTATTATTTCAATTAATAATCTTTAGAAGCAATTGGTTTATTGTTTTCTGATGTAGCAGGTTGTTGTTCTATGGTGGATTCGCTTGATTTATTTTCTAATGTGGCTGGGTTAGATATTGAAGGAAGAGGTTCTAGTTCTTCGCCTTTGATTAGTTTATCAAATTCTTCAGCGTTAATTGTTTCTCTTTCAAGCAGTGCTTTTGAACATCTATCAAGTATTTCACGATTTTCAGTAAGAATTCGTTTTGCTTCTTTGAAAGCCCAATCAATTAATTTCTTGATTTCTTCGTCAATCTTTTTAGCTGTTTCTTCTGAAATGTCGTTTCTAGTGCTAAAGTCACGACCTAAGAAGACTGGCTGATTACTTTCGGCAAGATGTAATGGGCCGACTTCATCGCTCATACCTAGTTCGCAAACCATTTTACGAGCTATTTTGGTTGCTCGTTCTATGTCATTAGAAGCCCCAGAAGTTATTTCATTGAATACTAAATCTTCTGCAACACGACCAGCGAGAAGGATGCAGATTTGATTCTTAAGGTGAGTTCTTGAAACAGAAAGTCTGTCTTCAACTGGAAGCTGCATTGTAAGACCTAATGCCATACCACGAGGTATAATTGTTATTTTGTGGACAGGGTCTGTATCGGGTAGATAATGTGCAACCAAAGCATGACCCATTTCGTGAACGGCAGTGTTAGTCTTTTCTTTTTCAGAAATAATGCGGCTTTTGCGTTCAGAACCAGCTATAACTTTATCGATAGAAGCTTCGAAGTCTGACATAAGTATGACTTTTCTGCCTTTTCTTGCTGCTAATATAGCTGCTTCATTAGTAAGATTAGCCAATTCTGCACCTGCGAACCCTGGGGTTCTTCTTGCAAGAACATTTAGATTAACATCATCTGCAATAGGTTTTTCTCTAACGTGAATTTGAAGTATTTCTTCACGACCACGAATATCTGGTCTATCAACTACTATTTGTCTGTCGAAACGACCAGGTCTTAAAAGAGCTGGGTCTAATACGTCGGGTCTGTTTGTAGCAGCTATTAGAATTATGCCTTTTGTGTTGTCGAAACCATCCATTTCAACAAGAATCTGGTTTAGAGTTTGTTCACGTTCATCGTGACCACCACCAAGACCAGCACCTCTTTGTCTACCAACAGCATCTATTTCATCCATAAATATGATGCAGGGGGCGTTCTTTCTAGCTTGATCGAACAAGTCTCTAACACGAGAAGCACCAACACCAACGAACATTTCTACAAATTCTGAACCGCTTATGTTGAAGAAAGGAACACTAGCTTCTCCTGCAACAGCTCTTGCAAGAAGTGTTTTACCAGTCCCTGGAGGTCCGAATAAGAGTACACCTCTAGGTATTTTTGCGCCTAAATCTGTAAATTTGCGTGGATCTCTTAAGAATTCAACAACTTCTAAAAGATCTTCTTTTGCTTCATTTATGCCGGCAACATCTTTAAATAAAACACGTTTTTCGGTAGGGTCAATCATTCTTGCACGGCTTTTACCAAAACTAAGAGCTTTTGCACCGCCACCTTGCATTTTATTAAGTATGAAGAGCCAAGCACCAATTAAAATAATGAATGGGAACCAGTTGATAAGAAGGTTCAACCACCAGGACATTTGAGCAGGTGGTTCAACTTTGACTGTAAGACCTTTTTCAGATGTTTTTCTGATTAAGTCCATAAGTCCTTGGTCTTCTGGAATAATTGTACGAAAATAACCGTAAGTTGTTTTGGGAACATTATTTCGATTTGCTGAATCAGATTTATTGTCTGTATTTAAAGGATCTGATTCACTTTCAAACAAAGAAGAACCAACTTTATATTTATATTTGCCTGTTACTTCTCTGTCGTTTATTGTGATTTCTATTATCTGCTTTGGTGAGTCTCCGCCCTTATTTTGAAGCAAAGATACAAAATCAGAATAATTCATTGGTTCTGCTTTTTGAACTGAGTTAGTTGTAATAAATGAAAGTAATACAACCAACAATAAAACCCAAAAAGCTAGTGCTTTCATTACGTTATTTTTTTCTTTCATATTTAATGAAACCCATTTCGTTGTTTATCTGGTAAATTATTATTTGTTTTCAGACAAACTGATTTTATTTATTTGTGTGAAATGCTATCACATTAAGCTAATACAATCAAATATTATAAAAGGTTATATTTTTTTAATGCTTCAGGTAAATCTTCCCATTTCTTCTCTGTTGCTATGGGTTTGAGCATTTCTACCAATTTAGAAGCGTGAGAAAAAACTTGCGGGTGTTTAATGTTAAGTTTTGTTAAAACACGAAATGCTTTTTCTCCTAATTTTAAAATAGTATTTTTTACTGTTTCAAATTCATTGTCGTTTGATATTTCTGCAAGCCACAAAGGTATAAGCTCAGGAGTTTCAAGTTTAAAAACATTTTCTCTGGTTAATATATTATGAATGGCTACACGATAGAAATCTAAGATGTCATCTTCTGGTAATGCTAATTTATAAAGAGTATTTACTACTGCAAGACGAATTTCTTCATTGTTTTTTTGTGAATAAGAGTTTTTAACTACAAAAAAACTTGTTGGATCACCAATATTTCCAAGAGTGTTTATTGAAGCAGCGATAATTTTAGCATTATCTGTCTTCATTACAGATATGATTTTGGAACTAGCAGTTGTATCTTCTAATTCGCCTAATCTTTCAAGTATTTTAATGGTTTCGTTAGGGTCTTTGCAGGGTAATTTTTTTATTAAATCATCAATAAACTGAGGTGTTGATGGATCATTTGGATATATACGCCAAATTCTAATAGCACTTAGGTTGGGTATTCTTATCCAAGATGCATTATTATTTATAGAATAGTCATCAAACTTTTTTTTAGCCAAAAGTTTTGCTTCAGAACAATTTTTGGCTTCAACAGTATATTCTATTTTATATTTCCTAGAAGAACCAGCGGATTCTGTATAGGGTATTATAACTTTGTAGATTTTGTTGGTTTCCATATTAATTTGAGATTTTATCAGAAAAAGAATATCTAATCAAGCTTAGCTATATATTATTCAACGAAAACGCATTAAAATTTTTTACTGGATCGCTACAGCGTTTTCAACGCCTCGCGATGACGGTCATTTTTCATACTTAGCTAATGATTAAAAAACAAACTTATGATTATTACAGATTTTATTCTTTCTTAATAAATTTTAATGCGTTTCCCCTGAAATATTATTGGGATTAGAAGCTATAATTGTATTAGAAGAATTTGAACCTGGTGATATAATTCTTATTTTCCCATCGCTACCAGTAATTATTTCATAGCTTTCACTATTGTCATCGTAATTTGGTTCTTCATAATACTCAAAGGGTGATTTGGGAGTGTTAGGTTTTTCAGCGGGTTCTTCTCTTTTCATTGCAGCTTCTAAATCTCTTTTTTTCTTTGCTTCAACACTAGCTGTATATGAGGCAACATTTCTTTTGAGTTTTTCTTTATATAGTTTTTCTTGTTCTGCTTGTTGTTTCAAGATTGTTTGATTAGCTTCAGCTTCGAGGTCTTTTATAATGGCGCTTTGTTCACCATAAGAAAAATCATCAAGATTAGACATTCCTAAAATACTAGAAGTTTCTTCGTCTTCTCTACTTTGGGTAATTTCTTGGTCGCCGAAAATGGATCTAGCCCTTTTTTTCATAGCTTCTGTGGTTATAGGTTCATAAGTGAATTCAAAGGATTGATTATTGTCATACCCAGAAGATAATGGAGAAGATTTTATTTGAGAATCATTTTTGCGATTTTGATGAAGAAAAATGTATTTATTCACAGTCTGTGAATTAGACATACTGTTGGATAAAATAATTAAAAGGCTAGCTAATATTAAGGTTAATAAGACAAAATTGTACCGCATAATATATATTTCGACAATTTATGTTTAAACAATAACCAAATAACAACCAACAACAATAATTGCCTCAGTATATTTTGAGATAAGCTGTTAAGACGAATAATAATTTATTTTGTCGAAGGTCTTTTCGATTCGCCAATAACTACGAAGCCTTCATTGCAATTTCCTGGAACAGTGATTTTACAGTTAGGATTTCCTGTAAAATTAATTTTAGGAGCAAGAACTTCGATATAGTAGGGATTTCCTTGATAGGGTGAAAACTGGGCTTTATAAATCCAGGCATTTACTTCTTCAAAACCTTCTACTTGTAATTTAATGCGTAGAAATTTGAATACTTCGCCACCTTTAACCATTTTAAAAGCAGGGTGCCAAGGTAAAGGTTCTGTTGTAAAATCTGGAGAAAGGATAACAAGAGGTTTTTCAAGCAGGACATTTATGGTAGCGGCTTTACAACAGGTTACTTCTGGGAAACATTTTTCAAAAAATGGCATTTGTTCCTTAACAGTATTTGATGATTCTCCAATACCTTTTTGGATTTTTCCGTTAATATATGCAGCCATTTTCAGTTCTCCTTGACTTATTTTCTTATTGTTCTTTTAAAATAGATTACATACTTATTATTTGATTATTCTATAAATAGCATAGAGCAAAGATAAAATTTTGTAAATAGAAAGTTACAACTCTAAGTTAGGGCTCATTACTAATTACTAATTGCTAATTACAAATTATTAAGGTATAATCCTCATTATTGGTAAAGGCAGGTGGAGATTATGCAAGATTCTTTTGATATTTGGGAAGAAAAATTTATTGCAATATGTGAAGAAAAACTTGAAGAAGAACCCATTTATTCTTATGAACACCTTTATAAAAAGCATAAAGATCCACAAAAAGCTTTTGAAGCATATTTAGAAGAAAATCCCGATTATTCCGAAAAATATGAAGAAATGATTCAGGGAGCAGCAAAAAAATCATCGGTTAGCGAAAGTGAAGGCTTAGCTTTTCTTGAAATGGCAAAAAAATTAGAAGAGAAAAGAAAATTAAAAGCTGCCGAAAATAAGATTGCTAGCCATGTCAGCAAATATTGTCCAGAATGTGGTCGCGTTCTTGGAACAAAAAAAGTCTGCAAATGCGGATATAGGGTTAAGAAATGAAAATACTAATTACAGATAAAAATGGACAAATTCTTTATGAAGGAAGTCCTAGCCTTCATGGTGATGGTGTCGTAATTGGAAGTGGAAATGATTGCGATATTCAGCTAAATAAAATGGGTGTTTCACGCCGTCAAATTCAATTGAGATATAATTCTGAAGGCTATTTGACACTTCAAGATTTACAAAGTCCTTATGGCACAATTGTTAATGGCAATAAGATTCAACCAGGTTTTATAGCTACCATTAACCCTGGTTGTTTTATAGAAATGACCGATGATGTTTTCGTTTCCTTGCAGTTAGAAGGAAATGAAGCTATGGATAGCCCTGATAGCGACAGGTTTTTTCCTTTTTTCCTAAATAGTAATGAAAGCTTTGTTCGCAAAAGTTTCGCCACTATTCGTTCTAAAATACCTAGACAGTATTACCCTGCGTTATCTGCGACAGAAGGCGAAATGGTAACACGCATTAAAGAGCTTTCAGCAGTGCTCGAAGTTAGTTATGCATTAAATTCTATAGCTAGTTTTCCTAGACTGCTTGATTTTACTCTTGAAATGGCAATTAATGTTACTGGCGGCGAACGTGCTGTAATGATGCTATTTAATGAAGAACTTGGCAGGCTAGAAACTGTTGCTATGATTAATTTCAACAACGATGAAATAACAGAAGATTTACAAGCAACTTCGTTTTTGGTTAGCAAATGCTTTGATACAGGAGAATCTCTGATAGGACCTTCCCATAATTTTAGAAATCCAAGTCCTAAACAAAAGGGTCCAGAAGATGTTGGTATATTGTCTGTAGCTGTAGTGCCTTTGAAAGAAATGACAAATCATATAGGTGTTCTTTATGTAGACACAAAACATTCTGGCAACATAATGACTTCTCGCACTGATCAGATGCTTAAGATTTTCGCGGCTCAGGCTTCTGTGGCTATAAACAGAACGAAAATGTATTATTCAGCAACTACAGATCAAATCACAGGTGTTGCCAACGAAAATCTTTTTATGCAAAGGCTTACTGAAGAATTTTGCAGAGCTCAAAGATATAGAAAAGATATTTCATTGATTCTAATGGATTTAGACCACTTTTCAGCAATAAATGAAAATTACGGTGAAAATACCGGGAATCGTGTGTTGAAGGAAGTCGGCAAGTTGTTCCGTTCGGCAACTAGAATACATGATTGTGTGGCACGATTTGGAGCGGATAGCTTTGCGATGTTGCTTCCGGAAACTCCATATTCTGGGGCATTGGTAGCTGCAAACAAGTTGAAAACTTCTCTAAACCAGACAAAAGTAAGGTCAGGGAACCAGACAATTATGTTAACAGGTAGCTTTGGTATTTCAAGTAGTTCGGTAGCAACGGCAAAACCTGGTGATTTGTTAAAATTAGCGGAAAAATCTTTGAAATTAGCTCGTAAACGCGGTGGTAATCAAATTGCTTAATAAAAATTGAAGAGCATAATCAGAAGCTCTCAATTGACGATTATAAAAAATACAATCTTTATATATTACCAAAGCAAGAGTTTATTCATATAAAAAATAGGAAGTTACACTTATGATGAATCCATTAGACAATCTTAATCTTTCTAGAAGTCAAAAAAAGAACTTAGATGAGTTAGAAAAGCTTGCAGGTTTTTCTCCTTCTAAGAACAAAAATATGGTTTCCCAATTAGCTGGAGACCTTGTTAAGAAAAAAGAACCGAAAGAAGAAAATAGAAAAGATAAAGAAGAAAATAGATTTTGGAATATTCATAAGAGATTTGCTGAATCATACGAAAAAAACGGTCGTGCTTTTGCTCTTTTTGTAGGCGACTTGTTGGATATTATGCTGAGCGGTCCTGTTCAGTCTAATTTGGTTAGTGAATTAATAGAAGAAAAAATAACTAAAATTCGCAAACAGCGTGAAAAAGAATTATTAGAAGAAGCTGCTAGAAAAAAATCTAAATATACTGTTAGTGGAAAACGAAATGCCAAATATGATGTAGAAATTGGTGGAGAAAAGAGAATATTCTCTAGACATTTCCTTAAAAGAAAAAGATTTTTAGCTTCATTGTTTTTGGATAGTGATGAATTTTCTGCTTTTAAAAAGTTAGTTAAACAAATAGACGTAGTATGTAAACAAACAGAAACAGAAAGTATACCTAGTAGTGAAGAAGCTAGAATAGAAGCCATAGATAAAATATTAGGCGAACTTCGTTATGAAATAAAACCTGTTGATGTTATTCGATTTTGGAAGCTTTTGGATGCGGATAATTTTAAGTATCTAGATGAAATATTTAATAAAACAAGAAATTTAAATTTAGTAAGACCAACATTTTATGAAGATGTAGACAAAGCTTACAGAGATGGCAAAAAGCTTTTAAAACTTCTTATTCAAGATGTTCAAACAGAGTTCCCTCCTCATGAAGATAAACAAGATGCTTATGAAGATTATTTGAAAGATATTTTAGAGGTTTACACACATCATCACTTCGTTTTGAAGCATTTTAATCAAACAAGACCAAATATATCGCTTAAAGATTTTGAATTGACCAAAGAAGAACTTCAGGAAAAAATTGGAGAAATGCGTTCCGAAAGCGATAAACTTAAAGAGCAAATTAACAGGCTTATTATTGAAAGAGATCAAGCAAAAGCAGAAACTAGAGCTATAAAGATTGAAAATGAAGAGATAAAAGCTAAATTAGAAAAGCTTGATCCTGCAGAAGTTAAAAAGCAGTTATCTGCTGCTGAAGCAAAAGTAAACGCTGCAAAGAAAGAATTAAAGGAAACCTTAGAAGAAGATGCACTTTTAAGAAGTGAGTTTAGAAAGCTTGATAATGACAATCAGGAATTAACCAATAAACTCAGACAATTAAATGCTCTTCCTGATGAAAATGCAAATTCTGTTGAAGGTTTGATGAAAGGCAAGAGAATAGTTATATTTGGTGGTGGCAGTCGTGAGCAATACTGGCCTGTTTTAAAAGAAGCAGGTGTTGAAGAAACTGATTACGAATGGTATGACGGTTTCCATACTATTAGTCAGGCTAGAACTAATGAAATAGTTGGAAGATGTGATGTTGCTGTTGTTATGACTAGTTATGCCGGGCACTTGTATCTTTTTCAGGTGAGAGCTTGCATAAAAGAAAACCAGCATTTGTTCTTAATTCATAATTCTGGTGCAGGTACCTTAAGAACCGAAATACTTAATACCTTCGGTAAGTAGTGATTTCAGCCCCCGTGAGGCTGTGCGAAAACTTGAAATTAGCTAAATAATTAGTATTAATTTTTCGTAGTCTACACATTGTCATAAACGTATAGCTTTCAGAGCTAAAGCCCATACGCTATACTTTTTATGACAAATGTGTAGACAATTAGCATAATCTAATTTGAGCTAGAAACCTAGTTTTTAGACAGTCTATCAAGAGGGGGTTAATTAGATATATCTCTGTGAATTACTGATGTTGCGATTCTTGGATCAGAAATGGTTCTGAATAGGTATTCTGCAAAAGCGACAGAGCGATGGTGCCCACCAGTGCACCCTATGCCTATCTGCAATCTGGTTTTGGGCTCACTTATAAACAAAGGTATCTGAAATTCGATAAAACCTCTAAGTCGTTTAGCATATTGTTCTGCTATTTTAGAAGAAAATACATAATCATAAACTGCTTTATCAGCGCCGGTAAGATGTTTTAATTCAGGAATATAAAAAGGATTAGGTAAAAATCTTACATCGAAAATTAAATCGCAGTCTTCTGGTATTCCATGTTTATAGCCAAAGCTTACAAAGACTACAGACATAGATTTTGAACCTATTTTTTCTAATGAGAAAGTACGTAGTTCTTCTTGTAATTCTCTTCCTGTAAGCATAGACGTATCTATGACATAATCTGCTTTTAATCTTGTAGTTTCAAGAATACGTCGTTCTTCTTTTATGTCGTCGCTTACTCTTCCACCTTTGTTAAGAGGGTGTTTTCTGCGAGTTTCTGAGAATCTATGAATAAGAATATTGTCAGAAGCTTCTAGGAAAAGGATTTTTACCTGAACCTTCATTTGTTTTATTTCTTCGATTGCGCTAAAAAGATTATGGAAGAAAGAGCCACCTCTTGCGTCAATTACAACTGCAAGTTTGTTCATTGAACCATTAGATTCAAGACAAATTTGAATAAATTTAGGTAACAAAGCTGGTGGAACATTGTCCATACAAAAATAACCGGCATCTTCAAAAAAGTGAGAAGCCGTTGTTTTGCCTGCTCCAGACATACCTGTAATTATTATAAGTTGAATAGCTGAATCGACCATTCGTTCATTATGGTTTAATTGATTTTAAAAGTCAAGCAGTAAATTTAGGTATTTAGAGGTTATCCGAGGGGTTACAAAAAACATTTGGCATATCTATATAAAAATGTTATTCTGCAAAAGATAAACAATTATTTTTTGGAGGCTTTTTATGGCTAGACATGATGGACGTGCTGTAGATCAGCTCAGAGAAGTAACAATACAGACAGGCTATGTTAAATATCCTCATGGTTCTGTTCTTATATCTTTTGGTGATACAAAAGTTCTTTGTACTGTTCAAGTGGAAGAAAGCGTTCCCGATCATGTTAAAGCAAAAAGTGAAACAATGGGCTGGATAACTGCTGAATATGCTCTCATGCCAGGAGCTGGCTTAAGAAGAAGTGAAAGACCTGGTTATGGTAATGCTAAAGTTAAGGGAAGAGCTCATGAAATCATGCGTTTAATAGGTCGTTCTATGCGTGCTGCTATTGATTTAAACAAGCTTGGACCTAGAACTCTAATGATAGATTGTGATGTCGTTCAAGCAGATGGTGGAACTAGAACAGCTTCTATTACAGGTTCTATGGTAGCATTAGAAATAGCTGTTAAAAAACTTATGGCTGAAGGAAAACTTACTCAGAATCCAATAATGCACCGTATAGCTGCCATAAGTGTTGGTGTTAACAAAGGTCAGACAATTCTAGACCTTGATTATATTGAAGATTCACATGCTGAAACAGATTTAAATCTTGTTATGACAGAAGATGGCGGATTTGTTGAAGTTCAAGGTACTGCCGAAAACGGTGCAACTTATAACCGTGCTCAATTAGAAGAAATGCTTCGTTTAGGAGAAGGTGGAATTAAGAAGCTTTTTGAAATTCAGAAAAAAGCTTTGGAGTCAGCAAAGTGAATATCTGGGTAGCAACACAAAATTCACATAAAGTTGAAGAAATTACCAGTATCTTATCGCCAATAAAAGTTAAAAGCTTTTTGGATCTTAAGAATCCACCAGATGTTGATGAAAATGGTTCTACTTATTCTGAAAATGCATTAATAAAAGCTAAAGCTTTATATGACATAGTTCATGAACCAGTCTTTGCCGATGATTCCGGCTTAGAAGTCGATGCCCTAGACGGTAAACCTGGAATACATTCGGCAAGATTTTCAGGTCCTGATACAAATCATGCTAGAAATGTAGCTAAAATGCTAGAAGTCATGAAAGACGTTCCAGATGAAAAAAGAACTGCTAGATTTCGATGTGTGATTGTTTATATTGACGAAAAAGGCAAAACTCACGAATTTACTGGAATTCTGGAAGGAAAAATTGGTTATAAACCATTAGGCAATGGTGGATTTGGTTACGATCCAATTTTTATGCTTCCAGAGAAGAATTGTTCTGTCGCACAACTTTCAGCCGATGAAAAAAATGTGATTAGTCATAGAGCTTATGCTCTAGAAAAATTTAAGAAGTATCTTAATAATAATGAGTGATTAGAAATTTGGAATTGGGAGAGCAAATGTCGCAGATTATTCCTTTATTTAAAAAAAAGTCGGAAAAAGAGCCAAAGCCTGAAGTTAACGAAAAGGCTTTTGAAAAGTTTTTTGTTTTTACTTTATCTGGTAAGGCTTTTGCTACTTTGGCAGTTGATGTAGCTGAAGTAGCTGCATATTCCTCGTTAATTGAAATTCCAAAAAATTCAGAAATCATTTCTGGTGTGGTAAACGTTCGCGGTAATGTTATACCTATTTTAAATCTTAGAAAAAGATTGGATTTACTAGAAGATTATCAAGTAGATAACAAAACCAAGATTATTTATTTTAAAATCAAGCAAGATTTCCTTGTAGGAATGATTGTAGATGATATAAATTTTCGTTTGGTAGAAGGTATGCTGTTACCTCAATCAGACTCTAATAATTCTAGTGACCCTCAAAATCAGGTTTATATGGAAGAAAAGGATATTAATAATAAGTTTCCTGTTTTTTCCATAGAGTCTTATATTAAACCCTCTGAATTTGATGATATTCAGCAGGTATTAGATTCGTTCTAGCAAAAGTTTCATGTGAAACAATAAAGGTTAAAAAATGCAACCAATAGTAGAAGAAGTAAAAACAACAATTCCACAAAAGGCTTATGATTGTAAGCTCTCACATGCAGCGGCAGCAGTTCATATGACAATGATAAGAAGTGTCAGGCTAGGGGCCTGCATGACCTTAAGTGATGAAAGGGTTTTTAATTTCAACCAGATTCATCCGGTTTCACATTTAGGTGAAATTGAAGATTTATCTTTGTCTGAAATATTAAAATGGACCGAATCTAGTCAGGGAATAGAACGTTCTTTTGGTTTTGCAGCGTTAAATGGGGCTATTGAATTGAAAGACAGATATTTTCTAGGCAATGCTCTAGATATAGGGGTAAAATTTGGAACTAATAAAAATATAACAATGATAGGGCATTTTTCTCACGTTGATAAATTTAGACAAAATGCTAAAAACTTCTGGATACTTGAAAAACGCCCTCATGCAGGTGATTTGCCAGCTGAAGAATATGTTAATGTATTACCAGAAAGCGATGTTGTTGTTGCTACAGGTGTTACTTTTTTAAATGATACACTTGAAGGGCTTTTGAAATTTAAAAAGCCAGGTTCTGTCTTTATCGTTGTTGGACCTTCTGTCCCACTGAGTTCTGTATTGTTTGATTATGGGGTTGATATTATAGGTGGAGCATATGTTGAAGATGAACCTTTAACATATAGAAAGATACTTCAAGGAGCATCACCAAGATTGATTAAAGACAGTATGCGAACAGTTCTTTTCCCTAAAGATTCTAAATTGCTTGAAGGCTGTGAAGAAATAAAGCCAATTGTGAAGAATAAGCTTCAATAGAAAGATATGAACTTGTAGTTAGAAGTTAGGAATTAAAGAATATAATAACAACAACTGCCAACAACAATAACTACTGCTATTTTAGTTAGGGTTTCACTGGTCTCAAATCTTCTTTCCCTGTCATAGAAGCTAAAGTTTCTACCAAAAGATTTACTGTTTTATCTATATCATTTAAATCAGCCATTTCAACTGGAGAATGCATATATTTTACAGGCAGAGAAACTAATGCAACAGGAACTCCTTCGCCAGAATACATAATTTTATCAGCGTCAGTATGAGTTCTATCAGCTGTTATTTCTAGTTGATAGGGTATTTTTTTCTTTTTGGCAACTTTTTCAAAAAGTTCATCTATTTTAACATTTATAGGACTACCTATTGATAAAGCTGCTCCTTTTCCTAAAGTTATAACACCATTTCTGTTACTTGCTCCAGGATGTTCTGTATCGAAAGTTACATCACAGGCCAAAGCCATATTGGGTTTGATTCTTGCCGCAGCAGTGAAAGCTCCTCTTGAGTTGGTTTCTTCACCGGTTGTACTAATTGCGTAAACAGCTATATTAATTTTCTTTTTGCTGAGTTTTTTTATTGTTTCAGCAATGATATAAGCACCTGTTTTATTGTCTAAGGCTTTGCCTATCAGCTTATTTTCTCCAATTATTTCAGGTTTGCTTTCATATACAGCATAGTCGCCTATTCTAATTAATTTTTTTAATTTCTTATTATCGTTATATCCACAATCAATAAAACAGTTTTCTATTGTAGGAGAATTATCTTTTTCTGCAGAAGTATTTATTATACCTTTTATAATTTTTCCACTAAATCCATAAATGTTAACTTTCATTCCAGGAAGAATTTTTGGATTAAGCCAACCGCTATTTGTAAACCAAACGTAACCTTTTTCGTCAACTTTAGTTACAATCATAGCTATTTCATCAACGTGGGCAGCAAGCATAACCTTAAAATTTGCTTTAGGATTTAAAATACCGTATGCGTTTCCTACCTGGTCTGTTTTTACTTCTGCAAAGTTTTTTACATAATCAATCCAAACTTTTTGGGCTTTAGATTCATCACCGGAAGGGGAGGGGGTACCAAGCAAATTTAATAAAAATTCTTTTGAGGATTTATCCATAATTTGTCAACTTTCCACTAATAAAAATGTATAAATATATAAATCTATCGGTAAAAACAGGTTACAGCTTAGGGTTAAAATAGCTGTTAAGTTTTGAATAATAGTATTAGGCTAGGAAGAAAAAAATAATTTAAATGAGTATAGAATAAGTTCCTAGCTAAATAAAAAATTATAAAAGTAGCACAACTTTGAGTATAAAAAATGTACCTCTATATAAAAAAAATATAAACTAAAACCAATGTTCTGTGGTATTATTAATATATATGGTATCAAAAAAGGAGTCTACCGTGAGAAAAACAAGTTTATTGTTAGTTGCATTGTTCCTTTGTGCTTTCGGAATTCACGTTGCAAATAGTGCCAATCTTGGCTCAACAGCTGTTAAATATCAGCCTTCTGGGGAAGAAGTAACAAATCAAGATGAACAAACTGAAGCCGTAGAAGGCGATAAAGTTGAATCTACTTCAAAAACAGAAGAAGCTAAGGCTAAAGATGAAAGTAAAAAGAAAGACGAATCAGATAATGACGACGATGATGACGACGAAGAAGAAGCTTCTGGTTTAGCAACAATGCCAGATGGTCCCGCTTATGTTGGGGCTTTCGGTGGTTTAAACATCAGAAGTAGTGCTTGGGGCAATATTATAACAGCAGTAGTTGATAATACTCAAGTAACAATCTGCGGTCGTGAAGGCGATTGGTATAAGATTTCTAGTCCTACCGCTGGTTATGTACACGCTAGATACATTTTTGATGCACCAGGCAAAGCTTATGCTGGAAATGATCCAACTAATCCTAATGGTAGTTCATCCTCTTCTTCCGGAAGTACTGGCGATGTTATAATAGATGTTGATGGTGATAGCATACAGGGTAAAGTTGTTTCTGCAGCAAAACAGATTCACGACAAATATCAAGGCTATCAAGCTTATCCATATCATGCATATACTGAAGGTGGTAACTTAGGTTGTGCTCAGGTTGCTACTTCTGTTTTGTGTGCAGCTGGTGTTCTTTCTGCAACAGATTCTGTTGGCGGTTTAGGTTATGCAAGTTTGGGTTGTGTTCAGACAATTTCTCTTCTTGAACAAGCTGGTTGGTCTTCTGTTTCTTGGCCTCCATATCAGGCTGGTGACGTTGTTTTCTGGGAAACCTATCAACCAGGTCCATCTCACGTTGGTATTGTTATGAATTCTGGTAACTCTGCTCAGGCTATGAATAACTCTTCAAGCAAGAGAATGCCAAACTATAGCGATATTGAAGCTATGAAGATTTGTAAAATTATGAGAAAGTGCTAATAGGGTGGGTTTGATTTCTATGAAACTTAATTCGTGTTTATTAGCATCACTCCTTATGTTGTCTACTTCTTCTCTTTTCGCGGATGTTGCAGTTCCTTATGGAGTGGGTTCGGGAAAAGCTGATTTCATTAATAATAAAAAATATCCTAAAATTGATGATCCTCAACCAACAGGACCTCTTAGCTTTAGGGTAGTAGGTGAATCTACTTGGGTTGCAGATAGTGTTGGTAACAAACTTATGCAATTCGATAAAGCAGGTAAGCTTGTTTCTGAATTTTCTATTCTGCCAGAAGGTACAAAGGCTTATAATATTGATGAATATAATTTGCCTATTCTCAATATGATTATAGATGATTTTGCACCAGTTCTGGGTGAAAAGGGAGAAGTTGTTGCTTGGTGGATAGCCGATAGCTGTAAGAATAAACTCTACAAATTCTCTGTAGATGGTAAAAAACTTGCTGAAATAGAAAATGATCAATTTGGTCAGCTTTATAGAGTAGAAGTTGGCTTAGGTGGTCACGTTTTTGTTGCCGACAAAGTAGCACGTGCAATTTTTACATATGATTCCGAAGGAAAGTTTATAAAGGAAGAAAATTGGGAATGGTCTGGAATGGCTGTTTCTAAGAAAAAAGACAGACTTTATAGACTTATGTATGATAAGGAAGCTCGTAAAAATTATTTAGTTTGCACTAATGTTAAAGGTAAAGTACTTAGTGGCAAATTACTTGATGTTACTATGTTTAACCCTAAACTTTGGTGGGTTGATGAAGAAAAGGATGAATGCGTAATAACTTATTCACCTGCCGAATTTAAAGGTATTTATAACATTGTTCGTGTTAGTCTTAATGGCAAAGTCAAAGCCAGTGGAGAAATGCCAGCTCCTATAATTATGAACCGTTTTATAGACAACAATAATGGTGAAGTATTTATTGGAAAAGGTAATTTCTTTGATGCTCCAGAAGGCAAGTTTGAAGTAGTTCCTTTTAAAATGCCTTGATGTAATAGAATAGGAGAAAGAGATGAAAAAGTCTTCAACTTTGTTTACTATTCTCTGTTTCTTATGTTTAACAATAACTCTTGCTCTCTATGCTGAACAGATACCTATTAAAGGTTATGTTTCACCGGATATTGGTCTTAATGTCAGAACTGGACCTAGTGAAGGTTCTGCCAAAATAGGAGCCTTGGGAAAAGGTACCGCCCTAACCATAGTTGCTGTTTCTGGTGGTTGGTATAAGATTTCAAGTCCAATGTCTGGCTGTGTTCACGGAGGCTATGTTGCTGTGACAGAGTATGGTGAGGCACCAGAGGATGGTGGAGAAGGTGACAGTTTTGTTCCAGAAATAGATTATTCTTCTCTCACTCCTGAAGAAAGAGCAAAATACGGACAAAACTTAAATATAAGTGCTTCTAATGCAAAACTTAAAAAGAAATAAATGGTAAGAAGAGTTATACACTGCCCTAGTAATAAGGGCAGTGTATTGTTAATTATAATTTGTATTTTTGTTGCTTTAATGACATTGTTGGCTTCTTTTTTGAAGTCAACAACTAATCGTGTACATTCTACAAAAAAAATCGGTGATACTATGTTTGCCAGAGAGTTGGCTAACTCTCTGGCTATTTTATCTAATCATTATATAAAATATGTTGAGTTAAAAGATCCTGGAAGTGAAATAAGAAAAGTTCTTTCTTTACCTAGAGAAGAAATGGGTAGTACAGATGCAACTGGTAACTTAAAAGCTGGTATCCAGGCAAAAATAAAGAGCGGTTCAGATGATATTATAACTACCCTTATTGAAGCATACAAGCCCATATTGAATGAGATTCAACTAGATGAGCTTAAATGGATAATTCATAAAGGTGATTTTGCAAATATAGAAGTTGGAAAGGTTGGCAATAATCCTTATCCAAGAGAAAAAAAAGGTTTAATTCGTATTTATATAAAAATATCCTATAAATTGCCTGGGCAGACTAAAAAAATAAGTGAAGATTATCTTTTTACTTCACCGATAAATGTTGTTGCTAATTTAGTACCCGTTTTATCTAAGTTTAATTTTTATGTACAAAATGCATTGGGAGAAGAACCCAATGATGATAATGTTTACAGGTTTAACGTTATAGATACAGATGCGGCAGGAAACCTTAACCAAGGAGCAAATGCTCGTCCTTGGATATTTGTAAATGGTGATGAAGATGATAATTTAAAAAAGCCTAAAGATGTTAAATATGATGATATAATAAACGATTCTAGAGGAATTATCTTTTTGGGTGGGGGAAATGGAAATAATTCTATTGAATTGGGTGTTGCCTGTGGTTGGCCTGAAGGGGGAGGAACTTCTGAATGCGGAGAAGATTTCCATTTTTATATAAATCGTGATAAAGAAGAAGGTTATTGGAAAACACTTGAGTATTGGGATGATAAAAATGGTGGTATAATGATTTCTGATATAGGTCTTTGCAATGCTAATTCTGGGGATTATGTAGAGTGGCGTAAGCAATTAGGAGCCGGGTCTCAAGAAAAATCAAAATATCACTCTATTTTTAAATTATTTGGTGTTGATAGCAAAAAGTCACCGACTTTGGTTTTGGGATATGTTAATTCTTTGTTTGCTTCAGTTAAATTGCATAAATTTGGTAATAATGAATTTGAAGTTTTACCCTATGTCGATTATAAAGAAGATTTACCAATATATACGGCATATACTACTGACACTAGTTTGTATGGATCTGATGCTTACGGAAAATTAATGCGTTTCAGTCTACATTATTGTACAAAGAATAATACAGATGAACTTGATTATGATTCTTATATAAATAGTTATGCTTCAAAGCTTGGTCATCGTAGATATACTAAAGACTATGCCTATTATTTAACTGTAAAAAGTGAAGAATATTCAGAATTTCCAGAATTTTCAGATAATAAATTAAATAGTTTATGCAATCTTTCGTCTGATGATAATAATTTCCTTAAACTTCCTTATAGTGAAAAGGCTCAATATAATAAAATATATAATGAAGAAAAATGTGAATTAGATAAACTATTTAATGTTGATTCTCTTTCTATTAATCCAGAAAAAGAAGACAAAAGAAAAAGAATAGCTTATAGTTTGAAATTATTAAGTCAATCTCCTGATGATTTTTCCTCAACAGAATTTGTAATATCTAAGGGAGATGAAGTAGGGAAAGATATTATTGATTATTTAGAATTTAAAGGTTTGATTAAAGATAATAAATTAGATTTGAATGGTTGGTTATATATTAATAACGAAGCGGGATTCGATGAGATACCACTTGATTTTACTTCATTAAAAAATGATAGCAATGGTGGAATTATTTTATCTTCAGGAAAAATTTGTTTAAAAAGTAATATAGAAAATGAAAATGGTTCTCATTTCTCTTTAATTGCTTTAAATGGAGATATAGTCTTAGAAGAAAAAGTTACAACAGTAGGTTCTTCTTTAATTGCTCCAAAAGGTCAAGTAAGATTGATTGGTGGTGCTAATTCTCAGAAGCTAAGTATTGATGGAAATATTGTTATGAATAAAATAGCCAAAGGCGATGTTAAAGGGAGCGATGTAAACATAAAGAGAGGTCTTACTCTTAATTATAATAGAAGCTTAGCAGCAGTTCCCTATAATGATAAAATAAGCGGATTCGATGAATTAAGAACAGAACATCCTTTATTGATGTTTGATTTAAAAGAAACAGTGAAAATGTTAGATTAATGATAATAGAATATAGAAAAAAAAATAAAGGGTTTTCTTTAGCAGAAATCTGTATTGCCTGTGGAGTTTTGGTAACCCTTCTTGTTCCTGTTTTTACATTGATGTCAAGAAGTAGCTCAGGCACCATAAGAAATCGTAACGAAATATTAGCACAAGAATTTGTTTCTAATATGATTTCCTATTGCAATTTACTTAGTTATGACTCTGATTTTTTAAAGGTAGATAACTCTGGAGAAGTAACTAAAGAAATTGGCGAGATAAAAATGACTAATGTAATATGTAAGAGTGAATCGGTAAAAATAGAATTAGCAGATGAATTAAGTAAAATTGTTAAGAAAAAGACTATCAAAATAAAAGAATTTGCTGAAACAGATTGGCCGTATAAATATAAGGTTATTACAGTAACGGTTGAATGGCAGCAACCAGGAGAAACCAAAACCAGAAATGTAGCAATGAGCGGAATGGTAACAGAAAGATGAGAATAAGAAGAGGATTTACTTTAATTGAAGTATCTATTGGTGTAATAATATCAGCCATTATTTTAGTTGGTTTAATGAATTTGTTCAGTTCTGGAATGAAAGGTTCAACTAAAGGTTTGGCTCATCAGGCAAATATGGAATCTGCTTCAATTCTTATGTCTCAAATAGAATATGATTTGCTTAGAGCGACTGAAATTATTGAGCCAGCGGAAGATAAAAAAAGCAATAATGCTTCCTGGCGGTTTTATTATGCTGCTTCAGCTGTTATTACTGGAAAAGGTGATCCTGTTACTGTCCAATATACAAATCATGGTGATGGGGTTACCAGATATGTAGATATGGGAGATGGGAAAACTCAAAGTACTGTTTTGGCAAAAGGGCAAAAGGTTGATATGAGCTTTGCTCATTTTACTGTGAATAATGCTTTAAAGAAATATGCGGATAAAAAATTAATACAAAAGAAGCATGCGATTTGGGTTGAGCTGACAGTGTCATCTAAGTATGGTAAAAAAATTGGTAAAGATGATAAAGAACACGAACCTTTTACTTTGAAGAAACTTATAGTGATACGTAGCCAAATGTAAGAGTATATAAACGTTGATTTTCTATATATTTATCAGTTAGTTTTTCAATTTTTTTGTAGTCTACACATTGTCATAAACGTATAGCTTTCAGAGCTAAAGCCCATACGCTATACTTTTTATGACAAATGTGTTGACTATTAGTGTTATCTAATTAGTGTCTACTCAATAGAAAGCGTATTTCTAAAATACTCCCCTTTGAGCTTGTCTAAAAACTCAATTTATTAATCAAATTATATTAGCCTAATTTTTTAATTTGTTTTTCTGGATGGACTTCGTTTTGCTTTCAGCAACGCTTCGCTATCGCTCGCAATGACGATTATGACTGCTACAGAGTATATTTACGTCATCGCGAGGTTCTGAAAGAACCGTGGCGATCCAGTAGAAATTTAATGCAAAAACTTAGTTTTATATATTTATTATCTGAAAAATGATTAAGTTTATTAATTTATTATCATAAATATATTATAAAAATAACAATAAATTAATAATTATCTGATTTTGTGTTGTTTGTTTGATAAAATGATAATAATTTGTTGGTAAATTATCTATTAAATGATAAAAATATTTTTGAATGGGTAAGGGTTTTTGTATTTTTATATGTTTTTTGTTTAAATTTTTGGAAGTTTTAAATGAAATGCTTTGTGGGGATAATAATTGTAGATAAAAAAGCCTCCTATTTAAGGAGGCTTTTATGATGTTTTATATTATTTTATTTGTTTTTAATGGTGATGATGATGCCCACAGTGACAATTATCATCATGTGTGTGGTGGTGATGTTCTGTGTTGTTTTTCTTTTCAGGCAACATTCTAATCAAAGCATTTCTTTCTGCTTCGTTTAATTGTGCTTTCATTGCAGTTTCTAGTTTTGGTCCATTATTGTTTTCTATAAATGCTTTTAGGAAGCGTATCATTTTGTCTCTCTGGGTTTCATTTCCTTTAGTGTGGGCAGCGACCAAAGTGCCAATATCCTCTGGAAGTGCTATTTCTGATAAGTAATGGGCGGCTTCGGGTAAAAGACTTTCGGTAGTTGAGATATATAGGTTCAACATGTGAAGAAGACCTTGGTTATGTGGCATTAAGAGTGATGCTAGGCCGTTTGCGTTGACAAATATCTTTTCGTTGTCTTTTTTTGCTCCCAATTGCTGGAGGGCAAGGATATTTCCCTGGGAATATAGGGCGTATAGTGCATTGAGTCTGATATCTATGGATTCTTCTTCTCTGCTTGCCAGGTCTAAAAGAATATCTCCAGTTTGATTTTTATCAAAGGCTCCTAGAGATGTAATTGCCATTAGTCTGACCTCAGGAGCAGGATCGCCTAACATTCTTGAGAGGGTTTCCGGAGTCATTTCTTCACTAGTTTTGCGCATGGCTTCAACAGCTGCTTGTCTTACCCATTTGTCACTATGTTTTATGCCTTCATTTAACATTGTGGCGAATGGTAGGTTGAATTCGGATAAGTCTACTACTTTTATCATGACTTGCGCAAAGTCAGAATCCAATTTTTGAAGAGCGATTAATGTATCATCTATAAGTTTTTGTTCTTTGGTTCTCCATTCAATGCGAAGTTGTTTAATTGCTGAATCAGAAATAGGATTTATCAACAATCTGAGAATAGATTCTCCTCCTAATCTCTTCAAGGCCAATAAAGATGTCTCAATAAATTGATAATATTCATATTTATCTAGTAAACTTGTGTTTTTGTTCATCAAATTTATGATAAAAGGTATGGCTTTAGCTTCTTCAGCTCTTACTAGTATTTCAACTGCTTTACTTATTCTTGCTATATCAGCTTCTGAACGTAAAACTTCCATTGCTTCATCATTCATTGAGCTGATAATTTCTCCAGAGTCATCAATAGCATCTAGAATATCTGATAAAGCAGAAAGCAAACCTGCTTTGTATCTTTTAGGAGCATTTTTGACAGAATGCTTTAATGCTTCAACGTTTTTTTCACCTTTTTCTGGGTTAAAGTAAAAAAAATCTTCCAATTTTTGGACTACAATGCTTCCTACTTCTTCTGACATTTCAGGTAATGACTCAAGCAGTAAGGTTATTGGTTTACTACCAATATCAATAATATCGCAAACGGCATCATTAAGATGCTTTTCTTCGACATTTTCGAGATCTGCAATCATTTGTCGCAGTTTATTTTCATCACGGGCATCTATTTTTTCTATCATATTAGTATCCTATAAAGCTTCGTATAATCTTTTCAGTCTCGCATAATCGGGGGCCGAAAGAGTGGCAATATTTAGAAGTTTTTTAGTTTCGCTTTTAAGCTTTTCTTTTGGAATAAACTTCATGCATTCTTTTAATACCATCATTGGTAATATTGCATAAAGAGTATCTAGATAGATTGCTCTTTGCCAAATGCTGGAGAATTGTGCCATTTTGTTTCTCATTAGAGAGTTTACGGCAGTCATTCCTAAAGCTTCAGCATTATGAGGTTCTGCTTTTAAAACTATATCAAATTCTCTTTGTGCGGAAGGAAATTCACCTGCATAAAAGAATGCTTTTCCAAACATTAAATGGTCTTCTATAAATCTGGGTTTATAATCACCAATTTTGCAAAGAAGCTTCATTATTTGGCTTGTATCTCCAGAAGCTATAGTTAATTCTATTCTGCACATTATTTCAACAAAACTGTCTATTCCGTCATTGAATGAATCCCAAACTTTTAATGCTTTTTCAGGTTTTCCTGTCATTATGGCAAAGCGTGAATACCACATAGCTACTTCTTCGTCATCGCTGGCAAGTTCGAGCAATTTTTCAAAGGTGCTTTCTGCAATGTCTAGTTTATCCATTCTAAATGCTGTATAGGCATAGAGAAATAGCCCATGAACATCATCTGGGAATTCTTTGGCTATCATATCAAGACGAGCACCAGCTTTTTCAAAATTCTTTTCTAATAAATCTAGTTCGACTAAAGCTAAATCTAGCTCTGCTTGATGCCCTAAATCTCTTATTGCATCAGTCAAAGTAGTTCTTGCAGCTTCTACGTCGCCATTCATCGCTTGAGATTTTGCGAGATCAACTCGATGAACTGGTGAATTAGGTCGCGAAATATATAATTCGGAATATACTTCTGAGGCTTTCTCAAATTGACGGCTCTGATAGAGGAGATTGGCATATTCATCGGCTATGAGAACATCTTCCGGTTCTTTTTTATGAAGGATTCCCATATCTTTTAAAGCGGTTTCGATTTGTATTTTCCCATCATATAGTTTATCTAAAATATCGAAAACTTCGCTTTCATGTGAGCTTTGCCCTGGAACAAACTTGTTTGGAGATGATTTTTTCTTTAAAACAGGAAGTCGTCTGACCATCTCGTTATATTTTTCTCTGAGCAAAACAGGACTTTCTATGGTTTCTAACCCTTTTGTGATAGTTTCTACAGCTTCTTGAACCTTGTTTTCTTCCAGATACAAATCTACAAGTCTTAAAATGACTTCTTGATTAGATGGTTCAATCATAAGAGCCCGTTTTAAAGTGATTTGAGCTTTGTCTTTATTGTTCAAATGAATATGACAATCATACATACCTTTTAAGGGCTCAATAGAGTTGCAGGCTGCGTCAGAAGCTTTCCTATAAATTTCTAAAGCTTCTTCATATCGGGCTAGCATTTTTAAATCTCCACCTAATTCCATTAAAGCGTCAATATTGGTAGAAAATTTATCAATATTTTGAAGCATTAAAGCAACAGCATCTTTGTATTTTCCAAGTGACCTTAAACATTCAACCATAAGTTGCTTTATTTCTATATCTTCTGGAAGAAGCTCAGAGGCTTGTTGGAAAGCCATATATGCAAGTCTGAAATCTTGCTTATACATATAAGCTTTACCTATGTCGTATAAAGCCATGGAGTTATTTGGAGCAATAGTCAATGCTCGGCTAAAATAATCTATAGCTTTATCTGCTCTTCTCTTTTGCAGACAAACAGCACCTAGGTTGACTAATATATCAACATTTTCCGGTTCTAATTCTAAGGCTTTTTCGTATTCTTGAATGGCTATTTCGTAAGCTCCTCTGTCATACGAAGCTACTGCCTTATTGTATAAATCTAAGACAGCTCCTTCCATCAGAATTCCTCCTGTCTGGCACTTGAATTATGCTGCTTTGAGGCTTGATTTGCCTGGACTTCCTTAAATCGTTCAAGATTATCAATCATTGCAGAATAGTTTTCAACTTCTTGAGGCGCACATTCCTTAAATTTAGAAAAAGCTTCAAAATATCGATAGAAAATAGTCGAATTAGAGCTCCCCATTTTATTTTTAGCTATATAGGCTTCTGTGATTGGAATCATGAAACTGTCTTCTTTGCCCCATTCCCATTCTAAGAAAGGAGTGTCAAAGTTATTAAGATAATCGCAGTATAAGAAGAAAATAGCATAGGGGTCGTAAAGCAAACCTGTAATTTCTTCTAGATCTTCTTTTACGGGTCTTCGATTGCTTATAGCTTTGGGTAACCCAGCGGTAGCTATTACCGTTACGCCTTCGACGGCTGCAAGACTTTTTAGCTCAGAGGCTAGAACGTTAGATTTTTCGTTGAAACTCATATGATGCTGATTTCTTATCAGTATTTTGTAAAGAGGGTCTATTACGACTGCAACTTCTCCGCCTCTTTCTAGGCGAGTTCGTTTTACATATTTCTTTATATCATCAATAGAAAGACGACCAGTAGATTCGTCTATAAGAATAAATCTTTTGCTCATAGAGGCTACTTTTTGTAGAGCTTCATTTCTGCGTTCTTCCAAATCATCTCTAGCAGAATATGGATTTTTTACATAATCTATAGGCAATTCGCCGCATTGGGATATTATTTTTGCTGTTGCGTCAATACGGTTTAAGTCTAAACTGAAATAGATTACTGTAAGTTCAGGATTCATGTTGGCAAGATCCCAGGCTAACTGAGTGGCAAAAGTTGATTTTCCCATCCCTACCCCACCGGTGATGAGATAAAATTCTTTTTGGAAGCCGTTCAACTTTTCCATCAATATAGGAAAATTGGTGTTTAGACCAAGATAGCTCTGTTTTCTGTATCTTCTGTCGGCTATCATTTCTTGCATTTCGTTAATATGAGCATCAATTCCTCTTATATAACCAGCACTACCCTGTAAAAAGATAGAACGAAGAGATTGTATCCCTTCGCTTAAAACTTCAAAAACTTCTTTGTCGTTGTCTATAATCTTTTCTGAATATTGGATAAAGGTTTTGTGGGAATCGTATCTGATGTTTCTGTCACGAATTTGCTCAATAAGAGGTTCGATGTCTTCCATCATTTTTACACCAGGTGTTGAAAATGGATTCATCATAAGGTCTTTTATACGATTTTCACCACCAACAATTTCAAGTTTGGTTTTCTTGCCTTGTGTTTGGTTTAGAAGTCTAGATACTAGATTTGGAAGACTTAGGGTTTCTTCGTCTTCAATTATTTCCAGAATAGTAGCGAGTAAGACTCGGTTTGCTTCCGTTCCTTTAAAGTCTTCAACAGTAAAATGATTTTCTAATAATTGCCGTCCGATAACAGCAGGATCAAAAACTAGATTCGCTAGTATGCGTTCTTCATCAAGTTCGACTTCTTTTAAGTATTCAACCAGTTCTGTTTTTAACAAATTATTATTTGACAAGAGAAACCTCCAAAGCTTGAGCACATTTATATTATTGCAAATCAACACTTTAAGTCAAGCTCTTGACAGCGTACAAGAAAAATTGTAGGATACCTTTATGTCTTATTATTATATAATTCCATTTATTCTTACTCTAGTTTTTACGTTTTCCTATATTTTAGTGCATTTGTTGCTATTGTTATTTGATGCACTAAACTTTTTTTGGGATTTTTGGGATAGAGTGAGAAAGAATTATCCCATTGTGATTATTTTTGAGTTTATTTATTTTGGGCTTATTCTTTATTACATTGTGTACTGCGAACTTTCTGGGAACACATAAAATTTAAACCAAATTTTATAAGTAATTAATTATGCTGTTAGGATTAGATGTTTTATTATCTTCTATTACGCTTGCTCTAATGGGCATGATTACTTTTACATATATAGCCAATAATATTCCATTTAATTTTCCTTATCAGATAAAACCTTATGAAAAATATGCAGGGGCACTTCCTTTTTTTGGTTCTTTGTTTGGGATTATATGCGGTTATTTTCTCAACATTGAATCTATGTATTCAGCTAAATTAGACTATAAAATCTTAGCTGTAGTCTTTGTTTTTGCTACTATTGGTTATTTAAGAGATAAATATAGAGTTTCAAAAAGAGTAATATTTTTGATTTCCTTTGTATTTGCTTTTATTGCTGTTTATCTATATTTCCCTCAAATATCTGTTACAAAACAAATTGGTTACACTTGCTTTATAATGATTTTGCTTGTATGTCTTAAGATTTCAAGCCTAGTTTATGAAATGCCATTTATTTTGATATCTACATCAGCTATTACTCATATGTTGTTTATGATTAATTCTGCTAGAGGTAGTGTTATTTTAACTTTAATAGACCTAGCTTTAGCTACTTTTTCAGTAGCTTCTATAATACATACTTGCTCTGGTTATAGAATTTTAATTAGTAATTCTGGAATATTGGCATCAGGTATTGCTTTGGCTTTAGTTTCTCTTTTGGAACAAACAGGCAATCTTATCTGGTTTAGCTTTTTCATTCCTGCTATGGCAATAGTATATCCTATTGCTTTTATAAGCTTAATGATAGTAACCTCATATTTTGGAAATAGGCTTCATAAGACTAGCGATGAAGATAAACACGGTTGGAAGTGGTCTCTTAACCGTGAAAAAACGATTAACTTTTCTGCTCTTATATTTCTTTGTTTGAATTTTACTGGTCTTTTGGTAACTCTTAAGTCTCCTATTATTGGGTATCTATGCTTATTATCCTTATTAGCTCTGAGTATGACGAGTTTTATAAAAACCTTTGCAAGAAGGCTTACTGTTGATGAGACAAAACCGGATAAAATTAATATTCTTGGAGTAAAAATTGATGCTTTATTGCCTCAAGAAGTTTTAAAAAAAATAGACGAGCATGTTTCTGATCCAAATGCAGGGTTTATGCATATAATAACAGCAGATTCACTTGCATTGGCAAGAGCTGATAAAGATCCTGATTTTAAACGTATATTAGATTCTGCTGAACTTGTTGTTCCTGACGGAGCAGGTATTGTTTGGGCAGCAGATTTTATTGCAACTCCATTACCAAGCAGAGTTCCAGGTGTGGCACTTGTTGGGCAAATTTGTGAAAAATCTAAGGAATCAAATTACAATATTTTCTTTATAGGTAGTAAACCTGGTATAGCTGAAAAGGCAGCAGAAGTATTAAAAGAAAAGACAGGTGCAAATATTGTTGGAGTAGAACACGGGTATTTTGCAAAAGATTCTGATGAAGAAAAGCAAATGCTTGAAAAAATCCGTGATAGTAAAGCTAATATAGTATTTGTTGCTCTTGGTGTACCTCGTCAGGAAGATTTTATTACAAAACTTCGTGGTTATTGTAGTCATATTGTTGCTATAGGAGTTGGAGGTAGTTTTGACGTAATTTCTGGAACTTTGCCAAGAGCTCCACAATGGATGCAGCGATTCGGTATGGAGTGGCTTTTCCGTCTATGGTTGGAACCCAAGCGTATAACTCGTATGATAGATATTCCTGTTTTTGTTATAAATGTAATGAGATATAAATTAAATACTGATTAAACTGAAAACAGAAATTTGAAATTATAAAAAGCTTGTTATTGCAGTTGTGATAGGTTTTATAGGCTTTTGAGAGGCTAATAAAAAAAAGATAGTCTTATGTTTTTCCTTGTATTTAATTTTATAAAAATTGACAAATTGGGTCAAATCAATTAAATTTTTAAAGAACTTCTTATTGTGTACCCATTTGGAGATTATTATATAAATGAGAAAACAATTATTTTTTTCCATATTATTAATGATATTATCAAGTATTTCTATTGCTTTTGCTAATCCTTTTTCTGATGTTCCAAAAGATCATTGGGCTTTTGAAGCTATAGATACTTTGCATTCAAAAGGAATTATTGATGGGTATGCAGATGGAACATTCAAAGGAAACAAGGTTGTAAGCCGTTATCATTTGGCTATGGTTATTGCAAAAATGCTAGTAAGCGTTGAGCAAAAAAGGGGAAGTATTTCTAAAGCAGATTTGAAAGTAATAGAAAGACTTACTATGGAATTTGCTGATGAATTAGAACTTATGACCATAAAAGTTAAATCGTTGCAAAGCGATTTAGATTCAATGAAAGAAGATGTTTCTAATATAAAAAAAGATGTACATAATCTTCGTGACTTTATAAAAAATGGTGGGAATAATAAAGTTAAGATTTCTGGTGATATGGTTGTAAGAAATTATGGCTTTGTACAAAAAAATGGAAATCATAAACATAGAACAGAAAGTATGTTTAGAGTCCATTTAGACACAAGAATTAGCGAAAAGATTTCTATTCATACTGGTTGGAATGTAATAGAAGAGAACAATGATCGTGCTGTTCCCTTTGCAACAAACGAATGGAATGGTGGAAACAAGAATACTGGGGATGTTGAAGAAGTATATTTTAAATTTAAAAATACATTTAAAACAGATGATTCTTTAAAAGTTGGTAGATTTTGGCATAGCCATGGTCATGGATTAGTTATTCACAGTTTTGTAGATGGTATCAGTTATTCTCAAAAAGGTAAATCTACTGATTTGACCCTTAATTGTTTCTTCGAAAGAATGAATACTTTCCAAAATAAACATGATTATTTAAATGTTTGGAATATGAATTTAGATTCTTATTATAAGAACCACAAGCTATATTTGGGTTTCTATTATAATAAAAGAAGTTATATCTGGGAATATGATAGATGGGCACTTAATGTAGAAGACCAGTGGTCTGAAGAGAAAATTAATAAAAATAAAAGTGATTTAACTATTGAAGTAGGGGCTTCTGGTCCTATAGGCAAGAAGAAAAACAGTAAATTAACTTATGATTTGGCTAGTGTTTATAATAATTTTAAAGGTTATTTAAGATATAGAGATACTCAGCAAAGGTTTGATTATAAGGGTTGGTTAAATTATGCTGCAATAAAATATGATACCAAGAAAGATTTTAATTTTAAATTAGCTTATACTAGTGCTGATGAAGAATCTAGATCCTTTATTAGAAGAGATGATTTTAACGCTTATTGTATGAGAGAAGAAAATCCATATGAAGATTTAGCATTAACTAATATTATTGTGACTAATTTGAAAGATGCGAAGGTTCAGATAGGATATAGATTTAAAAATGCTAATAAACATAGCTTAAGACTGGCATACGATAAGATAGAATCAAAGAATAAAGCGGATCCTAACAATACTTCTTTGATTACTTTTGAGTATAGATACCAGCTTTCAGAAAATACTAGAATTAGATTTGTATACCAGAATACTAAATACAAAGATGGGTATAGGTATAGTAATCATATAGATTTACCTCCTGATACTAGAGAAACACTTTATATGACAGAAATATATACTAGATTCTAGGTTTTCATAAAATTTCGTGTTTTTAAGCTATTGGCGAAAGGCATCGATATTTATATCACCACTTTTTTGGAGCTTGTCTAAAAACTAGTTTTTTACCCCAAATTAGATTTTTAAAATCCCCCTTACCGACTACCTTACGGTAGTCGGCCCCCTACGACTTGCTTGACCTCCTGTCGCTCGCATGCACTCCCAACATTCTGTTGGTCGTCAGTCACTTTGTGACAGCTCCTCCAATCTTCGATTTGGGGAGCATCTTTGGCTGCCACCCCTTCTCAATGAGGGGCTTTAGGACACTTATCACCTATCACCTATCACCTATCACAGAAGGTTTTTCCTTATTCCCTCAATTCCTTAATTCCTTAATACCTAATAAATATATTGTTATCTTGAAAAGTTTATTGTAAACTATTTAGGATTAAGTAGTTATTGTTGTTGATAGTTATCGTTGTTATTGTTTAAAGAGTAATATCTAACAACATTTTACAATAATGACTAGGTAAGAATTTATAAAATTCACAGGAGATAATAATGGCTCAGATAGTTGGTCAGAACGAAATTGATTTGATTATCGGTACAAACCACCATGATCCCTATCAGGTTTTAGGTGCTCATGAATGTGAACAGGAAGGCAAAAAGGTTGTTGCAGTAAGAGCTTTTTTACCAGATGCAGTTAAAGCTGAAGTTATCGATTTGAATACAGGCACTGCTTTTCCAATGGAAAAACTCCATGATGCAGGCTTTTTTGAAGCTGTAATCAAAGAAAGAACTCAAGTTTTCCCATATCGTATCAAAAGTTATTACGAAAACGGTGCTAGTGCAGAATTTTATGATTCTTATGCTTTTATGCCAACAATTGGTGAAATGGACCAATACTATTTCAGTCAGGGCAATCACCACGAATTATACGAAAAACTCGGTGCTCATATAAGATATTTTGATTATTTCAAAGATAAACTTGGTGGTGTTTCATTTGCAGTTTGGGCTCCAAATGCTCGTCGTGTTAGTGTAATTGGCGATTTTAACAGATGGGATGGTCGCCGTCACGTTATGAGAAGTCTCGGCACCTCTGGTGTTTGGGAAATATTTATTCCTGGCTTACAGACTGGTCAGAACTACAAATTTGAAATAAAGACCAAAGACGGTGCTTTATTAGAAAAATGTGACCCATTTGCATTCTATGCAGAAGTAAGACCAAAAACAGCTAGTAAGATTTATGATTTAGCTGGTTACCAGTGGAACGATAATGAATGGATGACCTCTAGAGCCGAAAAAGATTGGCATAAAGAACCAGTTTCAATCTATGAATGTCATCTAGGCTCATTCATGCGTAATGCTGAAGAAGGTAACCGTTTTCTGACCTATCGTGAATTGGCACCTATTATTGCTGATTATGTTAAGGAACAGGGCTATACTCACGTTGAATTACTTCCAGTAACTGAACACCCATTAGATATTTCCTGGGGCTATCAGGTAACAGGTTATTTTGCACCAACAAGCCGTTTTGGTAATCCAAAAGACTTTATGTATTTCGTTGATTATATGCATAAAGAAGGTATTGGTGTTATATTAGACTGG
The DNA here is from genome assembly GCA_946407375.1 of uncultured bacterium. Classification (GTDB taxonomy): domain Bacteria; phylum Muiribacteriota; class Ozemobacteria; order Ozemobacterales; family Ozemobacteraceae; genus RUG334. The sequence continues at coordinate 55,099 of CAMJNS010000005.1, forward strand.
GTTCCAGCTCACTTCCCAAAAGATTCTCACGGTCTTGCCAAGTTCGATGGAACAGCTCTTTTTGAACATGCTGACCCAAGACAGGGCGAACACAAAGATTGGGGTACTCTAATATTCAACTTTGGTAGAAACGAAGTTAGAAACTTCCTAATCAGCAGTGCATTGTTCTGGTTAGATAAATATCACGCAGATGGTTTAAGAGTTGACGCTGTTGCTTCAATGCTTTACTTAGACTATTCAAGAAAAGCAAATGAATGGGTTCCCAATAAGTTTGGTGGACGTGAAAATCTCGAAGCTATCGACTTCTTGAGACAGATGAACACAGTTTGCCAAGAATTACATCCTGGCACTATGAATATAGCTGAAGAATCAACAGCCTTCCCAATGGTTTCAAGACCAGCTTCAGAAGGTGGTTTAGGTTTCACATTCAAATGGAATATGGGTTGGATGAACGATACCCTTTCATATTTCCAGAAAGACCCAATCTACAGAAAATATCATCACAACAACCTTACTTTCCCGTTGATTTATGCTTTCAACGAAAACTTCATTTATGTTCTTTCTCATGATGAAGTTGTTCATGGAAAAGGCAATTTGATTAACAAAATGCCTGGTGATTTCTGGCAGAAGTTTGCTAACTTGAGACTTTTGTTCAGTATGATGTGGACAATGCCTGGTAAGAAGCTTGTATTTATGGGTTCTGACTTCGGTCAGTGGAATGAATGGAATTCTAACCAGAGTCTTGATTGGCACTTATTAGAATTCGACTCTAACCGTGGTGTAAAGAGCCTCATTGGTCATCTCAACTATTTGTATAGAACTGAACCTTCACTTTACAGAAAAGACTGCGACGGTTCTGGCTTTGAATGGATAAGCTTCGATAATGTTGATGAAAGCGTAATTAGCTGGATAAGAAAAGGCGAAAGCGATGATGATATAACATTATTCGTTGCTAACTTTACTCCAGTTCCTCATAGCAACTATCGTGTTGGTGTTCCAAGAGAAGGCTTCTATCAGGAAATCCTAAATTCTGATTCTGATATGTATTTTGGTTCTAACATAGGCAACTATGGTGGAAGATGGAGTGAACAGTTCGGTTGCAACGGTCGTGAAAATTCTATTTGTATCGAAGTTCCACCACTTGCAGTAGTTGGTTTTAAACTGAATAAATAAATTAACAGTTTAGATTGATATAAAGAAAAACGCCTGATTATCAGGCGTTTTTTTATGTGTACATTGTTCTTTTTTATATCTATAAAGTATGTTATACTATAAAAATCTTGAAAAAAGCTGATATAGATTGTTATAGCAAAAACTAAAACAATACCCCTTGTAGAGGTTGTCTAAAAACTAGGTTTAAAAATAAAATAAATTGAGCTAATTTTGTGATTTTATTTTTCTAGATTGCCACGCTATCGCTCGAAATGACGATTTATGACCCAGTTCAGAGTATATAAACGTCATCGCGAGGTTCTGAAAGAACCGTGGCGATCCAGTAAAAATTTAATGCATAAATCTAGTTTTTAGACAAGCTTTAAAAATGGGAGTATTAAATAAAAAGAAAGGTATTTTTATATGAGCGAACCCACTAAAGTTGGTATTCGTGATTCAGTAAAAGAGCTTGGTTGGCCAAAAACCTTGCTAATGGGTTTTCAACACATGTTCGCAATGTTTGGAGCCACAATATTAGTTCCTATACTTTTGTCTAGAGATAACTATTTTAACTTAAAAGAAGTTCCTGTCCAAGTTACTTTATTCTTTGCGGGTATTAACACTTTACTTTTTCATTTGTTTACTAAGTTTAAAGTCCCTGCATTTCTTGGTTCTTCTTTCGCATTTCTTGGTGGTTTTTCTACTGTAGCAAAATTAAATACTGGGATATATGCCGGGCTTTCGGGAGAAGAAAAACTTGCTTATGCTTGTGGAGGCGTAGTTGTTGCAGGTTTATTCTATTTGATTTTAGCCTTATTAGTAAAAGCTGTTGGAATGAAACGAGTCGTTCGTTACCTACCACCTGTTGTTACTGGACCAATTATTATTTTAATTGGCTTATCATTAGCTCCTTCAGCAGTTCAAAATGCTTCTACTAACTGGTATCTTGCTGCTACAGCTCTTGCTATTATTGTTGTCTGCAATATTTGGGGAAAAGGTATGATAAAGATTCTGCCAATTCTGTTAGGAGTAGTAGGTTCTTATATTGTAGCTTTTATTTGTTATCATTGTGGTCTTACCAATCCAGATGGCACTCAAATTCTAAATTTTGAAAAAGCCGCTGAATATGCTTCTCAAGGCATTTCAGGTTTTGTTAGTATACCGAAATTTGCTATGGCCAAGTTTGATATGCAAGCAATAATGATTATGGCTCCAATAGCTATAGCAACAATTATAGAACTTATAGGAAATATATCTTCTATTTCTGCTACTATTGGTGAAAATCTTTTTGAAGACCCAGGTTTGGAAAGAGAACTTTTGGGCGATGGTCTAGCTTCGTCTATTTCAGGATTCTTCGGTGGTCCGCCCTGCACTACTTATGGTGAAAATACAAGCGTTTTGGAATTAAGTAAAGTTTATGACACAAAAGTTGTTCGTATTGCAGCCTGCTACGCTATAATTCTTAGCTTTAGCCCGGTTGTGGCTCAACTCATTGGCTCTGTTCCTTCATCCATAATTGGTGGGGTTTCTTTTATTCTTTATGGTATGATTTCTGCTATAGGTATTAGAAATTTAGTTGAAAACAGAGTTGATTTTACTAATAGCCGAAATCTTATTATTGCCGCTCTTATATTGGTAACTGGTCTTGGTTTTAAATTTTGGAGTGCTCAAGATGGGGTCACTTTCGAAGTTCTAGGAACAAAGATAACATTGACGGCTCTTGCCCTAGCTTCAATTGTTGGTGTTGTTACCAATGCTATTTTGCCTGATAAAAAAGCTGAAGATGTACAGTGATTCTTTCTTGTTTCATTGTTAGTTATAAAAGCAAAAACTTTTTTGTTAATTTATAGTATAATTAATAATAAATCTTTTTCGGAGAATATAAATGATTAAGAAAATAGCTGGAGTATGGCTTTGTATTTTTCTTACTTCTTCTATAGTCTATGCTACTTCACCTTTTGAAGGTGCTTCAATAAGCGGTGAAGAAAGATCTTCTGATAAAAATTTAGAAACATCCGATATTTCTACAAAGGTTGTTGAGGATGCAGAATCTTCAGAATCGGCTACAGAAGAAAATGCAGAAGAATCTAATGATGATTCAAACAAATCAGACGGCAAATTCCCTGTAACAGGTACTATAGCAGCTAATAATCTCAGAATTAGAGAATGGCCTTGGGGACCTGTATTAGGCAAATATAATTCAGGCACTAAAATTACTGTATTAGGTGTTTCCGGTGAGTTTTATGAAGTAATGGTAAATGGAGTAAAAGGTTACATGCATCGTAGCTATATTTCTATTCCTGGTGCCCAAGCTTCTCTCGCACTTCCTTCTTATCCTGGAGACACTAGAAACGGTGGTTATTTAACAAAAGAACAAGGAACAGAAAAGTCTAAGGATAGTGCTTCTGAAAAGAAAGATACTTCAAATAATAATAATGGCAATAATAGCAGTAACAATAATAATGGAAAAGCAATAATAACCGCAGATAGCCGCGTTCTTCATATTGGTGATTCTCACTGTATGGGAATTTATGGAAAAACCATTGATGGTTTGATGCGTGAAACTGGTGCGACTGTCAAGACAGAAGCATTCGGTGGTGCTAATCCACAATGGTATATGAATGGACAACTTGGTGTTTGTGGTTCTTATTCAAAAGATGAAAACGGTAAGGAAGTAACAACTGGGGCAAATCAGAAAAATACTCCATTGCTTAAAGATATGTTAGGTTCCTATAAGCCAAATGTTCTTGTTGTTTCACTTGGAGCCAATATGCTTGCTTATCCTGAATCTACTCAAAGAAGTATGGTTACTAATCTTCTTGATCAAGCTAAAGCCGCTGGTTGTAAGATTGTTTGGGTTGGACCGCCTGATAGTAGCAAACTTAGTGATAGTTCTAATGAAAAGCTTTATAAGGTTTTGCAGTCAGAATTGCCTAAATATGATGGTGTTTTAATTGACTCAAGAAAATATACTAAATATCCTCCAGGTGGCGATGGTATACATTATTGGGGAGATGAAGGTGTAAAACAAGCTAAAAATTGGGCTAATGAAGCTATGAATGTCATGACTGGTAAATAAATTAATTAAATTGTAAAAACACAAAAAAGCTCTTCGAAAGAAGAGCTTTTTTGTGTTTACATGGTTGAAGTAGTAGTTTTTTTTTGGTTTTATAAAAAGAAGTAGATTTTAAAATTTTAAAAAGGAATATCTGTGATGAAAATAGCAGTTACTTATGAAAATGGTGAAGTATTCCAACATTTTGGTCATACTTCTACTTTTAAATTTTATGAAGTAAAAGAAGATAAAGTAGTTTCTTCTGAAGTGGTTCCTACTAATGGTAGTGGTCATGGAGCTCTTTCTGCTTTTCTAGCCCAACATGGAGTTAATAAGCTTATTTGTGGCGGAATAGGAGCTGGAGCTAAAACTGCTCTTGCAGAAAAGAATATTGAAATTTTTGGCGGAGTTACTGGTAATACAGATCAAAGAGTTAATGAACTAATTGCTGGTAAATTGAAATATGATCCAGATAAAGTTTGCAGTCATCATCATGATGATGATCATGATTGTGGCGAAGATCACCAAGGTTGCTCTGGCAATTGTTCTTCAAATAAACCAAGTATATCTATATTAAAACCAGGTTCTTTATTAAAAAGATAATCTCTGCGAGGCGAATTTATTCGCCGTGGCGTTGCTGAAAGTAAAACGAAGTCCATCTCTAGAAAAAATATTACCAATAATGACACAGTTTCGCTTATTCGACATATTTCTCCTCTTGCGACCTCTGTAAACATCTATCATGAATAATTTTTGAGGGAACGGTCTTATTTGGAGAAAAAAGTCTCGCGTCTTACTGTTATTATTGTTTTAATTATTAATCACGAAAGATTCATTAATAAAAGAAAAAGTTTGCGTTTGCCCTGGGTTTTCTATTTATTTACAGACTAATGTAGTAATCTCTAAGTGTTATCAAAATTGTGTTAATACTTAGAGATTACTTTTCATTTTTTAGTTGAGTTTCTTCAATAGGTTTTGGCGGAACAAGGTCAGGACGGAGAAATTCGGTAATTATGTGGGCAATTTTTTCTCTATGAACTACATAGCTACCAAGACCTTCTCCGTCTATTATTTTTAGGCTTGCATTAGGTATTTGAGAAGCTATATGTTTTACATGTTCTTCTAAAACTAAGTCATGATTGCCTATTAAAACAAAGGTTTTGCATTTTATTTGTTGCAACTCTTCATCTGTAATGTTTGGTTGTTCTAAAAGCATTCTGAATCTTGCTGTAGGATGAAAAAAGTTGAACATTTTGAATGCGTAATAGGTCCAGGGTTTAATTCCTTTTGGATTTGTGTTAACTCCACTGATTATAAGATTCTTTAAAAGATCAGGATATTTTGAAGCTACTATTAAACCAATTATTCCGCCATCTGCTAAGCCATAATAGGAACAACCATCTAGGTTTAAAGCTTTTATAAAGGCATATATGTCTTCTGCCATTATTCGGTAGTCTAGATTATTTGTTTGAGTGCTATTCCCATGCCCGCGACTGTCTATAAGATAGCAAGTAAAGTTTTTGGATAGAACTTCGGAAGCTGTATCGAATATTGTATGATCTTCACTATTCCCGTGAACCATAATAAGAGGTTCACCCTTCCCTACCACTTCATAGTATAGTTCTATATCGTTTACTTTGATTATCATATTCTGTAGCCTTTAGTATTTGCTAAAAGTTTATTAACTCAACATATATTCTATTGTAGCACTGTAAATACTATTATGGTATAACATTTGTATAAAATTTTTAGTAAAGATTTTTCAATAAGTTTAAAATCTGTTTCAATTATCAGAAAAATTTCAAAAATAGGGGGAATATGAGTCTTATGATGATAGAAAGAAATACGAAACGTAGCACTCCTAGTATTTTTCAAAAAAAGAATAATAAAGTTAAGGGTTATGTTGATAGAGTAGCTAATGGTATTGTAGTTGTTATTATCAGAAATCCAGAGGATAAAGATTGTGTTAAAGAAATATTTATCCCAGTTAACAAATTTCCAAAAGGAGTTCCTGAAGAAGGGGACTATATTTGTGTCACGATAGAATAACTCGTGAGTGGTAAGTGGTAAGTGGTATGTGATGGGTGATAGGTTCTAAAGCTTCCCCTTGAGAGGTTGTCCGAAAACTTGAAATTAGCTAAATAATTAGTA
>CAMJNS010000006.1 GCA_946407375.1 uncultured bacterium
TTTAGGTAATTGAGTAACTGGAATTTTATCTAATTCTGCTTTGCTAAAAGCTTCTTTTAAATGTTTTATTTGCCATTTATTAAATATTGAAGTTAGATATAGCATTATCGCATAAATGCCAAGAATGGTAATTGGTTTTATATTGCCCACATAAAAATATAAACCTGGAATACTTTTTACGTATTCCAAAAAACTAATTAGACTGTCTAATAAGACTGCTAAGCCAGAGGACAAATAAAGTGTTGATATTGAAAAGATAGAAAGAAAAGCTATAGCAAAGGAAATAGGTAAAATAATAGTAAAAGACCAAAGAACTAATGGATTAACGAATAGGCTTGATAATGAAAGGGTTCCAAAAAGATAAGCAACCATTGGCATTGTGCCTAGATTTGCTGCAAAAGTAACTGCTAGGTATCTATTCAATAGTTTTGGCAAATGTAATAAAGAAAGAATATATTCAAAAGGCTGTCTTAAAAAAATAATTGATAAAACGGCAGTAAAGCTTAATATGAAAGCTGAATTTTTTAAATATGATGGGTCATACAATAGCATAAATAAAGCAGCTATAGAAATAGGTCTAATAGGAGAGGAACTAGATTCCAAATGCATTATTGCTGCAAGAGAAATATACATTATTAAAGCTCTCCAGATAGATGGGCTTCCAACAGTGACCATCGCATAGAAAGCTAGAATAATAGAAATCATTACACTTCTAGATATTGGTGGTATTTTAAACCAATGCATTATAGAAGCCATTAAGAATATTAAAATCATAATATGCTGCCCGGAAATAGCTAGAACGTGGCTTATTCCGGTTTCTGTAAATATGCTTTTGTCAAGGATTTTACTTGTATCACCTAATATGAAACCATTTACAATAGCAGATTGTTCTTCATTTAAAGCCTTATTAATTCCTGTTCTGATGCTTGCTTGTAATTTCTTTGCGTTAGTTAATATCGAAAGCTTTTGTGGGTCAGAAATAGATGGTGAATAACTTAAAGTGGCAACTTCAAAAACGGGAGCTTTATTAAAAGAAATAACTTTTAATTTTCCTGCCAAGGAATAATATTGTTCGGGATAAAGTCTTTGACGATTAAGAACAAATTGGCAATTAACTTTTGATGGTATGGCTACTCTTTTTTCATTTGTTGTATAGCTTACTTCTTTAAAAGTATATATAATTTTGTTTTTGTTCTGAATACTTGATTGTCCTGTATATCTTCCCTCAAGAACTCCTTGGGTATTATCTAAAGAAAGTAAATTAGAAAAATTATATTTTTCATCTTGACGTATAGCTCCATAAAACATAGATGCGCTTAATGCAGCTACAAATAAAGTAATTGTTTTTGATTTGGGAGTTTGTATAAAAAATGATAAAGCAAAAAAAGCTAAAGAAATACCTAGCCAAGCGATACACAATTCATTAGTAAAAGATTCAGATAATAATAATCCTGAAATAAATAAGGCAACAAAAATTGGTAGTATTTCAGGATAAGATTTAAATATTTTTGGTTCTGTATTTTTTTTCATCTATCATTATTAGAATCAGAAGCATTTATTTGTATGCCTGCTTCTTTCAGTATATTAACTTGATTTGAAGAAATGCCCTTGATTCTATCTTGTAAATCACGCCAATCTACAAAAGGAGTTATTTCTCTTTCTTCTATTATTTGTTTTGCTTTTTTTTCGCCAATTCCAGGACATACTAATAATTCTTCAAAGGAAGAGCTATTAATTATTACATAATTAGGTTTTGTTTTTCCAGTTCTAGATAGATTTTTTATTTCTATTTCATTATCAGGAGTAATATGTATTGCTAGTTGATCTTCACCCTGAACTGCTAAATCTTTTATAGAGATAGTAGCTGGTTCGGAAATCAAATAAATAATACCGCAAATAATAACAATGGCGATAAGTATTCTAAAATGTATCTGTTCTTCTCTAGTTAGGAAAAACAAATTCGAATACCTCCATCCTCTTCTTTTAGTGATATTTGTTTGCCTTTTATGGCTTTGCCTATCCACTTTATTTTTGATAATTCAGAAATAGGATTGGCTTCATATATTTTACGAGAAAATACTTGCCAATGCCAACCACCTTTTTCAAGTGCTATTTTAACACAAAAGTATTCGCTAAAGCTTGATACTATTTCATTAATTGTAGGTAAAACTAAATTATCTTTTCCTATTAATGATGCTGAGAAGATTGGAATAAATGGTGATAAGCACAGATATATCAATTCCTTTTCATGAAGCTGTAAAGAAGGGGAGGGGGGAGCTTCTTTAAAAGCTTTCATAACAAGTGATAGGGCTTGTCTTGGGAAATTCCTGTCTAAAATTTGGTCTTTTAATTGTATTACTGCTTCTAACCAAGGAACAGGATTGAACAGATATTCAGATTTATTTTTATAAAAAGAATCATATAGTTTAGAAATCCATTTATATGATGGTTCTAATAGAGATTCTATTTCGTATTGCTTGTTTTGGTTTATACTTGCTAATCGACAAGCATCTATTCCGTATTCGCATATTAAATCATCTTCAATAGGTAAGGATACAGAAAATGGATTTATCCAACCTGTTGGAGAATTACCTAGAAGTTGATTTAATCTTAAAATAAGATCAGAATCTAATTCTTTTTCAGAAAATAAAACAGGCCATTTTCTGACCTGTTTTTCTATAGACTGAGGGTTATATCTAAATGTCAATTACTTAATAAACTCCAAAGAAGTTTTGTTTTTTCATCTTCACCAGAAGCTGTTGTTATATCATATAATTGCTTTCTAGCTTCACTAATAAGAATTGGTTCATCAAAAGACTTTCCACAAGCGATAAGGAATCGAACTTCAAATATGGTGTAGTCATAGTCAGAAGCTTCAACTGCTTTAGAACCTACTTTTAAAGATTCTTTAACTAATTCTTGATATTTTTCATCTGGCAAATTTTCAGTTTTAACATATTCTCTGTATTTGGCACAGAATTTATCAGCTTCTTCAGCTCTAGAAATAAAACTGTTTAATTCGTTTCTAGTGTCAACGTCTTCAATTTTTCCTATTTCATCTTTAGCTTTTTGTATCCAATCGGAAGCCGATTCAAGCTTAAAGAGATTGTCATAGGTTTCAGACTGGCAAATAAGAACTATTGCTGCATTTATGTCTTCTTTAGTTAAATAAGTATCACTAGCCACTTGTTTACGATAAAAATCTAGCATATCGCAAAAGGTTAAACGAGCATCTATTAAAGATAAATATGCGCGTTCAGGTTGCTTCTGGCTAAAATACACAAAAGCATCGTTCCACAATTGAGTTTGTTTATCTTGAAGTTCTTTGCCGGAATTGTAGGCATAATTATAAGATAAAAAGCCACCTATAGCTAAAATAACTATCGAAACAACAAGTACTACTGCTACTTTCCCGAATCGTTTATTTAGGTTAGTATTCTTCATCGTTATTCTCTTCCCCGTCAAAATCATTAACTTCAGTTTCATCACTCACGTCTGTTTGGATGTTTGCTGAATCTTCATGACGCATTTCTCTAGCTTGGTTAACAAACCAAAGTATAATTCCTTGAGCTCCATTTGCTCCATAGATAATCTGTTCAAGGAATTTATTGCTTTCTGGTATATTACCGAGCAATCTATTTGCGCCAGCTAAAATATACATAATTTCAAAAACACGAGATTGTGGAATGTTTTCTTTTGGAATTCTTGTTCCATCTGGCATAAAAGCATCATCAACACCAGTAGCTAGGTTGGTAATATTTAGAAAAGCTATAGCATCTTTTAAATAGGCAGTTTCAAATGCTTTATATCTTGCTTTTAATTCTGGATCTTGAGTGTCATCGTAAGCATCACGGGCAGTCCAAGCTCCTTGTAAATATGTATAACCTAATATTCTATGGTTTGCTCTTCTAGCTTTATAACATATTGCTGCTAATTCCCAAGAACGTATTGCAGTTTCTAAATCCCCTTCTTTTTGTAATTCATTAACAGGTTTGCTTTTTTTCTTTAAATCCACTGCAACTCTGTCAAGAAGAGGCTTTATTTGTCTTAATATAGATATATTGACTGGTGTAAGTTCTTTTAGCTTTTCGGATTCAGCATCTTTCCATATTTGCTGACCATTAGAAGCCGCTCTAATACGGTTTGCTGATTCCCATTGAGAACGGTGACTTTCGAGCAAAGCATGCTTTCTAGCTTCTTCCGCGGTCATAGAAGGACAGAAATACTTATCTTCCGCTGAATAAAAACAATTAGGACAAACGCAAACACTATAGTAACGAGGAGTTATGCCTCCAAGATATGTTGGACGATAATCTATATCACGTTTATTTAAACTAAACTGTTTCTTTCTTAGATTATAGCGAGTGAAAGTTTTGCCACAGATAGGACATGCAATATTTTTAGGAATAAAAAGTTTATCATTTAAAGCCATAAAAACACCATTCTGCATTAGTATTAAGTCACTAGTAGACAAAATACAGCATTTTAGTCTATTGTGCAACTTTAATAATTTTATTATTAATTATTTATTTAAGATTATCAATGTTGGTGTCGACCATCTGGCAAAGCTCAAATTCATTAATTATAGGTTTACCTAATTGAAGAGCTTTTGTCTTTTTGGTTGAAGTAAAGTTTTCACTTTCAAGGGAACCTATTACGAGATAATCTGTTTTTACCGAAACCGAACTTTTGATTTGCCCACCAGTTGATTTTATTAGTTCTTCTAGTTTTCTTCTTGGAACCACAGCTTCGCCTGTAACTACAAAAGATTTACCTTCTAATTTATTGCTAGATTTGTTCGCTTCGAGTTCTTCTTTACTTGGACCAATCCACCAATTCTTTAGAGAAGAAAAGAAGGATTGATTATTGGGGTTATTAATAAAATCAACAATATTACTTGCAATTTTTTCTTGTACACCCTCAATGTTTTTTAGTTTATCAGGGGTGACAAGCAAAAATTCATCTAGAGATTGATGAACTGATTTAGCTATGGCTTCACTAACGACTGGTCCAACATTACTTATGCCTAAAGCAGAAATTAGTCTATATAAAGGTTTTTCTGCTGATTTTTTTATGCTGGAAACAATTTTTGAAGCAGATTTTATACCCATTCTATCTACAGAAGCCAACTGAGCTTCTGTTAATTTTAATATGTCTTCAGGTTGATTTATGATTTTTGATTCTAATAAACGATCAACTAGCTGAGGACCGAAATTTTCTATTTCTAGTTGAGTAATAAAATGTGTTGTTCTTCTAGCTTTGACGCCAAAACAGTTTTCGTTATCGCATCTAACGATAGTGGAGCCATCTTCGTCGTCTTTTGCCGTTGTTGTTTTACCTCCACATATAGGGCATAATTCTGGAGGTTCAATTGGTTGCTCGTTTCCTGTTCTTTCTTCCTTTACAGAACCTACAACATAAGGAATAATATATGCTGCTTTTTCTACTAACAACAAATCGCCAAGCCTTATGTCTTTTTCCTTTATTTGATCTATATTGTGTAAACTTGCTCTAGATACAGTAGTGCCACAAAGCTCAACAGGTTCTATCCAGGCAACAGGCGTAATTCTTGACCGACCAACACGCCATTCAACTTTTAATAATCTGGATTTAGCTCTAGGTTGTGGAAATTTATATGCTATTACCCAACGTGGGGCTTTAGCTGTAGTTCCTAGTTCTTCTTGTTTATCTAAATCATCAATCTTCAATACGACGCCATCTATATCAAATGGTAGCTTTTGTCGTTCAACATCAATTCTATCTATAAAAGATCGAACTTCTTCTATTGAATTACATATTTGTATTTCCTGATTTAGTTTAAACCCCTGTGATTTTAAAAAATCTAAAGCTTCTGAGTGCTTTTTAAAGCCTAACTCTTTTGCTTGGGCTATTCCATAAACCATTACGCCTAGCTTTCTTTCCGAGGCAACAGTAGGGTCTAAAGATTTGATAGTGCCGGATGTTAGGTTTCGACAATTTTTAAAAGGGTCTAAACCTTCTTTTATTCGTTTTTCGTTTAATTCTTCTAAAACTGCTTTAGGTGTATATATTTCCCCTCTGACATCTATGTCTAGATTGCTAGCTATACTTAGAGGAAGTGATTTAATTGTTTTAACATTGCTAGTTATTAGATCTCCTTTTTGACCGTCTCCTCTAGTGGCTCCGTTTATTAATTGCCCATTATTGTAATTGAAAGAACCTGATACACCATCTATCTTTAATTCAGCAACAATTGGAAAAGGAGAACGATTTAACTGCTTTTCGCATCTTAATATCCAATCTGTTATATCGTTCAAAGAATATGAGTTTTCTATGCTTAGCATAGGAACACGATGGGTTACTGAATCAAAAGAAGTTACAGCTCCGCCAACTCTTTGAGTAGGTGAATCTGGAGTAACTAATTCAGGATGTTCTTTTTCTAATGCCTCAAGTTCCTTGAGTAACATATCAAATTCTGTATCAGATATTTCAGGATTAGATTCGACATAATACAGATATTCATGTCTACGTATTTGTTTTCTTAAAGATTCAATTTTTTCTATTAATTCTTGCATTTTAATCCGCCGTTTGCAGGTTTATGAACTGAATACCACTATCAGTTCCAATCCAAAGCAATGTGATATTGTCTCCATCACCTTGTAACGCTAGTTTCCTGATATTTTCGGGCTTTTTCCCTGAAATGTCAGATATAATTTGAATTTGATTATTTCGTAATCGAGCTAGCCCATTAGAGGTTCCAAGCCAAATGGTATTTTTATGGTATACCATAGAATTAATATTATTGGATGGAAGTCCGTGAAGTTCAGAAAAACTAATCATTTCAGTAGAAAAATTACCAGGGAAATCTCTAAGTTTTGTGTTTATCATCATTAGACCGGTAGGTGTTCCTAACCAAATATTGCTTCCATCATAAATCATATCGTGTATAGGTCTAGAAATATAAGATTTAGCATGGTCAATGTTTTTCCAAGATCTTGGGTCAGCGGCTGGAAAAGCTAAATTCAAAACGCTTAAACCATTGTCGTGAGTAACAGCGAGCCAATTGGAATGTGCAGGAATTGAATATCTTGCAATTTTAGTGCACCAAGAACTTCGCAAACCGTTATTTGTAGTCGTTTTATCTAAAATATGGGCTGCATTATCTTCTGTAGAATTGTCTTCAGTTGTGTTGTCTGAAGTAATCCCATTTATAAGGTTATCTATTCTTGATGATTTAAAGAAAGCAACTCCCTTTTGTGTTGAAATCCAAAGCTGTTCTCCGTCCCATAAAACATCCCAAATCACATTTGAAGGCAATGGAAATGAATTTGTTTCATTTACGAATTTACCTGATTCGTTAAATCTACATATTCCAAATAAACTTCCTGCCCAAATATATTTCCCGTCTGATTCTATACAAGTGGCTTGGGAAAAAGGATATTTCCCATTCTCTTGGGTAAAAGCAGTTAATTCATCATTTTCGAGTTTATAAACGCCTTTTTCTGTTGCAATCCAAACTCTTTTGTATTGGTCTACTTTTATGTCATTGACGGGAGGTGTAGCTAGTATTTGACTGAAGGCTATAGATATATTTTTTTGCCCCCTGTTTTCAGCAGAAAAATGTTTTATGCTTTCTAAAGTCTTTTTATTGCTATTTATTTGTGGAGTATTGCTAAAAGATTTATATTTCGAGATTTGCAAAGAGTCATTTTTTTTATGATTTGTAGATTTAAATATAAAAACCAAAATTGCAATAACTAAAATAGTGACGAATATTGTTGTTGCAGTTTTATTGGTTGAAAAATATTTTTTTTTCTTTTCGTAAGGAGTATTAATCAAAATAATTCCTCCATAGAAATAGGTATTGTTTGTCTTTCTTTTATGATAGCTATTTCCGCTGGTCTTACTTGGTTGCCATCATTATCAAATCCACCAGAACCTATTATGCTATCCCAAACTTGAAGAGTTGCTAACGAATCTCTTAAATTAAGGTTGTTTTCTGGTATTGATTTTAAAGCTAATGCTAATATCATAATCGATTCATAACCTGTAGCTGCATCAAAGTCGGCTTTATAGCCATAAGTTTCTTGGTATTCACTTAAGAAAGAATCAAATTTTTGTCCACCTGCTCTAGGATTATAAGGTAAAGTAGTAACAACAGATTCGGAATATGCTCCTGCAAGATGTAAAAATTCTCTAGAAGCGCATTGATTTGCTCCTAATATAGGCTTATTAAAACCTATATCTTTAGCTTGTCTGACAATGAGAGCCGAATCTGCTGCTGGTGCCAATATTACTAATGAATCTGGTTTTGTCTTAAATAAAGAGCCAAGATAATCTCTAAAGTTTATTGTTCCCTTGGGAAAAGATACTGCATTAGTAACTTGTTGAGAGTGTTTTGAACAGATTTCAATATACCTTTGGGCACTTTCTGCTCCATACAAATCGTTATCATAAATAATTGCAGGACGTTTAACTTGGTAACGATTGGAAGAATGGGCTGATAATGCTTCAAATTGATGTTGGTCGTCTGTAATTGTTCTAAATGTATAAGCAGTGGCTTTTGCTGTTTCAAAATGGGTACAAATACCTGTTAAAAAAGGAATCAGAGCTTTTTCTGAAAGATATTGAATTATTCTGGTATCTTCTGAGCTGAAACCACCTACAATAATTGATACTTTATCTTTGTAAATCAAGTCTCTTGTTGCTTCTGCTGTATCTATCTTATCACAGTCTTTTATTTTTAAAATTATATTCCCTTTATTAATTCCACCTAAATCATTAATATGTTTAACAGCCAGTTTTATGCCATTCAAGTGGCTTTGAGTTCTTGAAGAAAAATTGCCAGATAATGGTAAAACTATGCCTACCTTTATATTCTTACTGGAAAAATCAATAGAAAACACTATTAATAAAATAATTACAGGTATAGTTAAAATCTGAAAACGGTCAAATTTCTTTAAATATCTTCTTATTTTTTTATATGATTTTTTTAATGTTGATTTCATATACAGCTATTTTTAATATAGGTAAGAACAAGCATAAATAGCCCAACATAAAGAGCTAATGTGAAGAAATAAAGGAGTGCAAAGAATAAAAAAGGCAGTTCCTTGATTACCATGTTGAAATATTCATTATCTACTTCCTTTATCACTGGTTCCATATTAGTAAGTTTATCGAATAGAAAGAAAATAACACCACCTAATCCGAAAAATCCAATTGCAAAACCAAACCCGGAAGCGAATACAGGGGTGTATTCGTTATTGGGAGCTGTAGTATATAATAAATAAGCTATTATTAAACTTAGGCATAGTGAAGAACAAAACACCAACGATGCCCAAAATAGCCACTTCCAAATAAATTCTTTCATTCGATTTCCTCAAAATACTAATAAAAAATTTATACCATAAATGAAGCAATTTTTGTTAAAATTTATTATATCTTTATATATATAAATGGTATATATATTATTCTTAGTTTATGGATAATTTTTCTAACTTATCAAATAGAACAAGAAAAAATAAAGCTTATACGCTGCCTGAGCTATTAATAACAATATTGCTTTTGGCTATTCTTTTTACACTTGGAATTATAATGACATCTGGCTTTGATAATTCTAAGAAATTGAGAGATTATAGCATAGCCGTAGCATTAGCGCAGCAGGCAATAGAATTAGCTCGCTCCTCTCCTTTTGATATTCTTGACGATGAAGATGCTGGTTCTAACAGCTTAGAAGTTGATTTTAATTCTGTTAACGGTGAAAATGACTTAATCGTTCCTGATTATGATTCAGGTTTTACAAAATATCATAGATTAGTTGAAATACAAGATGTTAAATCATCTACTGACGATAAACGTTCCATTGGTTTAAAAACGATAAAAGTGACAGTTGAATGGAAGTCTAATGAAACAGGTAAAAACGAAAAATTCGTAGTTAATTCAACTATCGCTGATATTAATTAAGGTTTGAACTCTTTGTTGATATGATAAGAAGAAAAAAAACAGCTTTTACAATAGTGGAAGTAACTGTAGCATTTGCTATACTTGTTTTTATTCTTTATTTTGCTTATCAGATTTTCTTTTCTCAAACGAGAGCGGTTACACAGACTATAGATGCTTTGCAAGCTAATGAAGGATTCAGACGAGTTCTATCATTTATGGGAGATGATATTCGAGAAGCTACAAGAATTGTCAAACCAACTCCAATAAACTTGGAAGATGTTACTTCTGTAGTTACTACAACAGGAAGCATTATGATAGTTCAAAGTTCTGAAATAGATCCTAGAATTAGCTTTGATAGCCCTCTTGGAGGTCAGATAAGTCAAATTACTACTATTGAATATGAACTCGAACCTATGAATTCATCGGCTAGTGATAAAGATGGAAATGCTAATGCTGGACCAATTAGATATAAACTGATAAGAAACGCAACCATAGAAGAAAAAAGTGGAGAAAAGAACCGTCAACGCCAGGTTATTGCTGATAACATTAAAGAATTTGTGGTTTTTAGAACAGTTCGTAAGCCTTTTAAGGCCACAAATGTAGAATCGGTAAATGACAAAATAATAGAACAAATTCCATTAAGCGAAGCAGGTACAGGAAATAGCTTGATTCACGTAAGAATGTCTATTGAAAGACATCGCCAGAAAAATGAGCTTAATAGAGAGAAAATATATACTTTAACAATGAATACTAGCTTTTATAAGCGAGGAAAAGAGATTTTTCTACATCCATGAAACTATTCTTTAAAAATTCTAAAAAAGGCTCTGGTTATTTAGTAGTATTGTTCTTGGCAATGCTACTTTTGATTGTCTTTGGAATTTTTGGAAGAGTTAGAAGTGGTCATCATCAACTTCAATCAAAAGATGTTAGACGTTTTATTGCTTCAAATTTAGGAGAAGCTGCTCTTAACTGTATTATTGCTGAATTAAATGCTAATAGAGCTTTTAATACACATCTCCATTATTATCCTTACCAAATGAATAAAAAAGGTTGGTATAAACCAATAAAAAAACGTGATTCTTTACTTGGTAAAATAGATAATATGACTATTAATGGAGTCCGTGACGGTATTTATAGTGGTTTTACTGATTATGGTGAATTTAAAGCCAAATTTGCTATGAATTATGGTTCGAGAGAAAATTCTAGCACAAAAGCTCTTCGCGAATCAGAAATGTATACTAGAGTTGAAATAGTTGTTAAAATAAAAAGTGGCTGGGGTATAAAGGAAGAAACTTATCGTAAAATAACTGCTTTATTAGAAAGAAGATATCCTGCTACAGAACATCTTTTATTTGATGGAGAAATGTTAGATCTTGGCGGTTTAGGTCCTTATCTTGAAAGAGAAAATCAGCTTAAAAGATCTAGGATATATGGTTATCACTGGATAACTTTTAATTCTGGTGGCGGAGCTTGTAAAGGTACAGAAATAATCGAAGGTGAAAAAATTGAAACACCTGGTTTAATTAGAGCTTTGATAGATGCTGATTTAGAATTTTCTAATCAGGAACGACACAAGCTAACTAAAGATAATGATTCCATTCATGTAACTGAATTTGAAGATTTTGATGGTTATATCGTAGATGGTCCTCACGGTGCACATCCTATAAAATTTACTCGATTACCCAAGGAACGTATTAAGAAGACTGCAGAAACCTACAAAAAGTCTTATGGAGTTATTATTGACGAAAAAACTCTTCCTGTTAGTAATTATGTTAATCCTTATGACCCAAAAACAAAATTCTATGATTTAGATTTTGGAGAATATAGAGCTGTTGCAGTTCCAAAAGATGATGACGATGAAAAGAGCAGTAGAAATACTACAAGAGATGAAGGGGATAATGAAAGTAATGTTTCAGGAGATGCTGAAGAAGAAGTTGACGATTTGGATTCATCTGAGATAGATGACCCAGAAATAATCAAACAGCATCATGGACGTAAAATTTTGGTTTATTCTGAAGTTCCATTAAGAATATGGGGTTGTCCTGATAAGAGTATAACAATATATAGCACTAAAGATATTGTTATTGCTGGCGATTTTAATCAGAATCCAGAAACCTCTCAAATATATAAAAATAAGTATTATCAGGAATACAAAAAGAGATTGCGTAACGGAAAATACAACAATAAAGTTGGTGCTATGGTAATGTCTGAAGGACGTATTTTTATTGATGTCTCACAACCTAGCAAATTTACAAAAAATGAAATTAAACCATATTTCCTTTACTGTTTAGCTATGAATCTCCATCCTTCTTCATTAGATATAGAAGAAGAACTTAAAAGTGTTGTTTGCCCACCAGATCCACGAGATAGAGGTACAATCAATGGGGTTACTTCTAGTTCTGGTGCAAATGGTTTACCTGAACCAAGGTTTGGCACTATGGCATTTCTATATAATTTCCCAGAAATTAATTCTGGTGGAAGTTATGAAGCTAATATAGAAGATTTGCAAAACTTTTTTATGCCTAGCAGTGTCACTTTAGACCCAAGTTTTGGTATAAAAGACGCTAAAGTTAGAGAAGATATAATAGAGTACATTAAACATGCAATTCGAATGGGAGGAGATTTAACTAAAGAGGAACAGGATAGAATTTTTGATATGGCATGGAAACAGGCATTGATTGAAGAAGAAAAAGATTATGATCCTACTTGTGGTGCATCAGGATTAATATCTGGTTTATTTAATGAGGCTGTTAAAAATGATAATGACGGATTATTCGTTCCAGAAATTACGATAAATGCTACTTTAATAAGTTCTTGCCGAAGAGCTTCAACTTGGAAGGTTGGTAATTCTAGTATTAAAGTAAAAGATGAAATTGGTGACCCGGAAAAATATTTAAAAAAGCCTGGTTTTGTAATACAGCGTATATATGGCGGAGATATTAGAATAGGAAGAGCGAAACCAGAATATTTTGTTGATGGTTCTGATAGTGGTAAAAATATTTTAAGAAGAAGAATATGGGATAATACAAATTTAACTAATCATGATTTTAGACCTTTAGAAATACCTGCTGTACATAATATTTTAACTTTTTCAGAAGAACAGATTACAGCAAAAGAATATAATAACTTCAAGGGCTAATCATTATTCCCTGAATAAAAATTAATTTTTTGTTGTCTAAAAATGCCTCATCTATTAAAAAGGCAAAAAAAAGGCCACACTTCTATGAGGTAGCCTTGATCAAGGAAAGGAATGATTGAAGACAACTGACGAATAAGTCGTGCAGTGTTGATAGAGTTAGAGCAATTTGTGTGCCAACTTTTAAAAATAATATGTTTTATTTATGTGTAAACCTATAAAAGTATGATTGCTACTCTGTTTTGAATGAAAATAATAAAACAAAAATGAATTAAATTTATAATTAATTTTTTTAAATTTATATATAATAGACATTAATTTGATGATTTTTTAACCAAATTTTATTTGCTGTTTAAAAAATGAACAGTAAAAACTAACCACCTAAAATAAAAAAACCGCATTTAGGGATTCCCTAAATGCGGTTTTCATAGACTTTATTAATCAGTTACCTACAGGAAAATTGAAATTGTCAGGAAGTTGAAGAGTTGATATTGCATGCTTATAAATCAACTGTTTTTTGCCTTCTGATTCTAATAAAATTACAAATGTATCAAAATCTAAAACTGTACCTTGAATTTGAAAGCCTTTCATTAAAAAAATCTTTACAGCTTCTTTTTGTTCTTTTAGATACTGAAGAATATTGTCTTGAATATTGATAGCTGGCATTATAAATTCCTCCGTTTATCTTTTTGCTATTTCTAATTCATTCTATTTTATATGAAATTATAAATCTTTTCAAGAGATAGATATAGTTTTGTTTAATTAAATAATGGAACTGGTTTAATAAATAAGGGAAACAATTTACTTAGATTGTTACTGATTGTATTTGCTTTTTGTTTGCACCAGGCAAAAAGATTATCAAATTCTGTAGTTATTATAATTATTTCTTTCTGAGATTCCAATCTAATAGTTGTTTCAAGACCTTTTTTCTTTGATTTAACTTTGAATCTAAATAATCGTCCTGCGATTCTTTTCATAAATTCTTCTGATTCGTGTTTATTTGTTGTTGCTGTTATTGTTTCGCAAAAACCATTGTTTGTCAATTTGTAGCTAGCTTGTAATCGTTCAAAAGGTTTAAAAGGATTGCTTATAAAACCACTTGCGAAGTCAGGGAATCTTTTATGAAATGCTTCATTGTCATAATAGAATTCCATAAAATAGCCATCTCTGTAAGGAAGTATAGGTGAAAGCTTATCAATTATTTCTTTAGTTATTTTTTGCTTAGAAATATAAACAGCATTTTCCATTGTTAAAAAATAATAATTCCCTAGAGGAAATATGTATATTCTGTTTTCTTCTTTATCTAATACTTTCTTTGAAGAAGCAAAGCAGCCATAAGCAGCTTGAATCCCTTCTGTTAAATCTTTCCCATTTATACTATTTGAAGTAATTCTGATAATTGCTGTTGCTCCTGGGAAAAAGAATCTATCCATTATTATGGTGACATTGCATTTTGATAATTCTTTTATATTAGGCATAAAATCTTTAACAAATTTAAAAAATTCAGAGCAAAAACTGATTGCTAGTGGATAATCAACTCTTGCTGGAAGTTTAAATCTTTCGTCTTCACTCTTGCTTTGTTTTTCTGTTTCATTCGTTTGAGGAAGATTAGAATTAGATTGATTTCCCTTATCAGATTCGTTTATTCCTTCTTTTTTTGTTTCTTCGTTAGAAATTGTTTCTTCGTTAGAAATTGTTTCTTCGTTAGAAATTGTTTTTTCGTCTTTTTTTTCTTCAGGTTTTTCTTTTTTAATAAGTTTATAAGAATTAAGTAAAGGTTCGCTTAGGTTCAATTCACCATTATTTAAACTTGAGCAAATCTTTGTTATTTCAATAGATTTATCATATAGTCCTTCTTCTTGATATAAGTTAGACATACTTCTCAAAATACTTATAACTTTATCTTTGTCTGCATTTTCACCTAAAATTCCATGATAGTTTGCTATAGCTTCATGGAATGCTTTCAATCTAACTGTTAAATATAATGTATCATCTGGGTCATTTATAGTCGGATTTGCTTTATATGCTTCTTTTACATAGGCTAAAGCTTTGTCGAAATCATTCTTTTCTAGATAAACTCTTCCGATATGAAGTAAAATTTCACTTTGACCAGGAACAAGATTGTTTGCTTTTTGTAAATATGGTAGAGCGTTGTCTAAATCATTATTGCGGTAATATGCCCAGCCTAAAGTGTCAAGATAAGATGCATTGTTAGGCTCAATTTGATTTGCTCTTTTTGCCATACTTAAAGCTTTGTCATTGTTAGCATTTAATTCAGTATAGAGATAAGCTAGGTTATTTAAAGCTTCTGCTGAATCCGGTCTGAGTTTTATTGCTACCTCATATTGTTCAGCCGCTTTATGGTATTCACTGGTTGTATAATAAAGTGTTGCTAAATGATAATGAGATTCATAAACAGTATTTTTTAAGGAAATAGATTTTAAAAGAGCTTCTTCAGCTAATTTATAATTCTTATTCTTAAAAGCTGCCCAACCTAAACTGTCTTGAAATCCAGCAGAGTTAGGATTCTGATTAACAGCTTTTTGACAAAGTTCTAAGGCTGTTTTGATGTTTACCCCATATTCGGCATAAAGATAACCAAGATTGTTTAGAGCATAAGGATTATTGGGAGCTATTTCAACAATCTTCTTATAAACAGCTTCTTCTAGCCAGAATGGTTCGTGCTTGCCTTTAGATTGATATTCTTCGTGGAGTCCCATATAAATGCTTATAAGAGAGTTCTGAAGCTTAGAATTTCTTGGGTCTAATGAGGAGGCTTTTTCGTAGGAGGCGATAGCTAAGAATAGGGCAGAATCAGAATTGCCAAGGAATCTGAAACACTGTCCCATAACATAATAATATTGTGAGGTCCTTGGAATGAGAGTTAAAGCAACTTTTAGATCTTCTTCCGGTTTCATTAATGAAAAATAATTATTTGGACGATTTTTTAAAGCTTGGAATAAAATTCCTTTTGCTATCCAATAATCAGGCTTGTCTTTTAGTTCTTCATCATATTCAAGAAGAAGTTCTTCAAATTCTTGATCTTTTTTACTGTCTTGGTCTTCACTTTTATCTGAACTTAACAAAGTACCTTTATAAAATATTTTTCTGAGTTTATCTTCTGATGTTGGTTTTTCAACTCCATCTAATGAAAAATATTTATTCCCGGCTTCAATTAATTCAGAATGTCTTGGAGTATCAGAAAGTTTAATAAGTGTAAACCATCTTAGAATGGCTTGATATTGTGCAATTACATTCCCTTTGTGTTCAAGAATGTATTTCTTTAATAACTGTAAATTGTAATCAGAGGTTTTATTTTTTTCAAAATTAACTTCGGTTTGTCTGAATAAAGGTAATCCAAAATCAAAGTTTATTTCAGCTTTTACTTCAGAAGAAACCAATAGAATAAAAGCTAATATTATTAAAAAATTACTAAAGAAAGATCTCTTGAACATTATTTGCCTCCGAATTTTATAATATATCTATATAAATTAACAATGGGCGACTTTTTAGCCGCCCATCAATTATTTAATTAAGCAAGAGTAGTGGTTTGCCTCTGACTAAGTATCGTATTGAACTGATCATTATAGTCTTGCAATATCTTCAATATTCCGCGCTTAATTGATAGCAATTCATCACTTGAAGCTTTTACTTCGTGATTCTTTTTGATTTCCTGTTCTATTGCATCTTCGATTCTCTTAACCTTAGCTGCAATGAATGGTAGATATCTGCGTACAAATTCACATTGTTTCGGGAATGGAAGAGCTTTCCAGTATTCACTGTAAACTGATCTGATTAAATAGAGACCCATTGTGTTATTTGTTAGATAATCAAAGAGTTCTATTAATGTTCTACCCATTGGCTGTGGTTTGTCCTGCTGATACCAAAGTTCAAATTGAACTAGTTCAGAATTGAATTCTATACCGTGTTTGCCCAGTTTTTCATCAGCCATTAGTTCATATCTAAGTAATAGATAAACCATATAGTGTTCTTCTAGTTTCTTCGCAGGAATAAGGCTGTAACTTGCCCAAAGTATTGGATAAGCGTCATTGTTCAAAACAGCATGACAGTTAATCTTTGCGTTATTCTTTCTATAAAGTGTGTGCCATTGAGCAATTGAGCTGAGATTGTATGGGGCAATACCGTGAAGTGTCTGTAAAAGACTTATTTCGTATGGATTTCTTGTTGGTGCTATAGAAACACCTATATCGCCCTTGCGCAATGAATCTTTAATTTCTTCAGCTAGTTGGCTGTTTTCATCAGCTATACCTAAAGTTACTATATTCATACGCTGTGGCTGGTTGTTGCCACGGTCATTAAGAGTTACCAAAGGTGTTGCCTGATTCATAAGGCTTTCTACAAGACTCTTCTTGAATCCAGCCTTAACAGAATCTTTCCAGTGAATAAAGTCTTCGATACCACCAAATAATCTACGATTTATTATTTCTGCACAATAGTTTACTATATCTTGTTCTATAGTATTGGTTTCGTGTTCAGTATATTTATCCCAATTCTTCTTGAGATTCAACTTAACAAGGAAATCACCTTCTATATCATTGTTAGTAAGATCACCAAGCAAATATTTATAGAAAGGTTCCACATCTTTTTCTTCAAAAATGTAAGTTCTAATAAACTTTTGAACTTTAGAATAAGGTTTGATTTTTTCTAAGCAATCTTCATAAACTCGTTCAAGATTACCGTCTTTGCTAATCTGGTTAAGTCTGAAGGTGAATACTTCCATTTTCTTACGAATATTCTGAGCTTGAACATTCAAATATTTTAGGAAATCTTCAACACAGGTTAAGCAGAACATTTCATATTCCATGTCGAAATATTCTTTACTTTCTTTCAACAGAGAATTGATGTCTTCTTTTAGCTTACTAGTAAAGAATCCTTTTATTTTAATAGTTATACCAAACATGCTATTGCTCATGTCGCTTAATCTATTAACTTCATCAAGGTATTCTTTCTTTTCTTTTTCTAGTTTACTTTTTATTTCTACAACTTTACGTTGTAACTGATCTTTAGGATATCTTGTTAAGTATTTTTCAAAAGCTAACAGGAAGTCTATAGAAACTTGAGCACCTAAATCAGGATTATTTACTATTTCTATAACCTTATCCCTTAAGCTTTCTCCAGCTTTCTTTGCTGCTTCTTCAAACTTAACTCTAAGCTGAGCTCTCATATCATCCTTTTTGATTCTATCATTTTTTAGCTCATTAAGTTGGCGTTCAATAAATACATGGTCTTTTTCGCCTTGCTTTTGTTTTGAAACCTTAACAGAATGGTAACGAGGATTGTCCCAGTATTCCTTTCTGTCGACTATTTCTTTGCTCATAGCTAACAGACCTTCAGGAGTAAGGTCTATTACGCTAGGATTGTTTTCTGCAAAGTCCTGAACCATTGAATCTAACAAAATCTTGTCTACTGAAAGTTTTAACCAGTAGGTAACATCCATAGCTAGTTTATATGTATAAAGAGTTCGTATAATATCTAATGGATAATAGAAGCTCTTAAAACCAGCAGAACTGAAACATTTAAGTTGTTTCCCTTCAAGGTCTGAATTCAATTGACCTAAAATCTGCGAAGCATTATCTAACATTGAGTTCTGAGCTTGTCGCAATTGTGTGGCCAATTTTGTAAAAATCAGTTCAGAAGCGATAGCGTAATAAGTTGGAATATCATCCATATTGCTTGTGCCTAATAGATAGCACTGATCAAATGGAGGTTCTTCACAAATGGTACCAAAAGTATTTGTATCATTACTCTTACCGATTGGACCGTAATTAACCATGAATTTATTACGTCTATCTTGAGATATAATATCTTTTGCAGATTGAGTTGGTGGAAACTTTTCTTTGTTCATAAAGTAATAGGTTTCTGCTAATGCAGCATAACCGTTACCTTCTAATCTGCCTGTAGAGTTAACATTAGGATCTATAGCAATCTGAGTAAATGCTTCAGGGGTTAATTCAATACCTATAATAGAGGGTTTGCCTTTTCCTCCTGATAATTGATAGTAGGCCATCTTTAATAGATATGCCATATCCATAAACATACCAGCACCAGAACCACCACACATTGAACCTACAACATAAAATTCAGGTGTTAAAATCTGACCCTGTTTATTGGTAAGAGGAACAATAATATCGTCTTGATTGACATTACCACGGGCCATAATTTTGCTGATTTTACTTTTTAATAAAGAGAAAATCTTTTGAATATCAACAAATATGCCAAAACGACCTGTAAATCTAAATTGGTGAGCACCTTGGCTTATTTGTCCTATGTATGATTTTAACTTTTGTGGGAACCATTCATATAAATAGTTATATGTGTCGGTATCTAGATTGTTAGTTATCTGACCAGCATTTTGAATGTTAATTTGGTGATATTCGCTTTCTGTAAGTTTTACAGCACGTTCTTCATCTTCTTTTTCTGATTTGCTTGCATCAAATATATCTGTATCTATACAGAGTAAATCAATAAAATCTGGTAATGAAGGTTCTGCTCCAATTTGTGCATAGGCTTTCTTTATTTGTGGACTTTTTAGGAAGGTTTCTTTGAAATTCATCAAAGCTTTTTTCCCTGTTCCACCAAGACCAACTATTAATGCTGGATTTAAAGCGATTCTATTTTCAAAATTAACACTCATTTTTTAAACGCTCCCAAAATATTACTATTTGAAAAGTTAGTATAACAATTTTATTTTATTCAGGCAATTGTTATGTTAAATAAGTTTTAATTGTTGTTAGTTTTTGTTGTTTATAGCTTAAACTTTACATCTTCAATCTTAATAAAAATTAAAGTTTGTCATTTATTATTTATTGTTGTAAACTAAAATGTATTAACTAGAATATCTTTAAAAAAGAAGACTATTATCTGGAGTGATCGAAATGAAATTTAGATTGTTGTTTGCAATCGCATTGTTTGTAACTTTATTGGTTGGTTCTGTTCAGGCCGCCCCACTAACTATTGGTATTGTATTGTCTACTGGTGGTTTGGGTGACCAATCTTTTAATGATGCTGCTTATGAAGGCGTTGCTCTTTTAAGAAAAGAAGGAGCCTTGGTTGAAGTAGTAGATCCAGGTTCAATAAGTGGAATAGAACCAGCATTAAGATTTTTCTGCAAAAGAAAACTAGATATGGTTTGTGCTGTTGGCGTTTTTGCAAATGAAGCAGTAAGACATGTTGCCAATGAATATCCTGATTCTAAAATCGTTCTTATCGATTCAGTAGTTTCTGAACCGAATGTTCTTTCAATTCTATTTGATGAAGAACAAGGCTCTTTCTTCGCTGGTGCTTTTGCTTCTCTTGTTAGCAAAAAAGGTTGCGTCGGCTTTATGGGTGGTATGTATTCTCCTGTAATTGCAGGCTTTGAAAAAGGTTTTAGAAGCGGAGCAACTTTTGTAAATCCCAATATAAAATTCGTTTCAAAATATTTGGGTAACTCTCCAGAAGCTTTCGATATGGTTGATGAAGCAGAAAAAGTTGGTAATGAACTTAACCAATCTGGCGCAGATGTAATTTATCATGCTGCTGGTAAGAGTGGCTTAGGTTTAATTGCCGCTGCTAGACATGGTGATTTTTATGTAATCGGTGTTGATTCAGATCAGAGCCGTATTGCACCAGGTAAAGTTGCTGCTAGTGTTGTTAAAAGAATTGATATAGCATTGGTTAAAGCTGTTGAAGTATTGAAAAAGGGTAGCTTTAACGGTGGAGTTTGGACATTAGGTCTTCAAGATCACGGAATTGAATTGGCTTACTCTAGATTCAATCGCGATCTAATAACTCATGAAATCAGTATTAAATTAGATGAAATTGAAGATTTCTTAATTAATAAATAAGGATAATTCCTTATTTAAAAAAGCTATATTGTAAGTGTACAAAAAAATTAATCTAAACACTTGCGATATAGCTTTTTTATTAATATAATTATATAAAATTATAAGTTTTTTATATAAGTCTATAAGCAGGAGGTCTGATTATGTTTGCAATGACTTATAACAGACGCCAAAGTTTATCAATTCTTTTGGTGCTTTCTATGTTCTTCTGTATGTGGATGACTGTGTCTCCACTCAATTCCGCTAATGCTGGCATTCTAAAAAGTGTTGGTAATATAGCAAAATCAATATTTGTAAACGTTGGCGCATTGGCTGCTGGTGCTATGACTGCTGTTCTTGGTGCTGCAGTTGGTGGTGGACCTCTTGGAATGGCTATAGGTGGTGTTGCTGGTTATTTCGTAGGTAAAAAAGTTCTTAAATGGACAACTTCTAGCGTAGCTAATTTTGCTACTGTTGCTGGTGCAGTTGCTGGTGGTTTCCTTTGCGCAGGTATGGGCTTCCCAATGCTTGCTATTGGTATTGTTGGCGGTGGTTTAATCGCTAGATTGCTTGTTAAAGGTGTTGGTGCTCTTATTAATAAAATTACTGGTGGCTCCACTGCTTTAATAAAGAAAGGCGATATTGATCCTGATGCTGCACAGCAAGAAAATGCTGAAGTAGTTTCTTTCATTCAAAGTCTACAAGAAGATAATACAACTACAACAACTGCTGTGAAAGAAGAAGTTAAACCAGCTAAAGAAACTAGCAGTTCTTATGAAGTAAAAGATTCTCAGACTGCTTATAACAACTATATTGCTGCTTATCAAGACTATGTAAATTGCACTCAAAAAGGCGATGTTCAAGGTGCTAAAAAAGCCCAAGACGTTTATCTTAAGAATATGGAACTTTATCAGGCTCTTCTTAAACAGGGTCTATAATAAATAAATTAAAATATAAAAAGCACGTTTTAATAAACGTGCTTTTTTTTTACTACTTTTATTTCTTTGAGGTTTTATATATAGATATTATTTCAAATATAATAAGACCTAAAAGAATAATAACAAATATATACTTAA
The DNA here is from genome assembly GCA_946407375.1 of uncultured bacterium. Lineage (GTDB taxonomy): Bacteria > Muiribacteriota > Ozemobacteria > Ozemobacterales > Ozemobacteraceae > RUG334. The sequence goes on from CAMJNS010000006.1 coordinate 21,957, forward strand.
ATATTATTCCGTAATTGAAGGGCTCTGGCTGTTTTATTCCAAGTAAAGCACTATGACGTTCTATTTCGTATGTATCTTTATTCTTTTGTGCTAATTCCAAATAAACTAACCTAAGTTTGCTGTTATCTGGATTAAACATTAATCTTTTATCTAATTCTATTTTTGCTTTTTCATAAGGCATATTGTTTAAAAGTTCTATAAATTTTTTTTCTTCCATTACAGGTAAATTATTATTGGTATTTAATGAAAAAGCATTCTCTTTTTTTAACCATATAGGTCTAGGTTGGTTGGGATCTAATGAATTTGCTTGATGCCAATACTTTTCTGCTTGTTTATAATTCCCTGATAATATAGCCTTTTTAGCTTTTTGCATTAAGGAAACAGCCATTTGTTTTTTTGAGTTTTCTATTCTATTTGGTGTAGCAGCCTGGGCTAAAAAAGTAAAATAATAAAAAGAAAATAACAAAACAACTAGTATCAAAGTATTATGAAAAGTAAAAAATTTCATTGTCTTTATTAGGGGCTAGCGGTAGGGTCTTTTACTATTTTAATCATTCTAATGGAATTTTCACCACGAGTACTATCACCTAGTTTATTTTGGTATGGATACTCATCGATAGCCATAGAATTTAGTCTGAGGTTTTCAACCATAGATGCAGAGGCATTTGCTTCTTTTTCCCAAGCAATTGCCCAATCTCCAGAAGCTAATTCAAAACTTGTGTTGCTGGCATAGTTAACTGAAACACCCCAATATATTTGAGAACTAGATGTGCCCCACATATGTTCAGGAACAGAAGTATCTTTTAAATCTGTTTTTCTTAAAAATCCACATTCAGTTAGAATAGCTATCTTTTCGGATATTGATGCTACTGTGTCTGTTGCACAAAAATCTACCCAGCCTTTAGCTATTAAAGGACTACTAGGATCTTTGGCAGCTAAACGTGCTAAATCGATACCTTCGCGTAATTGGCTTAAATCAGAATCGTAGAAAACTTCTTTTTCTCTAGTGACTTGGGTTTGCTCGTCAGGCATTAATTTCATGGCTACAATTGCTGCTACTATGAGCATAATCATAACCATCATAAGCATGGAACCACGTTTGTTTATTGTTCTACGCATTTTTATTTCTGCCCTTATCCTATCTTTAATATTAATGATATTCTCTTTTTAAATCAATAATAAAAAATAAAAAACTTCGTCTTATATATAAGACGAAGTTTTTATAATTAATCCTTGATTTCTACTGCTCTAAGAGCATCAGCAGCATCTTCTGGAGGTGTTGGATTGATGTAAAAACCTGAACCCCATTCAAAACCTGCTGTTTTAGTAAGTTTTGGTATTATTTCTACATGCCAGTGATAAAAGTCTTTGTATGAATCAGAACAGGGAGAAGAGTGAATAATAAAATTATATGGCTGACCTGGCAAAAGAGTTTCTAGTTTCTTTAAAGCTAATTGAAGAGTATTAGCAAAGAGTGGAACCATAGAGTTTTCAAGCATTTCAAAGAATGGAAAATGGTTTTTAGGAGCAATTTCCATTTCAAATGGGAATCTTGAAGCGAATGGACAGAAAATGATGAAGTTATCATCTTCATAAACCAGTCTGCTTTTGCTTTTTGATTCCTGCTTTATTATGTCGCAGATTAAGCAACGATCATGGTAATGAAAATATTCTCTACAGCCTTCTAGTTCTTCTTCTATTCTTTTTGGAATAATAGGAGTTGCTATTATGTGAGAGTGAGCATGGGATAATGCAGATAAACCAGCTCCACTATTTTTTACAATCATTAAATGTTTGTATCTTGGATTTTTCTTTAATTCTAATAGACGTTGCTTGTATGCCCAAATAATTTCTTTTACCTGAGTTGGAGTAGCATTTGAAAAAGTGGTGTTATGATCTGGAGCTTCTATAACCATTTCGTGAACACCTATAGAATTCATAGCATCAAACATTCCTATTCCTTCACGATTTGAATCGCCTTCAGGAATTAGTATAGGAACTTTATCTGGAATGATTCTTATCCACCAGCCAGGAGTATTAGCTGCAGTACCAGCAGTTCTAAATGATAAGGTTTCTGGAGGTGTCATTGATTCATGACCCTGACAGAAAGGACAATTAGCTGCATCATCATTAGCTACTTCAACTTTTTTGAAATCAGAAGGTCTTTTCCCTCTTTCAGGAGAAATAATAACCCATTGCTTAAGGATTGGATCTTTTCTTAATTGTGGCATTTCAAATATCCCTCCTTATTTGCTTTTAATCATGAATTGTGCAGCTTTTTCGGGTGCTACAGGATTAATATAAAAACCTGAACCCCATTCAAAACCTGCTGTTTTTGATAGTCTTGGCAATATTTCTATATGCCAATGATAATAGTCGGCACAGTGTTCATCGCAGGGAGATGTATGAATAACAAAATTAAATGGAGGGTTGTCCAAGGTTTTTATAAGCTTTTGCAAAGTTGAATGCATTACATCAGCAAGACCATCAATTTCTGATTCATCAATGTCTCCAAAAGAATCTTTATGGTCTTTTGGAGCTATCCAAGTTTCAAAAGGAAATCTTGCTGCAAAAGGTTCAAATGCAACAAACTGTTCGTTTTCGTGAACTATTCTATCTCCTTGACTGAGTTCTTGCCTAATAATATCGCAGAAAACACATCTTTCTTTATAATAATAGTAGGTTTTTGCCCCATCAATTTCTTCCATTGCTCTTTTAGGAATTATAGGTGTAGCTATGAGCTGAGAATGTGGGTGATCAAGGCTAGCCCCAGCAGCTTGTCCATTGTTTTTGAAAATTAAAATATATCTGAAACGACGGTCTCGTCTTAAATCTCGGTATCTGTCAACGTAAGCATGAAGAATACGCGAAATTTGGTCAGTTGTGTAATTATGGAAACCATCTTCGTGTCTAGGAGATTCTATTATTACTTCGTGAGCACCCACGCCATTCATCATATCATATACACCAATACCAGTACGGTCTAAATCTCCTTCTATTTGTAAGGCGGGGTATTTGTTTGGAACTACTCTGACAGCCCAACCAGGATTGTTGGGGAGTGTATCAGGGGTACGGTATGACATAACTTCTGGTGGAGACATTTTTTCGTTGCCTTCACAAAAAGGACATTTTATTGTTTGACGAGGTGGTTGAACAGTCTTAAAATCTTCAGGTGTTTTAGCCTGTTCGTGAAGTATTATAACCCATCTTTTTGTAACAGGGTCTTTTCGAAGCTGAGGCATTTATTACTCCTTAAACCTTGAATCCTGTGGATTATACTATAGTATACTAATAATTAGCAACATTTTTAGATTTTTCCTTTTGTTTTTCTATGATTTAAATATAAAAATATGTACACTATAAAAATAAAAAAGTTGACAAGTTGAGTGCACTCGTTTAATGTATTGTTGTACTTAATTTACTTGCTTATCAATGGTAATTTCACATAGAGGTAACTAAAAGTGGGAAGAAAAAGAACTTGCGAATTGCCTTTCTGCCACGGTGTAGTAGAGGGCACGAAAAATAAACGCAGATGTGATAATGATAGAAATATTCATCTGCACCAGATTATATCTAAAAGTGTTAAACGCATTATGCGTTATCTAGAAAATCATTCTGAAGTAACAGCAAATGATGTTAACCATGATTTGTTTAAAGGCGAACTTGATAAAAATGAAAAAGGTTCAATGTACCGATTATTTCAAGCAATGGTTCGCGAAAAATATCTTGTTGAATGTGGTAAAAAAGATGGCTTAAAAGTCTATCGTTGTACAAAAAATGATAAGAAAGAAGAAGCCGTTGAAGAAAATGTAGTAGAAACTGTTCAGAAAGAAAATGTTGAAGAACAGGTTCAGCAACCTGCACCAATAATTATTGAACGTAGATTAAGTCCAGAAGAAATTTTATTAGGAAAACTTCGTGAATTTGTTCATATGAAAAGTGGACAATGGAACCACGAAGATTGGATTTGGTTATTAAATAGACCAGATATTAGAGAGTTTGGTATGTCTGAAAATGACATCGGAAGACTTTTAGAAGAAGAAAAAGCAAGATATTGGTTGCAACGTAATAATTACTGATAAGCACAAAAAAGCATTTAGTTTAAAACTAAATGCTTTTTTTGTGGGGCTTAGCTTATTCAATATTAATAGAGTATAAAAAAAGACCAACCTAAGTTGGTCTTTTTTTTATCTGAAGTTAATCTTTATAGATTATTCATCATCTTCATCATCATCGAAGTCGTCATCTTCATCTTCGTCGTCGTCAAAATCTTCGTCATCGTCGAAGTCTTCGTCATCTTCGTCGTCAAAGTCTTCATCGTCTTCGAAGTCGTCGTCTTCATCATCGAATTCGTCATCTTCGTATTCGTCTTCATCATCGAATTCATCGTCTTCGAATTCGTCATCATCATCTATATCATCATCATCGAATTCGTCATCATCATCGTCGAAGTCTTCGTCTTCGTCATAGTCATCATCATCGTCATTAAATTCATCATCATCATCGTCATCGAAGTCGTCATCATCGAAGTCATCATCGTCATCAAAATCATCGTCTTCTTCTTCGAAGTCTTCGTCTTCATTATATTTAGGTTTTGCTGCAAGCAATTCTAAATCATCGTTATCATAATAATATTTTGGCATGCTGATTACCCCTTTCTGGTGGTCAAGTGTCAAAATTAAATTTTACTATTTAGACTGCAATATATGCATAGTTGTTTATTACTGTCAACAATTTTTTTTGTAAATTTTTATATTTTTTTTATCTCTTTTCTCTGTTTTCTGTATTTTGTATTTCTATGCTCTAATTTTGTAGTCTACACATTGTCATAAACGTATAGCTTTCAGGGCTAAAGCCCATACGCTATGCTTATTATGACAAATGTGTAGCCAATTAGCATAATCTAATTAGACTTAAATGCCTAGTTTTCGCACAGCCTTTCGCAATGACGATTATGACCTTGTTCAGAGTATATAAACGTCATCGCAAACCGCAAGTTATACGTCATTACGAGCAGTCGATAGACTGCGTGGTAAACCGTGGCGATCCAGTAAAAATTTAATGCATATACCTAGTTTTTAGACAAGCTCTGCAAGGCGTTACTGAAAGCAAAACGAAGTCCATCTAGAAAAGAAAATTTAAGGCGTTTTCCCTGTTCTAAACTCTTAGCTCTATATTATGAATGAAATAGGCTAAACTTATTTTGTAATAAGTGTTTAAGCTATATAAGTTTGAAAAAATACCCTGTTTTTTGAAACAAGTTAATAAAAATAGGGGTGATTTTTAGATGCAATATTATATAAGAATGATTATAAGTATAATTATTTATGAAAAATTTTTAAAAGTGTACACTTTAATTCTTGACTATTATATAAATTTGTTTTAATATACATCCACTGATTTGATTATTAGGAGATTTTTTGATGTTTCAAGGCCTTTCAGAAAAGCTAATCGGCGTATTTGAAAAAATACGTGGTGTTGGTAAGCTTACCGAAAAAGATGTTGATACTGCTTTAAACGAAGTTAAAATGGCTTTGTTAGAAGCTGATGTCAACTTTAAAGTAGTTAAGAACTTTATCAAACGTATAAAAGAACGAGCTTTAGGGGCTGAAATACTAAAAAGTCTTACTCCTGGGCAACAGGTTATCAAGATCGTTCATGAAGAACTTGTTGTTTTACTTGGTAGCGAAAGAAGTAAAATTAATATCGCTCCAAAGAAACCTACAATTATCTTGATGGCTGGGCTTCAAGGTTCTGGTAAAACTACTACTAGTGCAAAATTGGCTTTAAATCTTCGTAAAGAAGAAAAAAAGAAACCCTTACTAGTAGCTTGTGACATTTATAGACCAGCAGCAGTTAAGCAACTTCAAGTTTTAGGTGATCAACTTGGCGTTGAAGTCTTTGTTGGAAAAGAAGGTGAAAAGCCCTCTTTGATCGCTAAAAATGCAGTAGATTATGCTAGAAGTAATAATCTTGATGTCGTAATCATAGATACTGCAGGTCGTTTGCATATAGATGAAGATATGATGGGCGAAGTAAAAGAGATTAAGACTGTTGTTGAACCCCATGAAATTCTTCTGGTTGTTGATGCAATGACTGGTCAAGATGCTGTTAATATGGCAACAGCATTTAATCAAATGTTAGAACTGACTGGTATAATTCTAACCAAGCTTGATGGCGATGCTAGAGGTGGTGCTGCACTTTCAATTAGAGAAGTTACAGGGAAGCCAGTTAAATTTGTAGGTGTTGGTGAAAAATCTTCATCTTTAGAACCTTTTTATCCCGACCGTATGGCTCAGAGAATTCTGGGCATGGGCGATGTGCTTTCATTAATTGAAAAAGCACAAGAAAACTTTGATGAAGCCAAAATGAAGGAAATCGAAAAAAGACTTCTGGAAGCAGAATTTAATTTCAATGATTTTCTTTATCAGCTAAATCAAATTAAAAAAATGGGACCTCTTGATCAACTTTTAGGAATGATTCCAGGTTTTTCTCAATTGGGAGACCTTTCTAGCTTCTCCTATGATGATAAGAGGTTTAAACGTTTTGAAGCGATCATTCTTTCTATGACAGAAAAAGAAAGAAATCATCCCGATATGATAGATTCGTCAAGACGTAAAAGAATAGCAGTTGGTAGTGGTAACGACATTAATGAAGTAAATATGTTTTTTAAACAGTTTACTCAAATGCGTAAAATGATGAAGCAACTCGGCAATTTTGGAAAACGCCGTGGTGGCAGATTCTCAAGAATGTTTGGAATGTAAAAGCCGTTAATATCGGTTTTAACAAATATAAGGAGTTTATATAATGGCCGTTTCAATTAGATTAAAAATGCTTGGAACCAAGCATAGACCTAGTTACAGAATCGTTGCTCTTGATAGTCGCAAGAACCGCGATGGTATTACTCTTGATAACCTTGGCATGTATGATCCATTAGCTTCTGAAGCTAAGGTTGAAATCAAAGAAGAAGAAATAATCAACTATTTGAATAATGGTGCTATTCCTTCTCTTACTGTTAAGAATCTTCTTCGCCAGAAGGGGATTGTTCGAGTTCAGCAGAAGAACGAAAAGGGTTCTGTTAAACTAGTTTGGACTAAACGTGCATAATTTACGTCAGGAGTTTTTATAAATGACTCAGACCGCACAAAATACACTAGAACAGCTAGTTAAAGCTCTTGTTGAGCATCCTGATGAAGTTGTAGTTACACCTATAGAAGGTGAAGGTACAATCGTATTTGAAGTTCAGGTTAACCCTGATGATGCTGGCAAGATTATCGGTAAAAAAGGCAAAACTATAAATGCTCTTAGAACGATAATCAGAAGTTCCGCTAATACTGGTACCAAAAAAGTAATAATGGAACTAGTATAGTTTTAAGTCTATGACGACCAAGAAGAATAAGCCTCAAATAATCTGCATTAAATCGGCTGAAATAGCAGATTCCGGCATAGAAGACTGGATTGCTATCGGGCAGATTCGTAAAACAGTAGGTTTGAAAGGCTGGCTTCGGGTGAGTCTTATGACTGATTTCCCAGACAGATTTGAACCCGGTGAAGAGTTGACTTTAAGGAAACAAAACGGAAGTTCAGAGTCTGTTATAGTAAGTGAAAGCAGACCGCATTATACTGAAAATGCAGTTGATATTCATCTAGAAGGTATAGATGATTGCGATTTAGCTGCTAGCTATGTTAATAGATTGGTAGTTATTCCTAAAGACGAACGTGAGGAATTGGATTCAGACGATGAATTCTATCCTGATGAGTTGGAAGGGTTTAAAGTATTCTCTCCTGAAGGTGAATGTTGCGGAACTGTTGTAAAGATGGAAGCAGATGCTCCATGCCCTTATCTTGTTGTTTCAACTAAAGAGGCTGGCGAAGTTATGATTCCTTTTTTACAGAAATTTATAGGTAATATAAGTAAAGTTAATAATAGCTTAAAGCTTGTTGAACCTATTTCTTTTCACATACCTATAGAATAAAATGAGAGTAGATATTATAACTCTGCTCCCGCAGATCTTTGAAAAAGTATTTGATGAAAGCGTCTTAGGATCTGCCGTTAAAAACGGATTAATTGACATAGTTATGCATCAGTTCAGAGACTATGGAGATGGACGACATAAAACGGTAGATGATACTCCATTCGGAGGTGGACCGGGAATGGTTTTTAAACCTTCTCCTCTGGTGAATTGTATTAGAGATGTTAGAAAAATGTCTATTCCTGCACCAGTTATTGGGTTGACCCCTCAGGGAGTATCCTTTAATCAGGACTTGGTTAAAGAGTTGGCTCAATTTGACCGTATTATACTAGTTTGTGGCAGATATGAAGGTTTCGACGAACGAATAATTCATGAATTTGATTTTCAACTATCAATTGGAGATTATGTTCTAACTGGTGGTGAAATCGCTGCTATGACTGTAGTAGATGCAGTTTCTCGTATGATTCCAGGAACAGTAGGCTGTCAGGATTCAGTGATACAAGATTCTTTCTATGAAGGAATGTTAGATCACCCTCAATATACTCGACCGTCTATTTGGGAAGGACTAGAAGTGCCAGAAGTTCTTCAGAATGGAAATCATGCATTAATCAATAAGTATAGACGTTCTAGATCTTTACTGACAACATCAGTTTCTAGACCAGACGTGTTTGCAACTTGTGATTTATCTGATTCTGATAAAGAAATTTTTCAGGAACTTATAGATTCAAGTAGTTCAGAATAATTAATTTGAAATAAATATTCCGAAAAGGAGTTTTCCCATGAATCCAGTAATTGAAGAAATTGAAAGAGTTTATAAGAAAAAACAAGAAGAATTACCTAGCTTTATAGCTGGTGATACAGTTCGTCTTGAAATAAAGGTTCGTGAAGGTGATAAAGAACGCCTTCAGGCTTTTGAAGGTATTGTTATCTCTCGTAAGAACACTGGCTTACGCGAAAACTTCACTGTAAGAAAAATTTCTTACGGTGTAGGCGTTGAAAGAAAGTTCATGCTTCATTCACCAAATATCGCATCTATTACCGTTCTTCGCAGAGGTAATGTTGCACGTGCTAAACTTTACTATCTCCGTGATAGAGTTGGTAAGAAGACTCGTGTTAAAGATAAAATCTTTGCTAAAGATAAGGATTAATCTTGAAAGAACTAACTATTCCTGGTAGTTCTACTTCTACTACTACTGGGGTATTTATACATGATTTATCTGTTCGTTTTAACGAACAGGTTATTCCATTAGATGCACTAGAACCAACTGAGGTTTTGGCTGAACCAAAGCTTCAGTTGGCTGGTAGTGTTTCTGGTAAAGTTGATAGTAATGTTGTAATACGTTACATACAGTCTTATCGCCCATTTTTCTATGAAGACAAAGAAGAGCAAGAAGACCATTTAAATTTAGGAAAATTTAGATTTGATATAGATCTTCATAATGGAGTTAACAATTTTACTTTACAATTAGTTACTCCAGAGGGTGAAATCTTAGATGCGAAAGATTTTTCTTTAAGTTATAAAGGCTCTTTCAGAGAATGGAATGAAACCATTTTTATCGCATTTTTCCTGGCTATTTTAATAAGAGGCTTGGTAGTTCAGGCTTTCTGGATACCCACAGGTAGCATGGAACCTACGCTTCTTGGAGAAATAAAAGATGCAGATAAGGTTGTAAGAAGAAGCGGTGATAGAATTTTAGTTAACCGTTTTGCTTATGCTTTTGATTTCTCGTTAGATGGTAGATTACCAATAGGTAAAAATTCTAAATATTGGTTAAAACTGCCAGAACGTGGAGATATAATAGTTTTTAAATTTCCTGATCCCGTAAAGGAAAATCCCCCTAAAGATTACATTAAACGTGTAATTGGTTTGCCTGGTGATAAAGTAGAAGTAAAAGATGGCACAGTTTTTGTCAACGGTGTTGCTTTAAAGGAACCTTATATTTCAGAACCACCTTCTACTGATCATGAGGCTGAAATAGTAAAAGATGGTTACTTGTTTGTTATGGGGGATAATAGAAACAATAGTTACGATAGCCGTTATTGGGGACAAATGCCTTTAGTCAATCTTAAAGGTCAGGCAATACTTAAATATTTACCGATAAAAAGAATAGGACCCATTAGAAGTTATAATCATGCAAATCTTGTTCCGGCTACCAAGACTGATTTTTAGCGTTTATGAATAGAGATTTACCCGGTCATATTAGAAAAGCTTTTCGTTCTGTTGATCGATATTTACCAGTTGTAGATGTAATTGTAGAACTTGTTGACGCAAGAATGCCCAACGGTTCTAGATTGAAAGATTTTGTAGGTAAATTAGGGAAAATATCGGTTATAGCTCTTTCGAAATCTGATTTAGCCGATAAGGACAAAACCAAAAGCTGGATAGAAAAATACAAAAAGGATGGGTATGCCTCTGTTGCTTTAGATTGCAGAGACCGAAACTCGGTTAAAAACTTATCTAAAATTATTCGCTCTATTTCAACAAAAGTTAATGAAAAAAGAAATGTTCCATTACGAAAAGTTAGAAGAGTTATGGTTATTGGTATTCCTAACGTTGGAAAATCCACTTTAATTAATTCTTTAGTAGGCAGATCTGCTGCAAAAGCTGCCAATATGCCTGGAGTAACTCGTAGTGTCCAATGGATAAAGATTTCTGGAGAACTAGAATTATTAGATTTGCCAGGAATTTTAGATTTTAGTCTTTTGCGTAGAGGCGATATACTTAAGCTTATTAACAGTATTCCTGGTCGTGATGATGATACCTATACTAAGGCTAAAAACCTTTGCCGCTTATTGTATCTGACTGGTAATGAGAAAATCCTTCCAGAATATGGGGCTTGCAATCAAAATTTTGACAAATTTATTTCTGACTATGCTAGAAGTATGAATTTTTTTATAAAAGGTGGAAACCCAGATTTGCAACGTGCTACTAACGATATAGTAAAACGTTTTCAAAATGGTGGTTTTGGACGAGTAACATTAGAAGACCCAGAAAAAGATTTTTCTGAAATATTTGCAGAATACGAACAACAGACTTCTTTAAATCAAGAGGATTTTGAAAATGACTAATTCCCCAATTAGCTTTAATCTTTCAGAAGAATTGTCTAGATTGATGTTTTCTTCAAATTCAGAAAATGGTTTGACGTTAATTCGTAGTATTCCTGAGCTTAGCGTGAAAGCTAGAGGAAATACATTAACTATAGATGGTTCTTTAGATAAAATAAAGGTAGTTAAGCAGTTTATCAAAGTTTTAAATTCACGAATAGAACATCGTGAAGAACTAGAATATGCTGATGTTCGCAGAGTATTCCGACAACTTTCAAATCTGAGCAATGCTCAGGCTGATTCTGATCGAGAGTCTGTATTCTCTGATATTCTTGCTACTCATAGTGGCAGAACTGTAAAAGCAAAAACTGCTAATCAAAAATTTTATATTAATTCAATAGAAAAGAATACTATTACAATAGCCAGAGGTCCAGCAGGAACAGGTAAAACTTATTTGGCTGCTGCAATGGCTGTAAAAGCTTTGAAAGAGAAAAAAATAAGTCGAATTATTCTTTCCAGACCAGTAATAGAAGCTGGTGAAAATCTCGGTTACTTACCTGGTGATTTAAAAGAAAAAGTAGATCCACATTTCAGACCTCTTTACGACTCTCTTCAAGATTTTATTGGATTAAGCAAATTCGAGCAATTTGTTAGACAGGGAATTATTGAAATTACTCCTCTTGCTTATATGAGAGGAAGAACTTTTAATGAATCTTTTGTTGTTCTTGATGAAGCACAGAATACAACTTTAGCTCAAATGAGAATGATATTAACAAGATTAGGTTATGGGGCAAAAATGGTCATAACAGGTGATCAAACCCAAATAGACTTGCCTAATCCGATGGATTCTTCCTTATTGGTTCTTCACGAAATACTTGGTAAAGTGGAATCTGTCAAGTTTGTTGATTTAACTTCTGAAGACGTTGTTCGTCATGATGTTGTTAGACGTATTATTAACGCTTTTGACGAATACAACTCTAGGGAGCGGATAAATAATAATGAAAGATACTAAAAATAATTATTTAACTAAGTTTTTATCTTGGCTGTCTGTTCCTGCAAAGGGTCAGCAAAGCTTTCTAATAAGATTGGCTATTTTTTGGATAATTATGACAGCTATAATTGTAATAGATCCAAATCAAATGCTAGATGAAATAACTGTAGGAAAACCAGCTCCTAAGAATCTTATATGTCCTAAATATATAGAATTCAATGATCAGAAAGAAACAGAAAACTTAAAAGCCAAGGCTATGGATGAAGAGCCCAATTATTATGATATCAACCCTCAAGCAAATAAACAAATGCTAGAGGATTTTGATAAAAATATAAAAAGAATAATTGATTTTTATGATACTGTTAACGATAAAGGTGCAAGAAAAACCGCTTCACAAGTAATAAGTGAAAAGTTCCCCGATAAATTCATTCTTGATTCTAGAGAACTTCATCAACTTTCTATATTGTCTGTAAATCAATTAGATGAGCTTGTTGATAAAGCAAGAAAAAAGATTACTGAACTTAGTAAAGAACAAATTACAGAACAAAATATTGATTCCATTAAAAAGAAAGTTAGAGAAAGCATTGAGAAAATATGGGAAGCTTCAGCAAACTTTAAACACTTGTTGGCTACTGTAATTGAGAACTCTTTAAAAATAAATGCCGTTCTAAATCAAGAAGAAACTCTTCGTAGAAAAAATGAAGCTGCCAATAATGTGCTTCCTGTTTTAAAGCATTATCAGAAAGGACAAAAAATAGTAGCTGAAGGCGATATCGTCACAGAAGAAGTCTATAATATTTTTAAGGGAATTCAAAAAGAATTAACTAGAAATGTTTTTTTAGCTTTGTTAGGCAGTATGATTCTCCTTGTTCTGTTTATAGGTATAGCCATTGCCTATATAAGAACCCAGGATGTAAATGTTTTTGTTGATGATGTTCAATATAAATTAATTGCCACAATTTGTCTTATTTGTTTATTAGCAACTAAAGTAGTTTATGGAATAAGTCACGATTTTGATAACAGATTTTATTTTATGGTTCTGTTATCGCCTTTGGCTTCCTTTGTTTTGTTGTTGAATGCGACAATGAGCAATCTCAAAATCGTTTATTTCAGTGTTTTTTGGATGGGATTGCTTTCTTTCATAGTAACTCTAGGTGGTGAACCTTTTGTTGTTGGTTTGATGATAGCTCTTATAATTGGAGCTATTGGTGGTATTATTTCTTGGGAAATTGCTTATAAAGATAAAGAAGGCAATATGCGTTCTTTTATTATAAAAACAGGTTTGTCCATCGGCATTATAACTATGTTATCAGTATTAGCTGTTTTGTTAATTGATTCAGAAATAAGTTCTGTTTATGGTTATACTACGATGTTTGGTTATGTTATTTGTGGCTTGATAAATGGCTTTTTCTCAGGCATTGTAACAAATGGCTTCCTTCCATATATAGAAGACTATTTTTCATTTGCTACTCCAACTAAGCTTTTAGAGCTTACATCAGAAGAAAGTCCTTTGCTTAAACGACTTGCTGAAGAAGCTCCTGGAACTTATCAACATAGTAAGGCTGTTGCTAACCTTGCTGCTCAGGCTGCTTCTGCTGTAGACGCTGATCCTTTGCTGACAAAGGTTTGTGCGCTCTATCACGATATTGGTAAAATAAAAAGACCAGAGTATTATACCGAAAATCAGCAGGGTGAAAATCCCCACGATGAAAAGAAACCTACTATGTCAGCATTGATTATAGCTACTCACGTTAAAGATGGTGCTGAAATAGCAAGGGATAATAAAATTCCACATCGTGTAATAGAAGTTATGAGTCAGCATCATGGCACTACTCTTATTGAATACTTTTTTAATAAACAAAAAGAGCTTACTCCTGATTCAGTTGATGAATCTCAGTTTAGATACAAGAGTCTTAAACCTCAAAGCAAAGAAGCTGCAATTCTTTTATTGGCAGATGCCGTAGAAGCATCAAGCAGAAGTCTAGATGATTTGAATCCAGAAAAAATCAAAGCTCATGTTAAGAAAATTGTTGATCATAAAATAAAAGATGACAACCAACTAGAAGAAACAAATTTGACTTTGAAAGACATAGACACTATAGAAGATGAATTTGTGAAAGTTCTTATTTCTGCAAATCATAAACGTATTAAGTATCAGAATCAGCTTAAAGAAGAAGCTGCTGCAAAAGCTGCTGTTGCTAAAGAAGAGGCTGCTGCTACAAAAGCTGATATAGAAAGAAGAGCTATAATCGAAGAAGAAAAAATGGATAAGATTGAGGCTGAAGCAAAATCCGATGCTTCTTCAAAAGATAATAATTCTGATAAATCAAAAACAAATGAATTATCATCAGATTCCCTTGCTCTTACATATAATGATTCTTCTAATCAAACAAGTCTTTATGAATCAAAAAGTAATCTTAAATCTTTTAATCCTGAAAGCGAAACAAAAAGTTAATTATGGAAGTATTAATTACTGATGAACAAAAAGCTGTAAATGTTAATACAGATTTCATAAAAGATGTTGCTACAGAAATAATGTCTTTTATAAAATCTCCAGATAATTCCCAGCTTTCATTGGTTTTTTGCGATGATGATGCCATTAAAGAGCTGAATAATGAATACAGGGGCAAGAATCAGCCAACTGATGTTCTCTCTTTTCCAATAGAATTAGAAAATTTTGTTCCTGAAATTAGAATGTTGGGCGATATTGTTATTAGCACTGATACTGCTCTTAAACAAGCTAAAGATTACAATCATTCTGTGGAAACAGAAATGGTTATTCTTCTTATTCATGGTTTATTGCATTTAAGCGGTTATGACCACATAAAAGAAGATGAATGTAAAGAAATGCGTGCTAAAGAAAATGAAGTATTGAAACATATTTGCGGAATCGAAAGATTCTCTTCTCTTAGTAATAATTCATCGGAGCCCTTGATTGAGAGGGTTTCAGAAAGTGTGTAAACGAAGGATAAAATCCAATGGATGATGGTATTGCGGGTCTATTATTTGTAATTTTTGTTTTGTTTTCTGCCCTTTTTTCTTCTCTTGATACTGCTTTATTCTCTATTTCTCCTTTGAGACTAAAAAAGCTTGAAGGGGAAGGTGATAAAAAAGCTACTGCTATTCTTAAGATTTTATCAGATAGACAGCGAGCTTTAATTACTCTTCTTATTGGAAACACCCTTTGTAATGTTGGTGCTACCGCGATAGCTATTGGCTTTTTAAGAAAATACTTAGAAAAGCTTGGTCAAGGCTATGATATTCTCGGTGGTATATTAATTGTAACTTTTATATTAGTGCTTTTTGGTGAATTAATACCTAAAACAGTTGCTATATATGGTGGATATACCTTTGTTTGCTGGACTTATCGCATTGTCAGGGTAATAATGTTTGTGTCTTACCCGGTAGTTGGTCTTGTTGTATGGCTTATAAAGAAGCTTGTTCCTAAATATTCAGATTGGAATGACCATATTGGCGGTTCTTCAAGTATTGAAGAAATTGACAACTATTTCGATTTAGGTGAAGAAGTTGGAATTATTGAAGAAGACGAAAAAGACATGCTTAGCTCTGTATTTGAGTTCGGCGACACAATTGTTAGAGAAGTTATGGTGCCTAGACCAGATGTTACAGGTATTCCTATAAATGCTTCTTTTAAAGAAATGCTCCAATGCATTAGAACAGACGGTCATTCTAGATTTCCTGTTTATGACGGTAATATTGATAAAGTCGTTGGTATTCTTTATGTTAAAGATATTCTCATTAAGTTGGAAGAAATTGAAAAATCATACGATTTATTCAAGCTTTTAAGAGCTCCATTTTTTGTTCCTGAAACAAAAAAATTAGATGATTTGCTGGCTGAGTTTAAGAAACGTAAACAACATATTGCTGTTGTTGTTGATGAATATGGTGGAGTTTCAGGACTTGTAACCATAGAAGACTTATTAGAAGAAATTGTTGGCGAAATCGACGACGAATACGATGTTGACGAATTACAACCCATGGTTAAGCTTGATGAAAACGTTTATAGCATCGATGCTAGATTTTGGATAAGTGAACTTGAAAGTGAGTTAGGCTGTAATTTTGAATGTGAAGATTCAGATTCGGTTGGAGGATTTGTTTTTGAAAAACTAGGACGTATTCCTCAAAAAGGAGAGTCTTTCGAAGTTCCTCAAGGTACATTCCAAGTAACAGAAATAAAAGGCAATAGAATACTAAGAGTTAAGTTTACTATGAATAAAGAACTAGCTGAAAGTAAGTCTGAAGATGAAGATTGATTCATTCTTTTCTTTCTGTTAGTTTAAAAGAAGCTATGATTAAACACGAAAGATTAAATAGAACTTTAAGATTATTATCACGAAGACTTACCTTGATTTGGGGGTATATTCGTAATTACCTGCTAACAGGAGTACTTGTTATTGTTCCTGTTGCTGTCACCATTTATATAATTTATTTTATTTTTCAGTTTGCAGATAGCTTTTTAGGAAGCGCAATAGGTGAGGCGATAGGTTATAGTATCCCTGGTATGGGTATTTTCTTAACAGCACTCTTTTGTCTGTTAATTGGAGTTATTGCTCAAAATTACTTCGGGAAAAGGCTTATCGCTTGGATAGATACTTCTTTGAGCCAGATTCCTATTGTTAAGTCTGTTTATAGCGGAATAAAGCAAGTCGCAGACGTATTTATACAGAATAAAAAGAGCAATTTTAAACGGGTTGTTATGCTTGAATACCCTAAAGAAAACTCCTGGGTAATAGGTTTTGTTACATCTGATTTTCTTGTTAAAATTGATGGAGACGTTCCTGAAAAGGAAAATATGGTTACAATTTTCGTGCCTACGACTCCTAACCCGACTTCTGGCTTTTTGCTGATATTACCCAAAAGTAAAATTGTTGATATGAATATAGACATAGAAGATGCTATGAAGATAATTATTTCTGCTGGTTTAGTTCAGCCAACAGGTAATAATTCGGTTGTTACTATCAGCGAAGATAATAAGGTAAAACTGGAAGACAAGACTGAAAGCTGAGAGTTGAAAGTGATAAGTGGTGAGTGATGAGTGTCGCACTTCGTGCGAAGACCCCTTTCGGTTCCTGCGGAACCACTTCCCCCAACAGCTTACGCTTTGGGGGCAGGTCTTTAAGAAACTCCCCCGCTTGCGGGGGAGCTGTCGCGAAGCGACTGACGACCAACAGGATGTTGGGAGTGCAAGCGAGCGCCAGGATGGCAAGCGAGTCGTAGGGGGCTGCCAGTTGAAAACTGGCGGTGAGGAGGCTGTATTGCAAAGCAATGTGGCGACTGATGGAGTGGTTATTTTCATAACTAAATTAAGAATTGCAATTAGACAACTATACAAAAAATTAGTATACTAACAATAGGTGATGCACAGTCTTAAATGAGCAAGTTATAAGTGGGTGATGCACAGCCCTATAAATGAGCGAGTTAATAGTAGGGGCAAGTTTGCTTGTCCCTATTTCTAATTTAGGTTAATTGAAGTTGAAAACGTTAAAATTATATGAAATAGAGCCAGAGTATATTAAATATTTATCTCAATATCAGGAACATTTATTTATCTCTGATGGAAATAAATCTAATAGAAAATACATAGGAATTATATTAGAAATTAATAACTATTAATATTTTGCTCCTCTTTCTTCTTTTAAAGAAAAGCATAAAAAAATGAAAGAAAGTGTTGATTTTATAAAAATACGAGATTATGCAGTTATTAATATAAATAATATGGTTCCTGTTCCAAATGGAAAATTTCATTTGGTTGATATTAATGGAATTAATGATAGAAATTATAAGTTTTTGCTTCAAGCTGAAAATCGTGAAATCAATAAACAGAAAAACCGTATTTTGAAAAACGCCTCTATTGTATATAATCACAAACTAAAATATAAAAAGTCAACTTTGCTTGCAAAAAGAACTAATGATTTTACTATATTAGAAATGGCTTATAGTAAATATATAAAATAAATATTTATTGGAGTCTTCCAAACAATAAAACCAATCACAACCAACAACGAGGCGAAGCCTCAAAAACGAAATAATCAAAAAAACACCCAAGTATGTTATAATTACAAAGTAATTTTTTATCTTGAGAGGTGGTTTATTAAGAGATAAGAGATGAGAGAACTGGATCGCCACTCATACTTCGTATGCTTGCGATGACGATTATGGCATAGACTTACTTAAACTGTACCCAATGTCAAGGACATATTAATATAGGGGGGTATAAAGATTACTCCCCTTAATCCATATGCCCTAATCCCTTTCTCCTTTCTTTTAACCTCAACAGGTTTGTTGGCTAAAAAAGTTTGGGTTTGCCCTGAGAAAAAACTCTTGCTATATTGTGATATAATTTTCAATGCTGTATAATATTCACACATTTTTTATAATTGTTTTTTTCTTAGGTGGAGGCAAATATCGTTTTTATGAGTAACAGGTTCGCGAATTATCTAATTTTTATTTTTGTATTTTTAGTAGCTTCAGTAAGCTATGGTAGCATTGAAGAGCTTAGTGGTTATTTTGAAATCAGAGATACCATTCAGCTTATGAATGATGAAATGCAAAAAGGATTAGACTATAAAACTCTACCGTCTCTATTTGATGAAGACGAGATAGAAGCAAAACTTGAATCTTTTATAGGTTTTATGAAGAATAGGGTAAGCATGTATGCGGCTTCTGATAGCAAGCTTAGGTTTCATTATGTAAAAAAGCTGAATACATTGCTTGATCAAACTTCAAAATTACTTGCAGAAGCAAAACCTCTAATTAAAGCAAAACGTGAATCTAAAGCTGATAAAAAAGAAAAAGTTGTTCCACCTGTAACTTATGCAACTATTGCACACCCATATTTCAATTCGATTGATTTCAGAACTTTAGCTAGTCGTGAACCTCTTAACGAAGAATTACCTGTTGCAAAAGAACTTCCTAAAGAAAACAAAAAAACAACAAATATTGCCGAAAAAACAAATGATAAAAAAGAAATTGCAAAAGCCACTACAGATAAAGAAAAAGAATCTGAAGAAAAGAAAGTTAGTGTGAAGGCAGACTCTAAAGAAAAATCTGAAAAGGCTGAAAAAGAAATCGAAAAGAAAGCTGAAACTAAAACTGCGGAAGTAAAGCCTGAAACCATAGTTGTTCCTGATAAAAAAGAAAGTGCTGTTGCAAAAGATAGCAAAGAGTCTAAAACAGAAAAAGCAAGCACAACTACTACTGCAGCCTCTTCAATTCAATTCCCAGCAGGTGAATACATGCGACCAATGGCTATTATGATAGAAAACCATAATCAAGCTAGACCTCAAAGTGGTTTATATACTGCTGACATAGTATATGAAATCCCGGTCGAAGGTGGAATTACAAGATTTATGGGTCTTTACACTAAGATGCCTGGTTTGATTGGACCTGTCAGAAGTTGCAGAGAATACTTTGTAGATAGAGCATTAGAAGTAGATGCTCTCTATGTTCATTGTGGCGGAAGTCCAATGGGTTATGCATATATTGCTAAAACCAAAATCAGAAGTATAGATGAAATAAAGAATTCACCTCCATTTTTTAGAGATAAGATTAGAAAAGCTCCACATAATCTTTATGGAAATGGTGAAGCCATTTATAGATACATGGCAAAGCGCACTGATATGCGTGTTAAGAGTCAGCCAATTCCTTTAAGCTATGGTGAAAGAACTGAAAAGGGAACCGAATCTGGTAATTATCTTAGAATTAATTATCACGGTAATTACACCCTTATAATAAAAGAAGAAAAAGGTGTTTATCACCGTTATATGAATAATATTCTTCATTTAGACAGAGAAACTAAGAAACCTTTGGAAGCAAATGCTGTTGTATTGCAGGTTGCTTCTATGAAAGTTGTTGACTCTGTTGGAAGACAAGAAATAAGCTTTATAGGAAGTGGAACAGCCTGGATATTTGAAAATGGCAAAAGAACTCCTGTAACTTGGCATAAAGCTTCCCCAAAAACCAAAACCACTTATATAGACAATAACGGAAAAGAATATTTATTTAATAAAGATGGTCAGGTTTGGGTTCAAGTTGTTTCACCTTCTCATAAGATTTTCTTTGAACCAATAAAAGAAAGTGATTTGAAGGCAAAATCTCCAACAAAAGCATCAGCAAAAGCACCTGCAAAAGCTCAGGGAAACAATAAAGCAAAAACTGAAACTAAAAGCAAAGCTAAAACTAATGAAGTAAGTAAAAAGGGTTAATATATGGCAACAAGATTTGGTGCTGTAGGGGTCTTTGGGAGAGCCAATGCAGGTAAATCCACATTGGTAAATGCTCTTGTAGGTGAAAGGGTTTCAATTGTCTCTAACAGACCTCAGACTACAAGAAAACGCATTCTTGGAATTTTGACCCTGAATGAAACTCAGCTAGTTTTTTGTGATACTCCAGGTCTTCATGCAATAAAAAACAAGCTAGATGCTTATATGAATGACGAAATTATGTCTACAATGAAAGGATTGCAGGCAGGTCTTTATTTAACAGATCTTTCAGATATACAATTAGATTTAGATAAAGAATATATAAGTCAACTAGACCCTTCTTCTGATATGCCTTTATTTATGGTCTTCAATAAAAGTGATTTGGTTGAGGAGGATAAAATAGAGGAAGCAAGAAAGGCTTATGAAAGTCTTTATCCATTTAAGAAAAGCTTTGTTATTTCTGCGGCTAAGAAGAAGGGGTTAAAACAGCTTTTAAATTCACTTTGTAAGGCTGTTCCAAAAGGTCCTCACGCCTATGATGTTGATGATTACACAAATCAGACAGAACGTGAAATAGTTGAAGAAACTATAAGGGAAGGAATTTTAAGATTATATAATCAAGAAGTTCCACATTCTGTTGCGGTTCAAGTTGAACAATTTTCTGAACGCGAGAACGGAAAAACCTATATTGAAGCTACTTTGAATGTGGAAAAAGAAGCTCATAAAAGAATTATTATAGGCAAAGATGGCAGTGGAATAAAAAAAATTGGAAGAATTGCACGTGAAAAGTTGAATACAATGCTAGGACGTGATATTTTTTTACAGTTATGGGTTAAAATTCGACCCGATTGGCGACATAATGAACTTTGGATAAAACGTTTGGGATACAAGAGGTAACAAATCCGTGATTAACTATATTGTTATTGCTGTTGCAACGCTTGTTGTTTTTTTATTAGTGTTTTCAGCATTCGTTGCAGACGATTCTGAAAATGATGCTGGTTATTTAGCGGACGATTTAGATAATGAAAAACCAGAAAAAGATAATGAAAAGAAAGAGGAAAAAATAGAAGCTACTGAGTCTTTATCTCTTCCTCAATTACAATCTCAGCCACAGCTTCAAGAAGAAGCTCAGGAAAGTGTTGAAGTAGAACCTCATCAAAGCAATGTAGTTGCTTTTGATGACAGTAATTCTATGTTCCAGCAGCTTTCTGATGAAGAAGAACTTAAACAGGCTTCAAAACCAGCTGAAATTACAAGAATACACCCAGTTAATAAAACAGTGGAACCCAATATTCCATTGCTTGAAGTTGGAAGTGAAGAAGATTTAAGATTACGTTTGGAAATGAAGCAAAATCTTGCTAAACCAGTATCAATAGAAAAAAGCAAGTCTGTTGCTGCTGTAGTTCAACTCCGCTTTCCTGATGAAGTTATGCGAAATGCTGGGAATTTTGTTGAAATTCTTTCTCATGCAGAACAGGTTTTTGAAAAGGAATTTTCTTTTCCATTTAATACTTTTCAAACTACTCAGTTTAATAGAATTTGGATATTTGAACCTTCTGAAGACAGAGATGCTATAATTGAAGCCTTAATAGATGCTTATGAAGTTACAATTAGATTTAGAAAGGCTTTGGAAGCAGATAAGCTATTGAAAGAGAACAGAATAAGAATAGCTGTAGGTGTTTCAGCAGGAGAAATGACTTTTATCAGCAGAGGTGTTAATTCTGAACCATCTTTAGTTGGTATGCCAATATACATGGCTGAAACATTAGCTGAAATAGTAGGTGACTTTGGTATATATGTAGATTCTAACATTCATAACGCAACTATTCCTTTATTTGACTTTAGAGAATGGAAACCAACAGTAGTTAGAACTACTTTACCACCTATACCTCTTTATGAACTTGTTGGTTGGAATAAACCAGATGAAATAGCTACTTATGTTAAACACGAAGAACCTTCTGCAAGACGTGCTGTAGCTGTTGCCTACAGATATTTTGAACTTGAAGACACTCATCCTTTAATCGAACTTCTAACCGATAAAGATAAAAATGTTGCTTATGAAGCAATTAATACTATTAGCTTTATTGGAAGCGAAAAAATGAATGGGGTTCTAAAGATCAGATTAAGAGAAGCTACTGATTCTGATATAAAGAGCAAAATCATTGAGGCTTTCGGAAATGCAGGTAATCCAAGCTTGTTACCAGTTGTTTTAGGATCAACAAAAGAAAGTAGCTGGAAAGTCAGATTGGCTGCTACAAAAGCTTTATATCAACTTGGCGGACAAGAAGCATTAGGACATCTCGAAGCTATGTTAAAAGATCCAGATAGCATTGTTAGAGTTGTTGCTAATAGTATTTTCTTTAAAGAAACTAATAATTCTGAATATTTCAGTATGTTAGTGGAAGCTCTTAGCGATGCTAGTAAACGAGCTAGAGCTACAGCAGTAGATTGCCTTATGGCAATTGGTTCCGATAGAGCATTGAAAGAAATAACCAATTCTTTTGCAAATCAAGAACTAGACTTACAAAAGCATATCTTAACCAAGATGCTTGATAGCAAGAGTAAGATTCTTTATCAATGCTTCTTAACTATGTTCAAAAATTCAAGTGAGGCATTACGTCCTCATATAGTTGAAGCTGTTCGTAGGGCGGGAATAGTGAGCTAAAATGTCTGTAAAAATAGCAATTGTAGATGACGAGGAAATGATTCAATGGACTTTAAAAGAAGCCATGGAATCAGAGGGGTATAAGGTTGAAACATTTGATAATGGTAAGGATTTTCTTACCTATTTCAAAGAGTATGGGGCTGATATTGTATTTTTAGATATTCAGTTGCCAGATAGTAATGGATTAGAGCTTCTTCCAGAAATAATTCATATAGACCCTGAAAGCATAGTTGTTGTTATGACTGCTTTTGGAGATGTTGAAACCGCAGTTACGGCTATGAAAAAAGGGGCTTATGATTATCTGGCTAAGCCTTATAGTATTGAAGAAGTTAATTTGCTGATAAAGAAGATTATTCAAACTAATCTTGTAAAAAGTCAGTTACAGCATTATCAAGAAAAGTTAGAATCTCATTTTTCCCACATTTTAGGTGAAAATTACAGCATAAAACTTCTTAGAGAGCATATTGCAATGGCTGCTAAATCAGACCATACTACAGTTTTAATACGTGGTGAGTCTGGAACAGGCAAAGAATTAGTAGCTCGACAGATACATTTCCAAAGCGCTAGAGCAGATAAACCTTTTATAGATGTTAATGCTGCTGCAGTAAGTGGAACCCTTTTGGAATCAGAATTGTTCGGTCACGAAAAGGGAGCTTTTACAGATGCTCAAAAACAGAAAAAAGGTCTTTTTGAGCTAGCTAATGGCGGAACTTTATTCCTAGATGAAATTGGAGATTTGGATGCTTCCTTACAAGTTAAGCTATTAAGAGTTCTTCAAGAAAGAAAATTTAGAAGAGTAGGCGGAACAACAGATATACATGTTGATGTTAGAATTATTTCCGCGACAAATGCTAATCTTGAAGAAAAAATGCAAGAAGGTTCTTTAAGAAAAGATTTGTTCTATAGATTAAATGTTTTTACTATAAATATCGCTCCTCTTAGAGAAAGAAAAGATGATATTGTTTTGTTGGCAAAAAGCTTTCTTGATGAATATCGTAAAGAATTTTCCAAAGAAAATATTACTGGTTTTTCAGAAGAAGCCTTAACGTTAATGCAGTGTTATGATTATCCAGGTAATGTCAGGGAACTACGAAATATTATAGAACGCGCTGTTTTATTAGAAACTACGAATCTTATAAGACCAGCTAACTTACCTGATGAACTTAGAAAAAATAACAATAGTATTGAATTTAAGGGATCACAGAAAGTTGAACAATTTACTCCTGTTAAAGCTCAACCTAGTGATAATTCTATAAAAAAAGAAGAAGATGTTACCATTCCCTTTGCAGATGATAAGCCTTGGCATAGGAAAGATTTTAATTTTAAAGAATATATTGATTCTGTTGAAAAAAAGATTATTGAAGAAGTTTTAGTTGAAACAGGTGGAAAGAAAACTAAAGCTGCTGAAATACTTGGTCTTTCAAGATTTGCTTTAAGGCATCAACTGAAAAAGCATGGTATGGATAGTGAATAGGAGTATTTTAGAACTAGGAATTAGAGAGTGAAAAAAAGGAAATTAATGGTTATTTTTGGTAATGTGTAAAAATAACACCTATTAAATTAGTGCTTTTTTTTCACTGTGTACAGATTTACAATTTTTTTGTAAAGAAAATATTGTAAAATCTTGACTATTTCTAGTATTTCCTTTTATATAGTTATGGCATATTTTTTGCAACCAAATTGCAAATATTATTTTGTAGGAGACAATAATGATTTCAGAATTACTTCAGGATAATTTTATAGATTTACATCTTGATGTTCCTGATAAAGCTACAGCAATAAATAAACTCTCAGAAATGCTTTGCGGTTCAGGTAAAGTTAGTGATCAAACTCATTTTGTAAGTGCAGTTCTTGAAAGAGAAAAGCTTGGAAGTACAGCAATTGGTGCTGGGATTGCTATCCCTCATGCTCGTGCTAATACTGTTAATGAAGTTTCAATAGCTTTTGCTCGTGCTTCTCACGGAATAGATTTTAATTCTGTTGATGGTGACCCAGTAAATTTAATTTTCTTGTTGGCTGCACCAGTTGAATCCGGTAGTCTTTATCTAAAGCTTTTGGCACGTATTTCTAGACTGTTACGTTACCAAGATTTAGTAGATGATTTAAAGAAAGCTACAACTAAAGAAGAAGTAATTAAGATAATAGCTGCTAAAGAATAAGTTAATCTTTCTTTTTTGATTGTATAGTTAATAAAAAGGAAACAATAAACAATATATGGCAAATAACAGACAAGATGACTTGTCCTTTTATATGAGGATTCCTGCAAGCAAATGCTTCACGAACAATGTTTTATTAACCTTAGAAGGAATATGTGATCATTTTAGTTTTACAGAATCTTCAAGAGATAGAATAAAAAAGGCATTAGATACAGCATTATCTAACTCTATTGACACTTTTTACAAAAACAATCGTGGTTTGTTTGATTTACATTTTTCTGTTTACAAAAATAAATTGATGATTTCTATAGAAGATTATCTATTAAATCATAAAGATGAAATAGAAGAACCAATTAAATCAAATTGTGAATCTGTTAGAAATATGTTAAAAACAGTCGAAGAACTTACAGATGGTATGAGTTTTTCTGAAAAACTTGGTCGGAATGCTTGTTATTCTATGTCATTTAATGTTTCTTTCATAGAAAATGAAGTTTAAAAATCATAATATTTTAAATTTTACCTCTTGAACTCTTTTCTTTAATGTACTAAGCTATATTCTGAAAATCAGAAACCCCGAATTGATTTTCGGGGTTTTTAATTTATTGAGAGTGGCTTTAGATGGAAGTAAAACCAAAGATTTCAACATACTTAATAATAATAGTAATTTTCTTGTTTTTAGTTTTAGCTTTAAGTATATATAGTTTGCTTTCTTCTGAAAAATTAACAGTATTCGCAATCAATACTTTAGCCGAAAAGTTTATTCCTGCTGATAAGCTAAATATCAAAATTGGTAAAATACAAGGCTGTTTATTAGAGGGAATAAAAATAGACCGAATAAACCTCAAACATGTTAAGCCTAATTTTGAAGCAACCATAAGCAATTTTGCTTTTAAACCTTCTTACGACAGTATTCTAGATAAGGGTTCAATTCAATT
>CAMJNS010000007.1 GCA_946407375.1 uncultured bacterium
CATGACGTTAAACCCTACTTAGACAAACACAATATGCAACTTAATCCTAATGAAAAAGTTGTTGAAGCTATACACAAAAGACTTGTAGCTACAAATGGCTATTGTCCCTGTGTGCCAGAACAGACTCCAGACACAATTTGTCCTTGCAAAAAAATGAGGGAAGAAGGACACTGCTGCTGCACACTTTATGTCAAAAAATAATGATTCTTCTCTAAAAAAGTCGTCACTACTTAATAATTGATGAAGAAACGTCAAAATACCTAATTTATTATGCGTGAACAATTAATCAAAACATTGCAGTCTATAAAATTATGGGAAAGCCACAAATTACTCTGGCTGTCTTCCACATCATCTACAAATGATGATTTAAAACAAATTTGGCGAAATGAAGATTTTTCTCCCATAATAGAAGTGACTGACCTACAAACAAATGGGAAAGGCCAATACAACAGGAAATGGGCTTCTTCTTCCATTGGTCAGTGTTTGATGTTTTCTTTTACCATTGATATAAAGGAATACGAATTTCCAATATCTATGATTGCAGGGGCAGCTTTAGCTATTGCGTTAGAAGAATTAGGTTTGAAAACTTCAGACTTTTGGCTTAAATGGCCTAATGACATTTGGGTTAACAATAAAAAGTTATCAGGAATCCTCACAGAATCTACAACAATTAAAAATGGGATTAGATCGGTAGTTGGCATAGGAATAAATATTCTTCCATTACAAGACGACTCTGTCAATGCAACTTCTCTAGAAGAAAACGGAATAAATACCACCAGAGAAGAGTTATTAAATGTATTTTTTAAATCATTCGACAGAGTTTTTAATAGTTCTGCTTCGCAACAGGCTTATTATTGGAAAAAATATGCTGGTCAATTTTTCCAAAGAAAATTTAAAGTTCAGGCTCCAAATCAACCAGCTTATATAGCCAAAGCTGTTTCTATAAAAGAAGACGGCAGATTAATTGTTAAAACTTCTAAGGAAGAAGAAAAAGAAATAATCGCCGCTTCTTTATTTCCAATTGTTTAAAGATTACCAGAATTTATTATTTTCTTGGTCGTATTCAAAACCTGAACTCTTGAGAGTTTCTTCTAGCTCTTTACGATTAATATTTAGTGTTGAGCATAATTCTTCTAGAGAAGAAAACTCGTCTCTGAGTTTCAGATTAATAAAACTAAGTAACATTACAGGGTCTTTTGGTAAGTTTTCATTCATTTTTATATCTGTCTAAAGTTACTTAATGTTCTTACACATTTCTTTTAAGCTATCCATTAAAGAATAAGCAGTATAATCTCTATTTAATGGAGTTATAGAAACATAACCATCGGCAACCGCATTATTGTCACAATCAGGATTTTTATCTATAACAACAGGCTTACCATTTACCCAATAATAAGGTTTACCATAAGGATCTACTCTTTTTTCATAGCCCCCTCTATATTCGATAAAGCCCATTTTCGTTGTTTTTATACCCTTTATTTCATTTTCAGGTAAATTAGGAACATTTATATTATAGACAAAATTTTTGTCAGCCTTTGTTTCAATAAGCTTTCTAGCACATTTCAAACCCCATTTTGCAGCAACAGTATAATCTACATCTGCAGAGTAACTATTTAGAGAAACAGCTAGAGAAAGAGTTTCAATATAGGCTCCCTCATATGCAGCAGCAACTGTTCCAGAATACATTATGTCACAACACATATTAGGTCCTTTATTAATTCCACTTACAACTAAATCTGGTTTTTCAGGTGCCAAGAAATCAATACCAATCTTAACACAGTCAGCAGGAGTTCCAGTAACAGCAAAAGCTTTTACATTAGGAACCTCAAAAGGAACTTCTTTTACCC
This sequence comes from uncultured bacterium, assembly GCA_946407375.1. Lineage (GTDB taxonomy): Bacteria > Muiribacteriota > Ozemobacteria > Ozemobacterales > Ozemobacteraceae > RUG334. The sequence goes on from CAMJNS010000007.1 coordinate 1,848, forward strand.
TAAGTGGAGAACCGAGAGTTAATGCATGACTAGCAGCACTTCTTTCAACATCTGGTGCAAAAATATAGACTTCTCCCAATTCACTCATAGCTTTAGCAAGAGCTATTATTCCTGGGAAATGAATGCCATCATCATTTGAAATTAATATTCGCATATTTGCTCCATAAAAAATAATAATATAAATAAAACTTGATAGGTTATTTAACCTATGATAAAATACCGCAACTTTGTTTTCAAGGTTTTTAAAAGTGAAAGGTTTATCTATATCGCCCGGCTATGCTTTGGGTAAAATATATTGTCTAAAACATTTTCAGCTAGAAAGTTTACCAGCTGAAGATGTTGTTGAGATTAACATTGAAACAGAAATAGAACGTTTCAATGTTGCTTTGGATATTTCACGCAATGAAATCATCCAAATGCTTGATATGCCACAAATTAAAAGCAGTGCTGAAATTTCTAACATTTTTCAAGCTCACCTGACTTTAATAGATGATCCTGACCTCAGAAAAGAAATAATTAAACGTATTAAAGAACAGAAACAAAGTTGCCAATCAGCGGTTGGAAGAGTCATAAAAGACTACAGCACTTTCTTCAAAAACCTTCCAGACCCACAGTTTCAAAGTAAAGCTATAGACATTTTAGATATTGGCAAACGTATTCTTAAAAACTGCCAAAAATCTAAGAACCCTACAACTAAACTTGAAGAACTAGAAGAAGGGATGATTGTTCTTGCAGAAGATTTAACTCCATCAGATATGATGACTTTAGATCCTTCAAGAATACTTGGCATTGCCATAGAAGAAGGCACTACAACTTCTCACGCTGCAATAATGGCTAGGTCTTTAGGTATTCCAGCATTAATTCAGGTTAAAAACCTGATGAAGAAAGCCAAAGATGGAGCTTTTGCTATCATAGATGGTTCTTCAGAACAAATAATACTGAATCCTGACGAAAAGGTAAAACGCAAGTATCAAGAAGAATACTTAGAATACCAAAATAAGCAACGTCGTATGTATGAAGTTCTTTCTGAACCTTCAGTAACAAAAGACGGTGTTGAAATCCAGCTCAAAGCCAATGTTGGACAACTTAGTGATATAGAACAAGCTGTTAAAAATAATGCTTATGGTGTTGGACTTTATAGAACTGAATTTGCCTATTTGACAAGACGAACCTTTCCTACAGAAGAAGAACTTTATGAAAGTTATTCAGAAGCATTAAAGAGAATGAATGGGAATCCTATCGTTTTCCGCACAATTGATTTGGGTGGCGATAAAATTTCTCATCTCACAGGAAATAACATTGAACAGAATCCTGAATTAGGCTGGCGTGCGATAAGGATTTCATTGGAATGTAAAGATTTATTTGAAACCCAATTGCGTGCCATACTAAGAACTGCTTCCGATGGAGAAAAAGACCAAGTTCGTATTTTGTTTCCAATGATTTCTAGCATGGAAGAACTAACAGAAGCTAAAAACATTCTTTTTGAAGTCAAAGATAAGATGATAAAAGAAGGTTTGAATATTCCACGCAAAATAAAAATAGGAATCATGGTAGAAGTTCCTTCTGTTGCGATAATGGCTGATTTGTATGCAAAAGAAGTAGACTTTTTTGCCATAGGCAGTAACGATTTAGTTCAATATACTCTAGCAGTAGATAGAACTAATCCAAAAGTAACTCACCTTTATAGACCAACAAACCCAGCCGTTCTGTATTTGTTAAAGAGTATTGTTGAAGCCGCTGAAAGGAACCACATAGGTGTTTGTATCTGTGGCGAAATAGCTGGCGATATAAAATATACTATAATGCTTATAGGATTAGGTCTACAAGAACTATCTATGAATTCAGTTCTTATTCCTGCAGTAAAAAATATAGTTCGCAATATTTCATTGGAAGAAGTTAAAAAGCTTATAGCTCCTTTATTAGAAATGAAAAGTTCTGCTGAAATTGAAGCAGAATTAAGTAAGCTCAATAATAAGTTAGGTTTGCTGTGAAAAAACAATTTTTACAACTGTTATTTTTAACATTAGTAATATTAACTATTTTAGGCTGTGGTCATTCAAGCCCTGCTTCAGCTCAGTATAAGAACCAAAATCCTAATTTATATGAACCTCAAAATCTGCCAAAAACAGAAGCAACTTTTAATGGTCATAAACTTTGGCTTATGGTTGCAAAAACTGACTATGAAAAAGCAAAGGGTTTAATGTTTTACAGAGAACTTGCTTCTGATACTGGAATGTTATTCGTTTATGATTATTCCCATAAAATGTCTTTTTGGATGATGAATACACGCATTCCATTAGATTTAGTATTCTTCTCCGAAGATTTAACAGTAACAGAATATATACCCAATATGACTCCTGGTTATGGTAAAAAAACCGATACTTTACCTCACTACAATTCCAATGAACCAGCAAGATACGCTCTAGAACTTAATGCAGGTTTAATAGAAAAATTAGACATAAAAATTGGCGATAAGCTTGAAATCCCTCAAATATTTCTATATTCTGATTATTAATGTCATCAAAAATTTCAAATCTAATAATACGGGTTACAGGATTAGTAGTTACTGCTCTACTTTTGATTCAACCTTGGCTAGTTAAATTTAATTTTCTAGATCCTTTTATTGTTATGGGTTGGACAGGGATTATAGCAGCAATTCTTTCTATTTCTGTTTCTTCCTTAGTATTAGCCTTTTATAGACCAGCAAAAGGCTTCAATACTCTTACAGCAACTTTGTCTATCATCTTTGTTGCGATAGGAATTTCCCTATATAAAACGAATTACAATATCTGCCTTAGAGTTTCTATGATAGCCATTGGGATAGTTGCCTGTATAGGTAGTTTGAGATTATTCAGAAAAAGCATAGACAATTATAGTATTGCAGGAATGATTTCACTAAGTGGCTTTTTTATGGCCATTTATGCCATTTGCCAATTTTATGGTCATGATTTCCTGTTGCAAAGCCAATATCAAGTCGTAGGCACTTTAACTAATCCCAATTTTTTAGGTTTGTTTTTATGCCTGACCACTTCTATTTCTTTTGGATTAGTAGCTGAATTTTATAAAAAAGGTCTTTTAAAAAACCTTTGGATATTTTCTTTCTTCTTTTTAACTCAATTTGGGGTAATATTTTTACTGGGTAAATCAGGTCATTTACTTAGCGTCCTTTTTATGATTCTTATTTGGTTTTGGTCTAATCTTTTTAAAATTTCAGGGAAAATATCTAGAAAATCTCCTATAATAGTCGGTTTTTTCATAGCTCTTTTTTGCCTTGGTTTTCAATGGCTAATTTTTAATCAAACTATTAAGTATCCCTGGAATAAATTAACTAAAGTTCCATATAATGCTCAATCTTTTGTTTCAAGAATTATCCTATGGCAAATGGGGTTTGAAATTTTTAAAGAGCATTCATTAACAGGAGCTGGAGTTGGGGCTGTTCCATATATTATGCCTTTAAAACGACCTCCTACAGGTTCTTTGCTTGGATTAAAAATATATAATGATGACCCCCATAATATTGTTATTTCTATACTTGCTGAAACAGGTTTTTTAGGTCTTTGGGGGTTTTGCTCACTTCTTGTAGCAATCTACGGCTGCTTTGCAAGAAAAAATACTAAATACGAGCCCGATATTGAAACTGAGCCAATCAAGGAAAATCATTCTGATGATGATTTCTCTAAAATAAAAAAAGAAATGCCTAAGTCTATTATCATTACAACAGAGGATGGACGAGAAATTAGAAATGATTCAGACAAAGCGGAATCTGATGAGATAGAATTTCCTTGGTTTATTTCTCTAATTATGCTTATTATTCTTTATCTCGGCTTCCAGTCTGGTTTTATCGGGAAGGATTATATACCGGCATTTATCACTTTAATGATTATAACTTTTGGAATAGGAACGTCCTTCTTTAACAACTCAGTTAAAACCACTAAAAATGATTTTTATTTCTTAGGCAAATCTACATTAGTAGCTATTTTCACTTTTGTTTTTTACGGATTGTATAACAACGTAATATCAATAATACCTCTTAGTCTTTTTATTGTTACAATTATAAGTCTTCATTTTTCCTGCTGTTTACCGGATATAAGATTTAAACAACGAATAACAGGTATTTCTTTATTATTCATATTGTTACCTGTTGTATATGGCTTTCTAACTTGTTTCTTTGAAAAGACTTATGATAAAGAACAGACTTATTTAACAGAAGGTGCTATAAGCGATTCTGAAAATAGATACGAAGATTCAGAAAAATCTTATTTTTCCGCTATTAATAATGATCCACAATGCTTGAGAGCCTATTATGGTTTAGCAAAAGCCCTGTATTATCAAGGAAAAGCAGAAGAAGCACAAGATATATTTACTCAGTTAGATTCTATGGTTCCTAATATTTACAGGTCAAAATATGAAATAGCCAAAATTTCATTTGAAAAAGGGAAAATATTAGAAGCCCATAGATTCGCTATAAATAATCTTAAATGGGCTGAAGACCCCATGTCATACGAATTACTAGGAAAGATTCTATTAGTTGAAGGTCGAAGACCTGAAGCTGAAGAAATATTTAAAGAAGGTCTTTTAGCTATACCTGCTAATCAAGAAGAAAGAATTTACGCAGACTGGATAAGATTGAATCTAGCGGCGTTAGCTATAGAAAAAGGTGATAACAAAAATAGCAAAAAATATATAATGCAGATACATAGCGAAGTTTCCCAAAATATAAATGCCTTATATATAAAGGGAATGATTTTTATCTTTGAAAAGAAATATGATGAAGCTCTAGAAATATTTGAAGAAGCACTAAAAAGCTATTCTCATATTCCAAGAATACTCAATGCAACAGGTTATGTATTAACTATAACAAATAAAGACCTAGATCGAGCTCAAATTCTATTAGAAACAGCTTATGATATTTTAAAACAAGACCAACAATCTTCTAAATATGATTACTTAATGGTTGCAAACAGTTTAGGGAAGTTATATCTAAAACAAAATAAATTGCAACAGGCTGGGGAACTTCTAAAACTCTCATATGAAGAAACTCCCGATGAATTGAAAGAACTAAAAGCCGAACGTCTTAAAGATTTAAATGATTTTTATAACTCTTTTAGCAAAGCAGAATAATATCATTTTAAATTTAAGTTTCGTAATTTAACAAAGAGATTCTTGCGATGCATACCCGAAATTCTTGCCGCTTCCGACAAATTTCCATTTGCCCGTTGAAGTAAAGCATTAAAGTATTCTCTCTCAAAACTTTCTAAAATCATTTCCTTAGCAGACTTATAATCCATATTTAGCAAACCATCAGATATAAACTGTTTGTTTTCTAATTCAATTTTGCTTTTAAATTCCTGATTCTTTTTATCTATTATTTTTTCATCGCCGAGAACAATAGTTTTTTCTATTAGATTTTGTAATTCTCGAATGTTTCCAGGCCAATTATATTGAAATAATTTCCCTATGAAGTGGTCAGAGAAAGGTTTATATGGCTTGTTAAACTTTTTATATAATTGACGTGAAAAATTCTCTACCAATTCAGGAATGTCTGCTAGCCTTTCTCTTAAAGAAGGGAGTCTGATATTGATAACATTTAATCGATAAAACAAATCTTCTCTAAATGTTCCTAATGCGATACATTCATTCAAATCTTTATTTGTAGCTGCTATAACTCTTGTATCTACTCTAATATTTTGAATTCCGCCAACTCTAACAAATTCTCTTTCTTGTAAAACTCTTAAAAGTTTTACCTGAGTAGCTAAATTCATTTCACCAATTTCATCTAGGAAAATGGTTCCTGTGTTAGCTACTTCAAACTTTCCAAGTTTTCTCTGAAAAGCCCCAGTAAATGAACCTTTTTCATAACCAAAAAGTTCACTTTCAATCAAATTTTCAGGGATAGCAGCACAATTGATTTTTACGAAGGGATTTTTACTTCTTTTACTTTGTTGATGAAGAGCTTGAGCAATAAGTTCTTTTCCTGTCCCTGATTCTCCAGTAATTAAAACAGTTACATCGTTGTCCCCTATTCTGTCTAATAATTCAAAAACCTCAAGCATCGCTTGACTAGAACCAACAATACGGGGTTTCATTTAAATATCCTTATTCTGATTTGTTTTCAGAAAATATAGGTTCTTCAACTCTTTTTTCTGCTGTATTTTCAGAATTTACGCTATTTTGTTTTGTAATTTTTTGATATTCTTGTTCAGCAGCTTTTTTTATTGCATAAGAATTGGTGCTATCTCTTAAGACAGCCAAAACCTGTGCAGCAGCTTCGCTTTCATCCAATTCATTCAAACATCTTGCATAGCTCAATATAATATCAGCTCTTTTAGGATTATTTTCTATTGCTTTTTCCAAATACTTTTGAGCTTTTTCATAATTGCCTATTTTCTCTGCTATTAACCCTAGACGAGCAACATTATGATTATTATTCATACCAAGATTATAAGCATTTTCATAAGCTTCGAAAGCATCTGGCAATTTATTCATCTTTTCAAAGATAATGCCAACCATTTCAAAAGATTCTGCATTTCTACGATATTTTAATACTTCAAAATAGAAAGGCAATGCTGCTTCCCAGTTACCTTGATAAAATTCATAAGCTCCTCTTTCTTTAATCTTTTCAAGCTTATTTCTTAATTCTACTGACTCAATGTTAATTTTTGTCGTAGATGCTTTTTCAATTTTCTGACTTGTGGCAGGTTTCAAAGTCTCTGGCTTTTTCTGAGCAACATCAGCTTTAGCCATTTTCTTATCCGTATCATCTATTTTTTCAAACAAAACCTTGCCTTTAGCTTCTTGAGTATCTTTTTCTAACTCAGTTTCTTTTTTCTCTGCTCTAGCTTTTTCAGCTTTTTCTTCGATTTTTAATTGATCAATCGTTTGCTGATTAACATTAGGAACAACAGGTTTATTTTCAACTTGAACTGGAATAGTTGGAGTAATAATCGGCTTTGTTACAATATTTTCTTCATCCTCTTCAATCTGAGGGATTTCATTATCATCTGTTATAACTAGTTGAACATCATCATCAGCATTGTTTGCAGCTTGGTATAGCACAACGCCAGAAGATTTACTATCCATCTCTAGACTAGGAGTCTTATTAAGAACAGTAGCTTCTTTGTGCCCTTGAATAAAAACAACCTGATTATCAGAGTTATCTTTTCTTGTATCTGAGAAAGTTTCAATCTGTTTTTGATTATTTTGATAATTCATATTACCAGAAATAAACATATTCGGATTATAAATATTAGGCTGCTGGACATTAGATGTATTGTAAGCCATCATTTCATTTTGCATAGACTTTCTCTGATTTAAAGCCAATAAAGTCTGAATTCTCTTATCTACATAAGCTTCTATTTGTTCTTGAGTAATATTATTATTGTTCACATTTTGATTATTATTATTTTCTTTTGCAGGAACAATAGCAGTTTGCAAATTCTGATTATCTGTTTTACTGTCCTTTTCAGTTGCTATATTTTCTTTTGTTTCTGTTTGAGCTTGATCTGTAACTACTTTTTCACTCTTATTCTCATTGCTTTTATTAATTTCTTTTTTGGAATAAAATTCAAAGCTTTTTTCTACCTGGAAAGATGGAATTTCTTTAGAGTTTTTGAGATAAAAACCTATTCCTAAACCTACGGCTATAACTAAAAGTATAGATACCCAATATACTTTCCACGAATTAGAGTTCATGTAAACAAGATTCACAGTAGAATCATCATTATAATCGTTATCCATATTTTTAACTTCCTCTCTATTAGAATAATCCTTCACAGGAGTAACATTTATTACTTCCTCAGAGTTTTTGTCAGAATAATCAACACTTTCTACGACCTTATCAGGATTTTTGACTTCGCTAAAGTTTTCCAAAAGATTTATAGAACTATTAGAAATTAATTTATCAGCAGGAACGCCCATTGATGGTAGTAAAATTCTTTCAACTTCAAACCAGTCACGAAAACTACTGAAAATTGAAAGATAATAGGCATCTTTTATATTGTATATCCAGGTTAGAATGAAAACCACAGAGAAAACATAGGTTATAGCAATAATAAAATGTGGACCAATAATAGATATTAGCCATTTATAAAGGAAACCACCTGTATATAAACTGTATGCAGAAACAAGAGAACATAAATGAAAAAACATCAATATAATTCCCCTGTCTATATGTCCAGCATAAATCTGACCTAGCCCCATCAATATAAAAGACATTAAAGCGGCTAAGCCAGGATTTCTTGAAGACTTTTTCAGGTGTTCTTTTCTAAAGTCTTCAACCCAATTAAAGTCTTTTTGATTAGATGCCATTTAAAAGCTCCAATTTAAAATGCTATTTTTTAATGAATTTTTAGCATCTTCTAATTTCTTCATAACTGTATCTTTATACTGTTCAAATTTTTGCATAATAACGATGCTTATAGGCATAAGAACAGCATCTGTTGTATTTTGGTATTCAAACATTTCGTCAGGAACATTCTCATTCATTTTATAGGACTTCACAGTCAAAGAGCTTTTCAATATACCGTTAGTATCGTATTCAAAAACCTTAACAGGCAAATAAAGCTTTTCGGAAAAAACAGCTTCATAATAACCTAACTCAAACACTTCTTTAAAAATACCTTTTAATTTAGGTGTCAATTTTAAATAATAATGATAATCACCATCGGGCATTTTTTCACGTTTAACCGCTTCTATTACAAAAAGTGCAGACAAGGTATTCCTTGTTAGGTTAACAAATAATTTCTTTGGATCAAACATAGAAGTTATAAAATACCATTTATCTAACAAAGGTGAAGAATCTGAAAAATGATAAAAACATTCATTTAGATTCTTTATATATATCCAAAGCTTTTTCCCATTGAAATACACACTAGAACTACCATCAGTAAAGGTAATAGAAAACTTATCCGGACTTTTTACACGTAAAATGACACTTGATGTACTTATTTTGTCATAAAGCTCAACATTTGATTCGATGGCAGTAATTGATTCCGACTTCTTTTCCATTCTGTCGAAAAGCATGTTTGACGTAAAAGAAGCGGGTAAAGGATCTTTATATTCTATTACATTAGTTGAAGAAGCAGTAATTTTAATTTCTGTAGCCATAGATATTACAGGAATCATCAGTAACATAAATATAGCTATTAATTTGTTTTTCATACTAACTGCCCCTATAACTGAAAATAGATTACCATCAAAATTTATTTATTTTCACGAAAATGTAAACCTATTTATTATTAAGTTTTAAATATTATTAAAATTTATGTTTTAAATAAACCCACCCTATCAACTTTATGTTTTTAACGCTTTTGTATTCATCCCTTTTAATACAGAGAACCCGATTGGAAGCGAAATTATAAAGCTAAGAATATCTGCTGCTGGCTGTGTATATATTATTCCATTCAAACCATAAATATAAGATAACAAATATAAACCAGGTATAAAAAACAAACATTGTCGGGCTGCCGCTAAAAAGCTAGCTTTCAAAGTTTGCCTAGTTATCTGGCAAAGCATACTACAGGAAGTAAACCACCCCACGATTGGGAAAGCCAAACATTGAGCCTTTAAAGCAATAGCCCCTAATCTAATAACTTCAGGGTCATCAGCTCTAAAGAATGCAACAATTTGAGGAGCCCAAATAAAAGCAACTATGGTATTAAAAGTCATTACGCCACTGCCAACCTTAACCAAGAACCAAAAAGCTCTTTTTACACGGTCATAGAGTTTTGCACCATAGTTAAATCCGCATACAGGTTGAAAACCATGACCAAAACCTATCAAAACGGAATAAGAAATATGAGCAGTACGAGTTGCTATAGCCATAGCCGCAATAGCAGCATCCCCATAAATGCCTATTTCCTTATTAAGACACAACATAGCTATTCCACCCATACCTTGACGACACAAAGAAGGGAAACCACCCTTAAATATCTCGATAAAACGACTTATTTTAGGAGAAAAATCATTTAAATAAATTCTCACATTCCCACTAGATGCTGTTGCAAAATATAATGAAAAGAAACCGAAACCCTGACTTATAAAAGTTGCTAATCCTGCACCTGCAACTCCTAAATCCATCCATAATATAAAAATAGGATCAAGAATTACATTTATTATTGCTCCACTCATCATACCAATCATTGCATGAACAGCACTTCCTTGGAATCTGAGCTGATTATTCAATGTTAAAGAGCCTGTCATGAAAGGCATAGCCATAAAAATATACTTAAGATACTTACAAGCGTGGGGAAGAACCGTTGGAGTTGCACCAAGAAAAACACATATTTTCTCTATATAAAAAAGACATAATAAACCTAGAACCAGTCCTGTTATAAAAGAAGTCACCACTCCAGTAGCAGCCATAGATGAAGCTTCATTATAGTTTTTTGCACCTAACTGTCTAGAAATATAATTTCCAGAACCTTGTCCGAAGAAAAAACCAATAGCCTGTATTACAGACATTATTGAAAAAGAGATACCTATAGCAGCAGTAGCACTTGTTCCATTTTTAGATATTTGCCCAACAAAATATGTATCTGCCATATTGTAAAAAGCAGATACAAGCATAATTGCTATAGTTGGCACTGCCAATGAACAAATCAGACGCTCAACAGAGGTCTGAGTCATTTTTATATATTTTTCTTCTATGGCATTTTTTTGGGGCATAATTATATATACCATTTGTAGTTTTTAATAGACAACTCTCAACTTTCAACTTTCCACTCTCAACTTTCCTAACTTCTTGCCTTTTAACCCTCAATGGTTTAAAATATTTATATGTTTTTAACCGCAAAAGATGGTAATCAGAACTTTTTACATAAATGCCGCAAGTTTATTAGCGAACTTGGGCTTTTTCTTATATTGCTCTTTTTGCCAACATTAAGTATTTGGGTTTCTTTTTATTTTATTCAAAAGAATCTTGTAGAAGACTCCATAAATGATTCTCTAGACGAAATGTCTGAAATCACAGCCCACATGCTGAGGAAGACAGAACCAGAAACTTATTACCAGGAATCTCTTCGCCGTCTATCAGAGTCTTTTAAATGGGTAGAAACTCTTGATGAAGTATCACGTATAGAGAACAAAGACCTATTAGATTTAGCTCTATTTGATGAAAATGGAGTAAGACTTAAATGGCCGGCAAATGAGAATTTAATTAAAACAAAGTTTTCTCAAGATTATTTAAAAGCACTAAAACGTTTTTCTGTTACACCAGGTGCTACTCCAACTTCTGAAGAAAGAAAAGCAGCAATTGGGTATTCTGGCAACGAAATGACTTTAACAACAATTGCTGGTTCCCCAAACACCTTGATAAGCTTTCAAGGTGTAGGCCTACGCAAAATGGGCGGTTGGTTTAAAGTTCAATTTAACCCACAAAATTATGAAGGGGAAAAAGTATATGGCGATTTAATAGCTTGGCTTAATTTGGAAAAACTAGATAAGCATACTCTAGCTGAAAGAACAATTAAAGCTATGCAAAAGCTTACAAAAGCTGATTATACCTTTTCTTTTATAGATTTAAACAATCCAAACATAAACAAAAGCAGTTTAAACAGAAAATTCAAACCAGAAATAGCAAAATTACTTTCATCTAATTCATTAAAATCAAATTTTGTTTATAAAGATGAACTTTTTGCTATTAGTGACACACAGGAAGGAATAAGATTAATTTGTTCTAGACCTATTCAGAAAAATATTCATTTGCTAAATAATTATAATCGCTGTTTAATGCTTTTCCTACCTGTTGTGATTCTATTCTTTATTTGGAAAGTATTATTTAAAGTTAAATTTAATTTTTCTATAAGAACTCAAGCAATTCTAATTTTTGGATTTGCTTCTATAGTTGGATTTATCTCTATTTTTATAGGAACAATTGCTTATCAATACGAGAAGGACGATACAACAACACAAAAGTTTAAACAGGAAGCAATTGAAATACTAGAAAAAGTCGACCAACAATATACTGATTCTTTTGATGACTTATTGTTTCAATATAGACATTTTACAAAAGAGCTAGCCAAATCAAATAAAACTCCGGAAGAAATTTTAGCTCCCTTACAAAAAGCAAGAATGGAAGATGTAATTGCTTATGCAGTCTATCTTGATGACTTTGGTAATATAATTTTCCAAGAACCTTCATCAACAAAATCTGGAAAATATTCTAGTATAGCAGATAGATATAGCAAAATCGTCAACAGAGTTGCTGCCCAAAGCTTAAAAACATATAATTCCTCAAAAAGTAAAATTCCATTAGATCAAGATCCCGCTTCTATTAGAGTTATTACGGCAAATGCTGTAGACGGTTTGCTTTCAGGGCGTTCAAAATTCATAGATATTAAATTTGACAGTGAAGATACTTTAGCTTTTATGGATTTTGCACTGGAAGAAAATGATTATGCTAAAGGTTGCCTTTTAATCATTCATGAACCAAGAAAGCTAGAAAGAAATTATTTGAAAGAAACAGGAAGAAACATTAGTAAGACAAAGAATTATGAACTTATAGCTTTTCCAAAAACTGTTTCCAATCAAAATTCTTATTATCCAAGATATTCTTATATTTTTGAAGAACCGTTATGGAAACTAAACGATACGGTAAATTTAAATAAAATTCCTGGATTTAAGAAAGGAAATATCGGTGGTAAAAATGTTATTGTTGCTGCAATTTCTGCCAACAACATGAGGAATTATAATTTATTTTTATCAATGCCTTTAGAAAATATAGGAGATAAAGCATTTAGCCTTTCAAAAGTATTGCTAATAGGAACAGCAATATCTCTATTCTTTATGCTAATAATAAGTCTTTTACTAATATCTTCTATTTCTGCTCCAATTAAAATTCTTCGTAAAAATGTGGCATCAATGAAGAATAAAGAGCCTATTAATATTGTTAATTTTTCAGATAGTAGCGAATTAGACAATATTTCTACTGGTCTTACCAATTTAGTTATAAAAACTCGTGGCTTCTATGAAAATGATAATATCTGTATGAATCTTTTGCCATTTATGCCATATGAATATGGTAATTTTGAAGTTGATCAATTTTCAACTCAAATAGATAAAAATATAGTGCTTTATTCTTCCAAATTAGAAGAAAATTTGCTTTTTACTTTTCTAATTAGTTTAAATGGTAAAGATTCCTTAGACTCAACAATACAGTTATCAATGGCAAATATGGCTATGAAAATATTTGTAGAACAACAGGGAATGCGAAATCCATCCTCTTGTATTACGAATTTGGAAGAATTTTTCAGAATTAATTACAGGAAAGACTTCGAAGGTAGCATTATTGCTATGCTATTAGATTCCGACAAAAACGAACTTAAATATTCTGGTTTTGGACAAATAAATCTTTTAAAATACAATCACGCAACTTTACAAACAGAGATTGTTGAATTACCTAGCAAAGAAAAATATTTTAGCAACATTAATGAAACAGGCGATATTATTAATGAAATTCCTGACGACTACTATTTTATTGCTATAGCCGAAGCCTATTCTGAAGAAAAATTACTACAGCTCAAATCTGAATTAGAAAATGAAAGAATGCTTAAACTCTCTTCAAAGAGTGAATTAGAAAAAATAATCAAAAATATTTCGAAAAAAGATTTAGAAGCGAAAAGCGTTTTATTTATTCACAGAAAGGCTGAAAATAAAATAGCTCAAATAAAAAAGCTGGCTGAAAATAATCCTATAGCTCTTATTAGAAGCCAGAAGAACAGGAGACCAGCCGATGCCTAATTCTTTATTAGCTGGTAAAAAAGTAACAGATAAAAACCTAATCAGATGGATAATAATTATCTTATTCGTTTGGGCTGTTCCTTCTGCTCTATTTTGGATAAGCTCATACCTTTTTGTTGCTGAAGTTTGCGACAAAAAAGATTTTAGCACATTAAACGAATTAGAAAACAAGCTAGAAGATATTGCTTTTGATTGTAGCAGAGAACGTTATTTTCAAAAAATGTTTTCTGAACTATATACAAATTTTAAAGGTCGTACTTGCAACTCAAAATCACTGTTAAATGATCTATTAAAGAATTATAAGTCAAGACTACCCAAAGATATGCTTGACATTTATATTTTCAACGGAAATTTAGAAATAATTAATACAGATGGTGCAAAGAAGGAATATGAAGACTTCCTAAAATCTGCTTCATTAGGATTTACTGAAATCAAAGTACCAGAAGAAACAGTAAAGAAAATTGGTAAGTATATTCCTGAACCAATATTAATATTAAAGAAAATAAAAAATCAAAAAAATAGAGCCATAGAACTAGGAAATCCAGATAGATTTTCTTTATGCTATTTTAATTGTGACAATGATATAAATCCTCAATTTGTTGGTGGAATTTTAGTATTTGTCCATTATAACAAGATAATAAATAAATATATTCTTTCTAAAACGATTAAACAGGAAGATAAGTTTAATTATGGTTTCGTTGATTCTCAAGGAAGCCAGCTGCCAACAATATTAGAAAAAACTCAAATAAATGAAGATTTCATAAATGATTACTACAAACAAAATCCAACAAATAGATTCAGACGTTACTCAAAACTTGTATGTCTAAAAAGATTATCAGAACACTGTTTACTTATCGGAGCCAAAGATATAAATCAACCAGAGTGGAAATTCTTTTTCCTTGTCCTAATAATATTCATTATAGCAAGCATTTTTTTCTTTAAGTTAACCTATAAAGCATTTGTTGTTGCTCCAGAACAAGGATTAAATTTAAGACAACGTATAATATGGCTATTTGTAATCTGTTACGTAATGCCATTAATAGTTTGTTCAGTTCTTGCTTCTCAGTATTTGATGGAATTAAAAAATTCATTGTTAATAACAAAAGAACAGGAAAACTATAAAAGACTATCTGAAATAGATACTGGTTTTTCAAGATTTACAACTTCAAAGTTAATTGAATATAGAAAAATAACTGAAAATCTGAGCCAAGATGTAAATAATCCAGAAGAAATAATAAATAAGCTTAAAAGGCTTTGTTCTGATTGTGTAATTGACAGTGCTCATTTGGTGTCTTCTCAATCTGTAGTTCTATTCTCAAGTGCTTTAATAGGGTGCGAAATAAGAAGACACAAAGATAAATCATATTTAGAACAACAAGAAGTTTTAAAAAGCTGGTTAGATAGAAATGCTTTGCTTTCTGACACACATATTTCATTTCTATTCGACGGAGACAAAATAGTCTTATTCCCTAATGACAAGCAAAAGACAGAACCACATAAAGCATTTGTAAAAGTTTTCTCAAGCACAGCTACATCTGCTATGGATTACTACAATCAATCAAAGAATATCAATGCTGTTACCAAGAAAACCAAAACAGATCTAGTAGTTGGAGCTATTGTAGAATCTCATTCAATGGGTTTATTCCAAGCTGCAAAAACTAATATTTCAAGGTTCACTCCTCTTGAAGCAATAAACGAAAAATTGGTTTGTTTCTTGGACGTTTTACCAGGTCCATCTGGTGAAGCCTGGTATTCATATTTAACAATAACAAATCTTGATAATTTAGAAAGACAGTATCTTTCTAGTGTTTTTAATGATATAAAAATAAGAAATTCTAGAATTAATAGAGTTTTCCACGAAGAAGACATTAGAGCCGTTTCTTTTTATTCTTATGCAACTTGTTTTCCATCAATAAACGAATATAGTACTTTTGACCAAACCAAGAAACAAAGCGAAAACAATAGCAAAACCTTTACTCACACAATAGATATTAAAGGGAAAGAATACTATGTTAGTGTTCTAAAAGGTTCTTATTTAAAGCACTATCTGCTTTTAAAAGTATTTAAAAAAGAAGATATTGAACTAATTTATAAAAAACAGGTCAATATAATTATTTTAATATTTATAATTATTATGATAATTGGGCTAGCATTAGCAAGAATATTGACAAAAAATCTTGTAATGCCAATTTCAGATATAATAAAAGGTGTAGAAGCATTTGCAAATCAAAAATATAATTTCCAAATAAAAGTTCGTTCAGAAAATGAATTTGGCACTATGGCAAAAGCCTTTAACAAAACGGCAAATATTCTAAGTGAATTAGATATTAAAGATAAAATTACAAACTATTTCCCAATAGAAAAAGAAATAAGATGTGGTAGTTATCTGGTTCATACATCAAAAATAACTTCTAATTTGGTAGCAACTGATTATTTTGACTGTTTACAATTAAAACAGGGAACTTATGCTATTATTTCTGCCAATATCTCAGGAAATGACGTAGAATCATCTCATTTAATGGCTATGCTGAAAACAGCATTTTTAACTATGATGCCTACTTATCCTAGAAATCCTGAAATGATGATGAATAAATTAGCAACATTGTTTGTTCCCTACATCAAAAGTCGTCATATAATAAACTGCTTTATTGGAATACTCGACCCTACAAATGATAATATTTTATGCACTAATGCCGGTCAACCTTACCCAATTCTTTATGATATAAAGAATGCTAGTCAAGAGTTTATTAATTTACCTTCTACCTCACTTGGACTAGGTTCAAATTCAGACAGCACTTATAAAAAACATGAAATACAATTACGACATAAGATTTTTGTTATTTACTCCCATGGAGCCGAAGACAACATAATTCACAAAGAAGCTTATGACAACAATAAGTTTATTTCAATTGTAGGAGACAGTCTGAAAACAGATTCATCAAATCCAGCTGAAACTATATTAAAGAATATTAGTAATGACTCTACTAAATTACCTTGGAAAGATGATATCTTTGTTTCAACTATTCAAAATAGAATATAAATCTACTACTTATTAAATCCATTCAAATAGACTATTGCTTTTCTAGTCATTGATTTTTCTGTTTCGTTAGCAATTCTATAAAATTCTCTTAAAGCATCTATATAAACAGGATTCTTTTGATAAGACATAGCTAGAATAGTCTGAACACGAACACTTGAGGATTCATCATTTAAAAGAGTTTTTAAAATCTTTTCAACAGGTTCTCCCTTCATTCTTGAAAGAACAAATATACCTGCTTCTTTAAGTTTAATATCAGTAAAAGTAGGTAAATCCTTAAGAGCCTGCATAATTTTAACTGCTCCAAACTTGCCAAGAGCTGTTCTTGCAGCTTGAGCATATAAAGGAATATCTGCTCTTAAAAATGGGCATAAAGGAATAATTGCTGCAGGCAGCTTAGTAGCTTCCAAGCCCTGTATTGCTGCTAAAACCACCCGCTCATCTTCATGATAAAGGAGACTAGAAAGAGCATCAACAACAGCCGGATCAGGATAATTTCCTAATTCTTTTGCTACAAATGCCAATCTTGCTGGTTCAGGCTTGGTCATAATATATTCGATAAGATGCGGTATATGGGAAGGATTTTTCAGAGCAAAAAGTTCTCTAAGCTCTGAATCGGTGATGGCCAGCATTTTTAGTTTTCCAACTAAATCATCTTTTAAAGCTTCTTCAGATAAATCTATAGAAACATCACCAAAACGAATATCATTTATTCTATTTTCATTGTTGTTATATGCTGGATAAGAAGTAACGCCAGAAACAGAAGTTGGAGTTAATGCACTAGACAAAGAATCGCTTTTTCTAGCCATTAAGCCAATATGACCTTGCATCGCTTTTCTACTAAGATTTCCCCATAAAATATCAAGCTGAGTATCTACTGGTGGTAAAGGTTTTGATACTGGTCTTGAAATACCTCTAATTGTTTCTAAATCTTCTAAGCTTTGAGCTATGTTATTATTTTTGCTTTCAGAAGAATCCGTTTGCTGAGCAGTATCTTCAGAAACTACATAAGAATTGCCATTTGCATCTTTTCTTACTCTAACTTTTTTGACAACCCTTACAACCTTTTTAGCAGGAGCTGAAGAAACATTTGCTGTTTCATTTACTCCAGCAGCACTATCGGTAGTTTGTTTCTGAGCATTACCAGTTTTTGCAGGTTCAACTTTATTTGGAACATTTTCGGCAACTTTTTGAGTAGTCGCAACATTATTAGTTACATTGTTGGAAGCCGGTTCTGGAAGTGACTTTGGAGCAGGTTGGTTAGCCTGAGCTGTGGCAGGTGCTGGAGTAGGAACTGGAGTAACATTGTTGTCTTTTTTTATTTCACTACCATTTGCACTGTTAGATTCTGCAACATTATTTTCAGTAGCATTTGTTTCATTAGAACCATTATTGTCTAAAGGCTCTTCTAAAAGTTTCTGTAAATCTACATCAGTGTTATTATCCTCTGTTCCTGAGCCCTCTGCATTTTCTGCTGCTGCTTTTTTTGCTTTTTTCTTTTTGATTATTATTACAACAATCAAGGCAATTATAATAATTGGAACAAGAGCAATAAATAAACCAAAACGTTTCAATAAACAGGTCGTATAGGCAGAAGCAGCATCTTTATATGGGTTTTTCGCGCTTTTTGCTTTTCCAAAAAACTCCATAGCTTTTGCTAAATTAGGTTTTTTGGCATACATTTGCCCTAAACCTTGGGCATAAAAGCCTAAAGATGAACCTTTGTCCATTCTTGACAATTTATCACCATAACCTTTTATACTCTCATAATTAGGTTTTTTATCATTTAAAAGAGCTTCTAATACCTTTTCAAGAAGTAATTTACTTCCATTTACTGCTTCAGCATTGGATTTATCGGTTAAAAGACTTTTTATAGCAGAATAATCTTTTCCTAAATCAGTAACCTTTTTTTCTAACTCACTTCGTTTCTTTTCTAATGCTTCTTGAGCTGCTTTTTCTGCAGCTTCTTTTGCAGCTATTTCTTCTGGAGTAAGTTCTCTTTCCTCTTCTTCATCCTCTTCCTCTTCTTCATCAGAGATTTGGAAATCTTCAACAGGCGTTTTTGCAGTATCTGGTTTTGCTAAAACAGAAAAAACACTTGTAGACAAAAAGAGTATTGTCAACAAGATAGAAAAAATTAAACGTAATTTTTCTGTTTTCTTGCTCATTTCATCTAATCTCTAAACTTTATGCGGCATTTTCGTTTTCCGTGAACAGCTTCTGTTAAATACTCTATCCTTGCAGATAAATATTTATCTTCAATATTTATCCTACATGGAACGCATTGTAAATGCGATTCTTGTTTGGTTCCTCTCCAGGGATAACGATCAGACATATATTTCTGCTCTGCTTTTTCCTTCTCTTTTTTTGCTTCTTCCTTTTTCATTCTAGCAAGTTCACGTTCATAATATTTAGGTGGTTCTTTAGAAGGTCCCTGACGGCAACCTGTTAAGAATCCACCTAATATTATCAGTAGAAAGAGAACTATTTTTTCATTCTTTTTTCTATTCAACGAAAACACCTATTTATGAGAAATCGAAAACCTTATCGGACATATTCTCCTTTTGATTAATGATAAGTTTTATTATTGTTGTTCTCGTATACAATCTTGAGATTTAGGCAATCCTCGATCAGTTATTTTTAATCCACTATCACAAATAACAACTCGAGAATTTGCCGGAACAGATTCGGTTAACCATACATTACCACCAATAACACTATGCTCGCCGATAACTGTTTCACCTCCTAATATGGTTGCTCCAGCATAAATAACTGAAGAATGACCTATGGTTGGGTGTCGTTTAGCATTTCTGATTATTTTGCCTTCTTTATCTTTCGGGAAGTTCAGCGCACCTAAAGTCACACCTTGGTAAATGGTTACATTATCTCCAATTATGCTTGTTTCGCCAATAACAACACCCGTTCCATGGTCTATAAAGAAACTTTGCCCAATTACCGCACCAGGATGTATATCTACTCCTGTTTTTGAGTGTGCCCATTCAGACATTATTCTAGGTATTATCCTTAATCCGTTCTGGTAAAAGAAATGTGCTATTCTGTGAACAGTAACAGCCTCTATGCCCGGATAACTGAATATAATCTCGTCAAAGTTACCAGCCGCTGGATCATTTTTGAAGGCTGCTTCCACATCTTTATCCAGCCAATCACGAATAGTTGGAATAGTTTCAAGGAAGTTTAATACAAGTTCATCGGCTGCTTCTTCACAAATGCTACAGTTCTTAGGATCCTTGCGACAGCCGTGTATCATTTCTCTATAAACTTGAGGTCGCAAAACCTCATAAATTTTTGCTACACGATAGCTTATACGCATCTCAATAGAATCAAAGGACATCCCTGCTCGTCCAAAGTAGCCAGGGAATAGCACCACAAAGATATCTCGAATCAGATCATATAAAACGTCCTTGTCTGGAAGAGGACTACTGTCAAAATGCTGTATAGCATTTTCAGACTGATTTGATACAGAGTCTATAATACTATCAGCAACACTTTTCAGACGTTTTTTATTCATAGGATTCTCCTGAATCCGAATATATTTATACCGCCCAAAAATTCAAGTTAAATTTATAAAACAATTATATAAGCTGTAAACCTTAAGCTTTAAGCTTAAAGCCAGACATTACTTAGGACAAAAACCTCTAATCTCTAGATTAAGTTATGATTGTTGTGATTGGTTCTATTGCCTCTCAACTCTCAACTTTCAACTCTCAGTTATCAACTCTTAATTCTCAGCTTTCCATTTTTCTGGATTGCCACGCTTCTTTCAGAAGCTCGCAATGACTTATCACTTACCACTTTCATCATACTTAGCCTTCAACGCCCTAATATCCTGCCACATCTGCCAGTTTGGACTTCCTTTTTCACGACTAGCACTGCGAATTAAATATGATGGATGATACATAGCAAATGTTGGGATTCCGAAAATAGAATCAAACCACTGTCCACGTAGTCTAGTAATTCCTGGCATTGATGGTCCAATAACATAATGGCAAGCTATATTTCCTAGACAGGCTATCATTTTAGGCTTTATAAGAGCAAGCTGCCTCTGTAAAAATGGCGTACAAACTCTCATTTCATCATTATTAGGGTCGCGATTATTAGGTGGTCTGCATTTCAAAATATTACAAATATATAAGTCCTTTTTATTAAAACCAGCAGCAGCAATAATTTTATCAAGATGTTGCCCAGCCTTCCCAACAAATGGAATACCCTGAATATCTTCATCTGCTCCAGGAGCTTCACCGATTAGCACTAGTTTTGCCTTGGTATTTCCTATGCCTGGCACAACATTTTTACGGGTCTTGCATAAACCACAACGCTGACAAGCTGATATATCTTTTATTATCTGTTCAAAACTATCGTTTTCATACCCTTGAAGAGCGTCTAAGCAATTGATTGTTTTGGAAGAGGTTACCTTTGGCTTAGCAATAGAAATAGTCTGGGTGGGTGTAATAGAGGAAGGACGAAGAGGAGTGGGAGAAGAGAGAGTTTGTGAAGCAATTGGTCTAACTTCTTTATTAGGCAAAAGAGTCTTAGCTTTTGCTAATTTTACTGCTTCTTCTCTTAATTCTTCTTTTCCTAAAGCTATAAGATCTAAGTCTTGTTCAGGCACAGATAGCTCTATTTCATAGCTATCTGTTGTTTCTGGTGTAGAAAGCAGACTAATAAGGTCTACTGCTTCAATCTCACTAGATTCTTCTTCACTTTTCTTTCTAGCCATTACTTGTTCTTAGCTTTCTTGTTGTCGCCTTTTTTCTTTTTAGCTTTCTTTTCATCGGTAGATGGGGCTATAGTTTTTTCAACTCTGTATGCCTTGCTAACTCCAACAAGCTTAGAAATAGAGTATAAAAGCTCTCTAAGCATCACAGAATCTTTTACTTCTATGATAAAATCTAAAATACCCATTCTTTGACGAGTTGTCTTACAAGAAGCAGAAATAATGTTAATACCAAAGTTAGCAATAACACTAGTAACAGAGTTAATCATACCTCTCTGAGCCAAGGTTTCAACCCTGATTTTGACTTTATAATCATCTGAAGTGCCTAATATTTCGTCTTCTATACCAAGGTCCCATCTAACATCTATTAATCTATCAGCTTCACTTTCCAAATTTTTAGCATTTGGGCAATCTTTTTTATGAATCGTTACTCCACGCCCTCTTGTAATATAGCCAATAATATCATCGCCAGGAATTGGACTACAACATCTAGAAATCTTAATCAAAGCTCCATCAAGACCGCCACATATAATTCTTGGACCTTTAGATACCTTTGCTTTTTCTTTATTTTTTCTAGCATTTTTAGCAGCAATCTGCTTTTCTTGATGCTGTTTTGCAAGGTCTGGAAATAGCTTGGCAACTACCTGTTGAGATTTGAGTTCATCTGCACCTATCGCAGCATAAAAATCGTCTAAAGAAGCATATCCAATTTCTTCTTTAACTTTATTAGAAAAAGCTCCTGTATGGAAAGTTTTTTCTGTTTCTCTGTCTCCGCCAAGTTTTTGGAAAGCTTCTAAAAACTCTCGTTCACCTTGAAGTATATATTCGTCTTTATTATCTTTTTTTAGCCAAGCTCTAATTTTACGTTTAGTGCTTGTACTTCCAACAATTTTTAGCCAGTCTTTCTTTGGTCCTCTCTGGTTTTTGTTTGTCGTAATAGAAACACAATCACCATTTTCAAGCTTATAGCTCAAAGGAACAATTTTACCATTAACTATGGCACCAGAGCATTTTTCACCAATATTAGTATGAATAGAATAAGCAAAATCAATTGGTGTGCTTCCTTTGGGTAATTCCTTAACATCACCTCTAGGCGTAAAAACGTAAACCAAAGACTCAAACATATCAACTTTGACGTTTTCCATAAACTCGGAATCGTCTTTTATGTCTTGACTACTGTCAATTATATTACGCAAAAAGGATAGCTTTTCTTTGTAATCAAGAGCATTACCACTACCGCCAGTTTCTTTGTAATCCCAATGAGCAGCTACACCTTCTTCTGCTACTTGATGCATTTCATAGGTTCTAATTTGAACTTCTAAAGGCTTGCCGTTAAAAAGCACTGTAGTATGTAAAGATTGATACATATTGGCCTTTGGAACAGCAATATAATCTTTGAAACGACCAGGTATTGGTTTCCAGTACTTATGAACCATACCTAAGGCTGCGTAACAGTCTTTAACTGATTCTGTTAAAATTCTGATACCAAGAAAATCATAAAGCCCATCAATAGTTGTGTTATATTTTATAGCTTTATTATAAATAGAATAAGCCTGTTTAGGACGACCACTAACAGAAGTATTCACAACATCAACTTCTTTTAAGTGCTCTTTTATCTGAGCCATTGCAGCTTTTAGATTTGCTTCACTTTCTAAATCAGAATTTTTAATAAATTCTTCAATTTCAGCAGCTTTTTCAGGCTGTAATATTCTAAAACATCTTTCTTCAAATTCAGATTTTATCTTATTAATACCTAGTCTATGAGCTAATGGAGCATATATTTCCAATGTTTCTCTAGCTGTACTTCTTTGTTTTGCTATAGGTTTATATTGAATAGTTCTAATATTATGAAGTCTGTCAGCTAATTTAATAAGTATTACTCGCAAATCTTTGGTCATTGCTAAGACCATTTTTCTAAAACTAGCAGCCTGAGCTGCTGAAGGAGAAGTAAAGAAACATTTATTTAACTTTGTAACTCCATCAACTATTCTTGCTACACTAGGACCAAATCGTTGTTCTATGTCCTTTTCAGAGACAGGTGTATCTTCAACAACATCATGTAATAATGCTGCACAAATAGAACTAACGTCTAACTTCAATTCTGAAGCAACTATTAATGCAACTGTTTCAGGGTGAAGAAAAAATGGTTCTCCAGAATCTCTATACTGTCCTTTATGACATTCTTCGGCAAAATGATAAGCTTTTTCTATTCTTGAAAAATCAGCATCTGGGTTATAGGACTTAACGGCATCAAAAATCTGTTGAAGAGAAATAACAGCCACCTTCTTTCCTCAAAAGAGTAAAATATAAGATGTAAGATATAAGATTTAAAAATTAAGAATCTTCACCTTTTAATCCTATAACTCTACCCTCAATCTTTAATCTCCATTTATGGTCTTTTTTATCTTAATTACGAAGCAAAGGAATTAATGGCTTCTTCTAAACTATTGTAAACCTTAAAATGATGAGTAAATTGAGTAATCAAGAATACTCTATGCATTTTTTCGCTAAGGTTAATTAGCCTTAAATCACCATTGTTAGCCCTGGTTTGCTTTATCCCATGAACAAGCACTCCCATACCGGCAGAGCTCATGTATTTAAGACCAATAAGGTCAATTACAATATTATAATGTCCCTGTTCGCATTCAGCGTCAATCTGGTCTCTAAGCTGAGTTGAGTTTTCGAAAGTTATTTCGCCTTCGATTGAGATGATTGATACATTATTTTCATATTTACAACTAATGCTAAGACTCATGGATTCACTCCAAAATAGTTTGCGTTATTCTAAAATTTACCACTCTTTTTTTTTCTGGTCAATTTTCTTGTCAGGGCAAACGCAAACTTTTTTCTTTCTTAATCTATGTTATATATAATTATTTTTGTATCGTCCTTTCGAGAGGTTGTCCGAAAACTCGTAATTCTCTAATAAATAGTATTTCTTTCTATGTAGTCTACACATTGTCATAAACGTATAGCTTTCAGGGCTAAAGCCCATACGCTATACTTATTATGACAAATGTGCAGACTATTAATATAATCTAATCAAAATAGTACACTCCCAGCACAACTTTTTTTGAATAAAATTGAAATTATAAACTTATATAGATAGAATGAGAAATGTGAAAAGTGAAAGGTGATAGGTGATAGAGTCTCTTTCCTCTTCTCCCTACACCCCACACCCTAAAAAGGGTTAGATTTAAAAAGTTTGTTAGAATAAATAACATGAAATAAGTTGGAGGTTTAAACATGAGGTTCATTCATCTAAGCGATTTGCACATAGGTAAAAGTGTTAATGATTTCAATATGATTGATGATCAAAAATACATATTAAACCAGATTCTAGATATTATTGACAAAAACAAAGTCGATGGAGCTTTATTAGCTGGTGACATATACGACAAGCCTATTCCTACAGAAGATGCTGTATCGCTTCTAGATTATTTTATTAACGAACTGGTTAAAAGAAATGTAAAAACATTTATAATTAGCGGTAACCACGATTCTGACGAAAGATTGAATTTCGGTAGCAATCTATTTGAAAAAAGCCAAGTTTATATTTTTTCAAAATATGAAGGTGAACTCTTTAAACAGACTTTAAAAGACGAGTTTGGCAATATAAATATTTATATGATGCCTTTTATAAAGGCTTCTCAAGTTAAACATTTTTACGAAGATGAAGAAATACTTTCTTATGATTCTGCTGTGAAAGTCGTTTTAAAGCATACAGAAATAAACAAATCTGAAAGAAACATTATCATAGCTCATCAATTTGTTGCTGGGAAAAGTGGGAACCCTGAATGTGGTGGTTCAGAATCTATAGCAACTCAAAACGTTGGTAATGTTGAAATAATAGGTACAGATTGCTTTGACGATTTTGATTATGTGGCACTTGGTCACATTCATTCGCCTCAGAAGTTAGAAAGAGAAACTATTAGATACTCAGGTTCGCCTTTAAAATATTCGTTAAACGAAGTAAATAAGGACAAATCTGTTCCCATTATTACTTTAGGCGAAAAAGGGAATATAGACGTAGATTTAGTTGAGCTAAAGCCACTCAGAGATATGCGAAGAATTAAAGGCAGGCTTGAACAGTTATTAGCTCCAGAAAATATTGTTTCCACAGATGATTATTTGCAAGTAACTCTTACAGACGAAATTCCAGAACCTAATGCATATAATATTTTCAGGGCTTATTATCCAAATATAATGAAACTTGATTACGAAAA
This sequence comes from uncultured bacterium, assembly GCA_946407375.1. Taxonomy (GTDB): domain Bacteria; phylum Muiribacteriota; class Ozemobacteria; order Ozemobacterales; family Ozemobacteraceae; genus RUG334. The sequence goes on from CAMJNS010000007.1 coordinate 27,583, forward strand.
TTCCCATACAATCGAAAGTGAAAATGTAGAAATAACACCACTAACAAAGAATAAAAGCTTTGAAGAAATCATTTCTGACTTTTATAAACTTAAATACAACGAGGAAATACCTTCTGAAGAATTACAAATTATGCTAGAAATAGCAAGAGAGGCTGGTGTTGGTAATGAAACCTATTAAGTTAGTTATGAATGCTTTTGGTCCCTATGCAGGACTGACTCCCGAAATAAATTTTGAAACTTTTGACGAAAAAGGATTATTTCTGATTTCTGGCGATACCGGAGCAGGAAAAACCACAATATTTGACGCTATATGCTTTGCTCTTTTCGGAAAAACCAGTGGAGAATATAGAGATACTAAGAATCTTAGAAGTGGTTATGCAAACGAAAATGAAACAACCTACGTTGATTTTTATTTTTCTCATCAGGGCAAAAAATATCATATCCATAGAGAACCCACTCAAGAACGTTTAAAGAAAAGAAAAAGCAAAACATCTGAAACTGAATATAAAACAGAAAATGAAAAAGCTGTTTTGTATTTCGAAGATGGAAGAAGCATTTCCAAGCTTGCTGAAGTAAATGAAAGCATTAAAGAAATACTGCATATTACTTTTGAGCAGTTTAAACAGATTGTTATGATTGCTCAAGGAGAGTTTAGAGAACTGCTACAAGCTAGCACAGAAGACAGAACTGAGATTTTGCGCTCAATTTTCTTAACCGATTCTTATATTAGAATTTGTGAAAAACTCGGTGCTAGAAGAAAAAAATATGAAGAATTGTTCAGAAGCCATAATAACAGCATAATTCAATATTTTAATGGAATAAAATATGCTGAAGACAGTAATTATGCTGATTCTTTTGAAGATTTAAGAGAAAAAACTTTATTCAGCATGAGCATTAAGAGTGTTGATGAAATGCTTGAAATTGCAGAAAATATCATTGCCGAAGATAAAGAACAATTAAAACAAATTAATGAACAGGTCAAAATTGCTCAGAGAGAATTAGAAAACAATAATACTGCTCTAAACAATGCTATTAATAACAATAAGTTTATTCAGCGTTATGAAGAATGTAAGACAAAGCAGGAAGAACTTAAAAAACGAAAAAAATCCATTGACGAGCTTTCTGTCGAATTAAAAAAGATGATTTCTGCAACCAGATTCGTTTCACCTGTATATGAAAAGTATCAAGAAAAAGTAAAATCATTGAAAAATCAAAAAGAAAGCATTGAAAAAAAATCATTTAACAAAGTCAAAGCTGAAAACACTTTAAAAGAGTCAGAATCTGTTTTAAAACAAAGCCTAGAATTAAAAGAAAAGGGTGAAAAACTCAATCTTAAATCGGAACAGCTTAAAGCGGATTTTGACAAATATAAACAAAGAGATGATTTAATCAAAGCTTTGAAGCTTTTAGAAAAAGAAGAAAAAGAAATACTTTCCGAAAAGATTGAATTAGAAGCTGAAGAAAAGAAACTTACAGAAAAAATAAGTAAATTAAATTCTGTCGTAGAAGAATACAAAAATAAACCTTCTGAACTTGTTACACTTGATGCAAAAAGTAAAAATGTTGCAAGATTGAAAGACAGTCTTGGAAGACTTATCAACAGTGATTTCAATGAGTTTTCAAAATTGCAGAAAGACTTAAGCAAGAAACAGGCTTTATATCAAGAAGCACAAGAAGAGTTTTTAGAAAAAGAAAGTTTCAGAATTCATGCTGAAAAAGTTATGGATGACTGTCGAGCAGGATTATTAGCCAAAAACTTAAAAGATGGTGAAGAATGTCCTGTTTGTGGTTCAACACATCATCCAAAATTAGCAATACTTCCTGACGAAGCTTTTAGTGATGAAGATTTGAAAAAATTTAAAGCCGACGAAGATAAGGCTAAGAAAGAAAAAGATAAAGCGTTGAGCTTAGCGCAAGAACTTAACGGCAGATATGCTTCGCAAGAAAATCATTTAAAAAAGGCAATAAAAGAAGCTTTATCAGATGAATTGCTTTGTGATGAAAGTTGTATTGCCGCGCCTCTTTCTGAGGCTAGCAATGATGATAAAGATAATTTGGAAGTTCTGCATAAAATAGCAGAAAAAACACTTTCAAAGGTCTTTGACTTACAAAATAAGATTAACTTAGAAATGAAAGAAGTTAAAACCGCCTGTAACAAGAAAGAAAAGGCAGAAAAAGAGCTTGAAATTGCCAGAGGCGAAGAAACAGAAGACTTGAAAAAAAGAAAGGAACAAAACCTTTCCAGGAAAGAAAAATATTCTAATAACCTTACAGAAACAAATACAAAGCTAAAAGAGTTAGCAAAACTAACTTATAAAAATTTGGTTGAAGCTAAAGATAATCAAAAAGCTATTGAAAAAGAAGCTAAAGAAATCTTTGATAACATAGAAAAAGCTCAACAAAGCTTTGATAGTGCAAAAAATAAGCTAACTGCTCTTACTGCTGAAATTGAAACTTTGAATAAAAACCTAACTGATACAGAAAAAGAAGTTAAACAAACAAAAACTAATTATGAAGCTGCTTTAAAAACCAATGGTTTTGATAATGAAGACTCATATTTTGAATACGATGTTGGCGAAGACGAAATTGAGGATAATCAAAGCATAATAAACGATTATAATACTCAGGTTAAGATTAATGCAGAAAGCCTAGAAACAGCTAAAAAAGATGCTGCTGGTAAAGAACTGATAAATATTGAAGTCTTAGAAGAAAAAGTTGAAAATTATAAAGAAAAACTTGATGAGATTCGTGAATTTTTAGGTGACACAAAGTCTAGATTAGCGATGAACAAGGAATCTTTAGATAATATCAGCAAGCAAAAAAGTGATTTTGAAAACAACAAAAAACTCTTTACCATATACCAAAAACTATATAACCTTGCTTCAGGCAATGTTTCTGGCAATTCTAGAATAACTTTGGAACAATATGTTCAAATGGCTGGTTTCGATGGAATAATTGCCGCCGCCAACAGGCGTTTGCTACCAATGACAGAAAGACAGTTCGAGTTGATTCGTCACGATAATTCCAACGAAAAGAAAAGCAAAACTACTCTAGACTTAGATGTTTTTGATAATTTTACTGGAAAGAAACGTCCTGTCGGTAGCCTTTCTGGAGGTGAAAGTTTCAAAGCTTCTCTTAGCCTCGCTTTAGGTTTGTCTGACACTGTTTCAATGAATGCTGGTGGTATTCAGATGGATGCACTTTTTATAGACGAAGGTTTTGGCTCTTTGGATTCCAAGTCTAACTCTGTTGTAATAGAGGTTTTGAATAATCTTTCAGGCAAAAACAAGCTTGTAGGTCTGATTAGCCATCGTGAAGAAATAATAAACTCTATTACAAACCAGATTAAAGTAACAAAAGACCGCAATGGCAGTCACATCTCTATTGATACTGGATTTTAAGAGATTAGGAATTGAAGCGGAAAAGGATGACTCGGATAATAGAACAAATCCGAGTCCTAAAATAATTCAATAATAATAAAAAAATATGGTAGTATGTATTTAGATTAAGAATTGGAAATCATCTTGAAAAGTGTTTAGAAGCGATTTAAAAAAAGTATTACTTCCATATTTTCTTCTGATTCTTTTGCCTTGTACTTTTAGTATTGTTCTTTATTTATTAATTTTAAAAATAGATAAAGACCATGAAATAGAAGATATAAAAACAAAACTCTCAGAAAGAGCCGTTGATTTTATGGCAAAAACATCAGCGGAAGACTATTTCCAACCTTATTTTAACAATTTAGCAAACAGCTTGATGCCCTTTATAGAAAATAAGCCTGATAAGAATGGCTCTGTTATGTCTAATCAGGAAGTATCAAAATTAATAAAGGATTTTAGTAATAAATTAGGCGAAAACCTCCGCTGTGCAATTTTTAATATAAAAATGCAACTAATAAATCCCCAAGATTTGTTTCCGCACGAACAAAGATTTTTTACTTATACTTGGAAAAGAATACACGGTTATGAATATACTTACGATGAACGCAGAATAGATCAAAACAATATAATTGGCGACGAATTTCATCCATCTTTCTTGATTGGTTATTCTGAAGCTTGTATACCTACAATCTGCCCCGAAAGAACCTGTGTATTTTATTTCAAAAATGCAAATTTTGACACAAATGGTTTAATTCTTTTTGTTGAATATAAACGAACTAAGCAAGAAATAATTATGGCTAAAATTAAAGATTTTGCCACATATGAACAGCCTATTATTTTATATGATATAGATAAAAAGCAAAAACTGACACCTAGTCTTAGTCATAATGAAATGCCCTATGAGAAAACCAATACTGATGAAGTTTTAGATGGTATAATAGAGAAGGATACTGTATGGAAAGCATTTAACTCAGGAGAATATAGACTTTTATTTGGACAAACAACTGATCTATCTTCTAAATATCAAAATAAACTCTTTATAGGAATATTTATATTCTTACTTTTGCTAATACTATTCTCAACATTTTTCTTTAAAAACCTTTCTAGTGAGAAAGGAATGTATATTTCTATTAGATACAAATTAGTATTTATTTTCGCTATTGCGGTATATATACCTGCTATAAGTCTATGGGTCTTATCATATACCAGTCTTCACAATCATAGAATAGCTATTGAAAATAATGTAAAAAAAGGTCTAGTTGATATTTTAACTAAAATAGATACAGATTACAAAACGAAAGAAACGGTCATTAAGAACTGTTATTCAGAGCTAGACAAATTTTTAAAAAATTTAAAAGGGAAAAAGCTTCCAACTCAAGAAACATTTAGGAAAAAGGTAATCGAAATAGTTGGTGAAAACGCTTTAAGAAGAAACGAAATATTTACTTGGTTAGACATAAGAAGAGTAGATAAAACTCAAATTTTTACTACTTCTAGTGATGAGTCAAATGATAGAATTAAAGCAATAGCCAGAGTTTTATGTATACTCTGTTTAGAAAGATATTGCCCAGAACGTTTAACTTATGCAGGAGTAAAACCTAGCCAATCTGATATTCTTGTTGGTAACTTATTAGAAAACCCTGTTGTAGGTTTTTCTCACACTTTAGAACGACCAAATCAGCTTTCATATCTAGACCTTGATAAATCTGGCGGAATATATTGGTGGTGGAACTATTATCCAGAAGTGGATAATCCAGTAGCTTTTGTAATGTGCAATGCCACTACAAGAAATCTAAGTTTATCTTATTTTAACTCTCTTCTAAAAAATAGATATTCTGTATCAAATACAGAAATTAAAGTAATTAACTATCATATAGAAACCCAACGCTTTATACCTGAAGTAAAAGAGACAAAAGACTTTCTTGATTTAATAAAAGTAGCAAGTGCTAACAAAACCATAGAATCCTCTGTAATAAAACATAACGATAGAAAGTATATTTGTTTGTGTGTTCCAGGCAGCACTATAAAAGACGGTTACATTTTAGGTTTATATCCGATATCAGAAATAGATTATAAAATTGTAGAAACAAGAAGAACTATTTATAAAGTAATGATTTTGCTTCTAATTATTTCTATTTTTACTGGTTTGTTATTATCTCAGAATTTTATTATACCAGTAAATGAATTAAACAGAGGACTAGAAGCTCTTAGAAAACGTGAAACAGAAACGACTATAAAAATTGAAAACAAAGACGAATTAGGTCATCTAGGAAACGCTTTTAATCAAATGATGGCAGAAATCAAAGACATGCTTATGGCTGGTGCTGTTCAACAGTGTCTAATTCCTACTGGAAACCAAAACATAGAGGGATATGATTGCATCATATATAATCAGATGGCAGCTGACGTAGGCGGAGACTATGCTGATATGTTCCAATTGCCAGACAATAGAGTTCTAATAGTTATCGGTGATGTTAATGGACATGGCGTATCTTCATCACTAATTGCCGCAATGGTCAAAGCATCAGTCTTTTTGTTTGCCAATCAAAATCTACCTTTAAATGAAATAGTTACTAATACCAGTTATATGATATTAGACCTGATAGGCAATAAATTACCTATGAAATTCTGTGCTATTACTCTAGATAAAGCAACTGGCGAATTAAATCTTTGTAATGCTGGTCACCCATTTCCATTTATCAGAGAAAAAGAAATAGGGAAAATGAGAACCCTTACAAATATAAATCTTCCAATGGGTATTTCCAAAGCCAGATCTAAGTATTCTTATGAATCAGTAGTATTAAACCAAGAAGAAACACTTTTGCTTTATACAGACGGATTTATTGAAGCTTGTAGTAATAAGACAGATGAATTCGGCTATGATAATCTAAAGAATACTTTTTTAAATTGCTCGATAGATAACACTGAAGAATTAAAAAATCTATTAATTGATACCTATAAAAAGAATTTAGGGAAAAAAGAATTAATGGATGACATTACTTTCATTATTTTGAGAAGAAATCCTCTTCAAAGCAATTAAAGTAACATCGTCATCTGGTTCAGTGCCGTCTTCCCATTTATCATAATTATTAAATAAAGTTTTTATCATTTTTTCAGGGTTTTCGCCCATCATTTCAGAAAGACTGTTCTTAAACCTATCATACCCATATTGCTCTGGAGTTTTGCCTGTTGCTTCGATAATACCATCGGTGTAAAAAACAACAGTATCACCTTCATCAAGAACATATTCTTCCGTATTTTTCTTTCTAATCTTCTTCTGCGAACCAACTGGGAAACCAGTCATTTTTAATTCTGTAATTTCTCCATCTTTAGATAGTTTCATTGGGAAATTATGACCACAATCAAAGAAAACAGATTTTCCTGTAGGTAAATTTACTATAGTCGCAAATAGAGTAATCATCTTTTTCACAGGAGGTTTATTAAAATATGTATTAATAACTGAATTTAAATTATTAAATAATGTTATTAAATCTCTTGTTTGATTAAAGCCATGATAAAGAACAGCTTTTGCAATAGCCATAATAAGAGCTGATGCAGCTCCATGCCCAGAAACGTCACCAATAATAATGCATAAGTTATCTTCATCTAGAAGTTTTATATCAAAATAGTCTCCACCAACTGCAGAAGCCATTCTATTGTTAAAAGATAGTTGATAACCTTTTAACACAGGCAAAGACTTTGGCAGTAATGATTCCTGAATATATTTAGCTAATTGCATTTCTTTAAGATCGCCAATCATCTTATTAAAACTTTGAGCCAAACCACCAAATTCATCATTTTGCAATGCTTCTATTCTAAATTCAGAATTTCTTTCTTTTATTGCTTTTATACCATCTTCAAGGCGTTTAACCGGATAAATAAATGTCCCTGCTAATTGATAACCTATAGCCAAAACAATTATAATAAATATAACAATGCACGAATTAATCATTAACCCTAAAGATGTCAATTTATTTTCAATTATTTCGTAGGGATAAAGAGCATAATAAGAGTAACCCTTTATCTTAAAACTTTTTATAGCCAATAAAAGATATCTTTTCGAATTAATATCAACTTGAGTTTCAATAGGCTTTCCCATAAATTTTAATCTTCTGGTAATAGCCTTTAATTCCTTAGTATAAGAATAACTTGAAATCCATTCTTCATTTCTATCATTATGAACTAAAATTTGATAATTCTTTTCTTTAGGGTTTGTTTCACAAAGTTTCAAACGTTTATACAAATAATCTCGTAAAGCATTGTTGGTCATCCTTAAAGCCATAAAAAATTCTGTTCCATTTTTCGTCTGCTTAAGACTCCAATAAACATAAAACTCTAAAGTGCCAAATATAAGATTTTGAACCAAATCAGGTCTTAACCAAAAATTATTCAAATTGGCCTCTGGGCTAGTCATTGCTTCTCTCAACCCAGGGTCAACAGTTTCCATAAGATTTGTCTTAAGATTTTTATCTATACAACATTTGGAAAAAGCTTCTGCAACAGCACTTAATCCTTCAAAAACAACATAGTTTGTAATGTGATTTATTATGGAAGCATCAGAAGCTAATCTTCTATCTATTAAAACCAAATCATGCTTTGCTAACAAATCATTTAAATACTTACGACAATTTTCATCTTCATCATAATGCTCAAAATCATTAACTATTTTTCTGAAATCTTCTTGAAAGAGTTTTGTTGAATTTCCCAACTCACTATCAATATTTAAGAGAATATCACGACTTTCGTTTCCAAACTCAGTTATTAAGTTTTCCTTCATATCAGTAACATACTGATAACCTAAATAAGAAAACCCTGCCACTGGTGTTACTACTGCAATAAGAAAAAGAGCAATAAGTTTTATTCTTATTGAAATATATAAATTGGGCTTTTTAACCACCCAAACGTAAATAGCTATAACTATAAGAGCCGTAAGAAAAATGAAATAAATAAAATAGTTAAGATAATTATCGTAGATACCTTTTTTACTTTTAATTCCACCAAGAATCCAATAATCATTAAGCTGAATAGCTCTCCAAAGAGTATTTCTATTATCTATATATCCACCACTTGGATACATCATTACTGTTCTAAGATAAATATTGTCATAAACGTTATTATTTAAACTATTTTTAAGTAAATGATTAACTCCATCTGGATCTTTTATGAATAAATTATTGAAATATTTAATATAACGATTAACAATCTCTTCAAGCCTGAATTCAAATGAAGGAATATCCCAAAATACTAGCAAAATTCCTTTTTTAGGATTATCATCGCAATTCATCCAATAAACAAAACCATTTCTAGTATTAACTATTATTGGCATTACAATATCGCGGCTTTCTAAAAAAGTCCCTAACTTAAACTCGTTCCCAAGAAGGCTTCTTAGCTGTTTTTTATATTTGGTAGCAAAATTAGACCTGGCTTTATAATCACTTATAATAGTTTCCCAAAGCTTAGTAGCTAAAAATCTGGACTTTAAAGAATAATTAACCGGAGTTATCAAAGAGCCTTTATTGTCAAAAACATATAAGTCTGGATCAGACTTTAAAAAAGCTTTTAACTTATTATAATAGTCCCAATAAGCTTTTATATCTTTTTCGTTTTTTCTAAAAGAAAACCAAGCTCCTCTACCAACTTTTAACAAAAAAGAATCTGGAGCGATTTCACTTTCTATATCTTTAAGACTGTTCTCTAGATTAGTGGATAGTTCTGCAATATGTTTATCAGATTCTATCTTTATAACGTTATAGCCTAAATAAAGAATAACCATTAATGGAAGCAAAACAAATAAACCTAATGGTGCGGCGTGGATTATAAATATAGAAAAGTATTTTCGGAATAATAATTTCATGGTATTAACAATCAACTTTTTTATATAATACCATTACTTAAAAAAAATGTCTTTATCTCTTCTATTTTAAACTATTTTTAAAAGCTTCTGGTTCTTTTAAAGAAGCAACAAAAGATTCTATTCTTTCTATTATTTCGGGAGACATTTGGTGTTCAAGTTTACAGGCTTCCTTCTGAGAATAATCTTCATCAAAGCCAAGAATATTTTGAAAAAAGTTTTGTAAAATATTGTGGTATTTATCTAAAGATTCGATTACTTCTTTACCTTTTTGAGAAAGAGTAACTGGTCGATAAGTGTGATAATTAATCAACCCGTTTTCTGCTAGTCTTTGAAGAGCACTAGTTACAGAGGAACGCTTACATCCCATCTTCTCTGCTAATACAGAAGGACTTACAGCCCCATCTTGTGCCTGTATGTCAGCAATTGCTTCTAAATATGATTCCAAGGCAAGAGATACACGTTCCATTCTCAACTCCCTGTATATATAACTATAAATCCATTCGATTACTAAAATACTATTTATTCCTTTGTTTCGTCAACCTTTTTGAGAAATAGTCTATTTTGTTTTTTGACAATTATTGATATAATTTAGCAAATTTTTAATCATACCAAATAAAATGAATTAGAGGATTTGTTAGAATGGCTGGAAAATCTCCGCTCTATATAGACCGAGATAATTATGTTCTAAAATTGCCATTTTCAATGCAACAAGCTGGTATAACAGGCATTATTGCAGGAATAATTTTTATACCTATTGTAGTTTATTATTTTGGAGCAGATTATACTATTTCTCACGGTGAAGTCTTTGCTTTAATTTTAGCTATTATCGTAACCCCTATTTTTTTGTATGGCAGTAAAAGAAGATTATCTTTCAATACTTCAACAAAAGACATTTTTTACGAGGGAACCTATTGCTTTATCCCATATTCAAAGAAGATTTGCAAATTTGATGACATTATAGTTCTTGGCGTTCAAGGAATAGAAAATCATCTTCAAAAGAAAGTCTACTATACATATCATTTAGTCTATGTCACAAAACAAAAACCAGATAAATTTGAAGAAATGATTCATGCTGGTGATAATGAAATAACCTTTGATGACCTCAATAAAATAGGTGAAATACTCTCTAAGATAATCGACCGCAAGTTTATAAAAGGTGAACATCAGCGTTCTATTAGTATTTATGAAGAAGATGGCCTGCAGACTTATGGTTTAGGCAACTGCCAGATAAAAAACCTAGACTAGTTTGAATTGTTAGACAGGATTCAGAGTATATTTACGTCATCGCGAGGTGCCACTTGAAAACTGGCAGTGACGGGGTGGTGACCCAACCAGAGTAAAATAGAATATAGTTCGGTCAGCAGCTTGTTCGACCTTATTCTCCTCCGCGGTCTCTGAAACTTTTCTACCTTTGGAGTATTTTTTAGGGAACGACCTTGTGCGGAGAATAGAAGGTCTCGCGTCTGCTGACCGATTTCATATACGTCATTGCAGTTTTAAAAGCTTCCCCTCAAGGGGAAGTGGTCTGCTTTAGCAGACCAAAAGGGTAACCTAAATAGAGTAAACCTCAAGTTATTCGTCAATGCGAGGCATAGCTGTGGCGTTGCTGAAAGCAAAACGAAGTCCATCTAGAAGATAACTGGATCGCCACGCATACTTCGTATGCTCGCGATGACAGTTATAACACTAAACTTAATTTATCACTGGTTAGGTCACCACCCCGGCTTGCTTTGCAAGCCACCCCTCCTCTCTCCTTTATCCAATTCCTCACTCCTAACTCCTAATTCCTCATTCGCCAAGCTTTGCTTGGCTCTCCCTCTCTCCTTCTCCTTACACTCTCATCTCTTATCTCTCTTGTTTACGCACTTGTTGCAGCCTTCGCAACCACAGCCACAACCGACGGCACTTGTTTTCCCTTTAAGACCATTTATCAATCTAGAAAGAAGCACCCAAGCTGCGATTAAAGCGATTATAACTACCGCTGCTTCCTGTGCGCCGTTGCTACCTCTTGCTGCTATTATTTCGCCGACTTTTAAAGTTATAAGGCTTATAATGTAAGCCAAACCGAAATAAGCAAATAGAGAGAAAATAGTAAACTTAGTTGAGCCACTTTCTTTCCAGAGTATACCAACAGTAGCGATACAGGGAACATAAAGCAAAGTAAACAGCATATAAACAAAAGCTTTCAAGGGTGTCATACCGTTTTTACCCATAGCAACCGCAAGTTTCTTTCGATTTTCTATGTTTTTAGCTTCAGCACCCTCTTCATCACTGTCTTCTTCGGTCTGATAGAGAACTGCAAGAGTTGAAACTAATGATTCCTTAGCAAAGAATCCAGGAATCAAAGTAACTGTTTCTTTCCAAGAGAAGCCTAAAGGAGCAAAAGCAGGGTGCATGAATTTACCTAAGCGTCCAAGATAGCTTCTTTCAGTCTTTTCTTCGTTTTTCTTAAAATTGATTTCGGAAGTAGCATCTTCGATTTGAGAATCAATTTCAGCTAATTTTTCTTCCTTTTCTTTGTCTGTAAGCTTAGATTTTTCTATTTCAGCTTTTTTAGCCAAGAATGGAGCTTCTATAACTGTTTTCTGACCAACATAATCGAAACTTAATTCTTCATCTTTAATTATTGGGAACGACTGCAAAGCCCATACCAATATAGAACCAGCAAGAACAACAGTTCCTGCCTTTTCTATAAAGTGCATAGCTTTTTCCTTAAGCATATTCCACACACTCTTAGGAGTAGGAATACGATAAGGGGGCATTTCAAGCAAAAATGGGCTGTCTTCCACCCTATTAGACAAAATACTTATAAAATGACCCAAGAACATAAGAACGATAAGGTCTATAACATATAGAACAAACATCCAGATTGTCGGATTTTCTGGGAAAAATGTTCCGCAAAGCAGTATAAATACTGGCAATCTTGCACTACAACTTACTAATGGAACAAGAAACATAGTAAGCATTCTTTGGAATTTGCTATCTATAATTCTTGTAGCCATGATTGCAGGAACATTACACCCAATGCCCATAACCATAGGAATAAAAGCTCTGCCTTGAAGGCCCATGCTTTTCATGGTTCTATCGATAATGAAAGCAGCTCTAGACATATAACCAGAGTCTTCCAACAGAACTATCCAGAAAAATAGAATTAAGATATTCGGCAGGAATACTATAACTTGACCTACACTCTTAATTACGCCTTCAACAACAAGCTCCTTCAATATTCCATCGCTCATGAAACCGCCAACCCAAGCAGCAAGCAAATTTACTAAAGCTTCAAGCCAATCCATAGGATACTGCCCAATTGTAAATGTGGTCCAGAAAACGAAATACATTAAAGCAGCAAATATAGGAATTCCCAAATATTTGTGAACAAGAAATTTATCAATTTTCTGCTGACCTTCAGGAATACTCTTTTCAGGAACAGTAGCACAGACCTTTACCATTCTTTCTATTCTATGATAACGGTCTTCAGCTAAGTCGCAAGCTAATGTGGAAGGAGTAACTTTTTTGCCTTTTTCGGCACTAAGTTCTTCACAAAGTCTTTTTCTGATTTCTTCTAACTTTGGATTATCTTTTGTCGGTTTGCAAAGTGAATTAATAGCATTATACCGCTGAGTTGCGGTCGCTGTTTCCCATCTTAAATTATCTAGTTTGATAGCCTCTTTTGCTGTTTTTAGCCATTTTTCTGGAAGAGAAAGAGCAGATGAGGCTTTAGCTGTAATTTCAGATATGTCGCGTTTTCCCAAATACTCTACTAATGCAGGGACACCTTTACCTGTTCGACCTACAGTAGGATAAATTTCACAGCCTGTGAGATTTGAAAATTTTTGCAAATCTATTTTTCCACCCTGCTGAGTAAAAGAATCATAGCAGTTAAAACTAATAACAGGATTAATACCTATTTCAATAAGCTGTGTCGTCAGGAACATATTTCTAATCAAATTAGTAGAATCAACTACATTTAACACTGTTCCGTGAGCAGCTTCATCTATCGCAGTCAAAACAACCCCTTCTTCAGGGGTTGCAGGTGTTAGAGAATAGGTTCCAGGAAGGTCGGTAATTTGAATATCACCATTTTTTGTGTGAGTAACACCTTCTAGTCGTTCAACCGTAACACCAGGCCAGTTGCCGACATGATGACGTTCGCCAGTTACCGCATTAAATAAACTTGTCTTTCCACTATTTGGATTGCCTATGAGAAAAATACTTTGGGGAGTAATCTTCTTTTTTTGTTCCTGAGACATTTTTATTAAATTTCAACCTCTACAATTTCGGATTCACTTCGTCTAAGACCCAGTTGATAACCTCGAATTTCAAAGGTTGTAGGATCGCCCATTGGAGCCCTTTTCATAGCTTTTATTTGAGTGCCTGGTACAAAGCCTAAATCAAGGAGTCTTTGTGCTGTAGGTGATGTTGTGTCTATAGATGTAATTACGCCTGTTTTCCCTTCGGGAAGTTCTGCTAGACTTATATTTTGCATAATTTTTACCCTTGATATTTTATTCTAAATTAGACTAGTCTATTAAATTTAGAATAATCTAATTTTCTAAAGTTAGAATAATCTAATTATCCAAATAAGTCAATATATTTTTTTATTTTTATAAAATAAAGACTTATGGTATGATTAGGTAGCTAAAAATATTAAGGTTTTCTATTTATGAAAAACACACTAGTTTATATATTAATGATTATTGCAGTTTTAGTGCTGGCATATTTTTCAATAAATATGGGCAACTATAATATTTCACCAACTAAAATTTTTAACATAATTTATTCTGCAGTAACAAAAACTGAATCTCCAAAAGATGTTACAGAATATGAAAAGATTATAGTCTTACAACTCCGCATGCCAAGAATCATAATGGTTTTATTGGTAGGTGCAGGTTTAGCTATTTGCGGAGCCGCTTCACAAGGCATTTTCAGAAATCCATTAGTAAGCCCCTTTATATTAGGCGTATCATCAGGAGCCTCATTAGGTGCAGCCTTAGCTATTGTTTTCTTAGGGCATATTGCTTATTCTATTGATATATGTGCAGGAATAGGAGGAACAATTGCTGTTATAGCAGCCTTTTTAACGGCAAGAAAACCAGATGGCTCTGTTCCAAGACTGTCATTGGTATTATCAGGAACAATCATCTCTTCTTTATTTACTTCGTTAACTGGTATAGTAAAATATATTGCCGATACTGAAACCCAACTTCCTGCTATAACTTTCTGGATGATGGGTAGCTTCGGTAACGTAACTTGGAAAACTCTAGATATAATTACCTGGTTAATACCTATAAATATTGTTTTAATGATACTCTTTGCTTGGCAATTAAATGTTTTGTCTCTAGGAGATAATGAAGCTTCCCTCTTAGGTATGGATATTAAAAAGTGGAAAATCATATATATATATTTTATCGTCTCTACTACAGGAATATGCGTAGCTAGGACTGGGACAATTGGTTGGGTCGGATTGGTTATTCCTCATATTGCTCGTGCTATTGTCGGCCCCAATCATAAATCATTGCTTCCAATGGCAGCCTTAATTGGAGCAGCATTTATGCTTATTTCTGACAATATAGCCCGAGTAGCTACTACAGGTGAAATACCCGTAGGCATTATCACAGCATTAATCGGAACACCATTCTTTATTTACTATTTACGCAAGAAAGAAGCCTCTGTATGGAATTAAAAGAAAAAGAAAGCATACTAAGTGTTAAAGAGCTTCATTTTACTTATCCAAGAGGGAAAACTGAAGTTCTTAGAGGCATTTCCTGTGATATAAAAAAAGGGGAACGCGTTGCCATTCTTGGCTCTAATGGCGCTGGAAAATCTACATTTTTTAGTTTAATTACAGGTTTAACTGGTAATTATAAAGGTTCTATAACCTTGAATAATAACGAAATAAGAGAAATGAACAGGTATCAAATTGCTCAATATATCTCTTTCGTTCCACAAAAGCACGAACCCTTGTTTCCCTTTAGCGTAAAAGATTTTATTATGATGGGAAGATACTCAAAAATAGATGCTTTAGGTAATCCTACAAAAGAAGATATTGATGCTGTTATGAGAGCCGCAGAGGAAACAGGTGCTATAAGATACATAGATAGACCTTACAACGAACTTTCTGGTGGCGAAATTCAATTAGCAATAATTTCAAGAGCATTAGCCCAAGAAACAGAAATATTAATTCTTGATGAACCCAATAACCATCTTGATTTTAAAAATCAATTTACTGTTTTTAACCTGATTTGTGATATTTCAAAAAAAAGAAATGTTACTCTTATTATGTCTCTTCATAACCCGAATGATGTTTTGCTTTTTTCTGAAAAAGCAATTGTTTTTAACAATGGCGTTGTGGCTGCCAATGGATTAGTTTCTGAAATACTTAATACAAAGCTGTTATCAGAAGTTTTTGGAGTTAATGCTGTTTGTATTGAGCAGAATGGTTATAAAGCTTTCTTACCTCATAGCCTTGCAAAAATTGAAAACTGAAATAGAAAAGTTGAGAGTTGTTGAATAAAAAAGTATAAAGATTAATTCAATAACTGCCGATTATGGTGAAGAATAATAATATAAAAAGACAAAGCCATAGGAGGCATTTTATGAAAAAGCTGGCATTAACAGGTTTTTTAGTGCTTTTTCTTAATTTACCTGCATTTTCTCTAAGCTTTGATACACTTCCTGCTTATCAAGATGAAGGAATGAAGCTTTATATAAGAGGAACAAGTAAATTACAGGAAAATAGCTACACAGAAGCTGTAGCAGACTTGACTAAAGCAGTCAAACTAAGACCAGACATACCTGAAGCTTTCCATAACCTTGGCTACGCCTTTGAAAGATGCGGAGATATAAAAAATGCCATAAGAGCTTATGAAAGAGCTCTAAATCTAAAACCTGCTTATCCATCTGCATTAAACAATCTAGGCTTCTTGCTTGCATCAACAGAACAGGATTTAATTCAAGCAATAGGGCTTTGTCAAAGAGCAGTTCAACTCTCTCCAAATACACCTAGCTTTAGAGATTCATTAGGATGGGCTTTATATAAGTCAAATCGTATTCAAGAAGCCGCTGAACAATTTCAAACAGCCGTCAGACTTGATCCAACTTTTTATAAATCATACTTTAATCTTGGCTTAGTAGAATATTCTGCTGGAAATTACTCTGCAGCAGCAAAAAATTTCCAAAATACAATAAGATGTAATTCAAATTATGCAAAAGCCTATGTTTCTTTGGGTGACTGTTATGAAAAAATGAATGATGATAACAACGCCTTAAATTCATATAGACAGGCTTTAAATAAAATTGCAGATAATGATCCTATAAAAAAACATCTTAACAAAAAAATAAAACAATTAACCACAGAATCTAAGAAACAGCTTTTTGCCTCAACAAAATCTATGACATCAACAAAAAGCAAAGGACAAGGAAGTTCTATTCTTCAAGACTTTTTAAATAAGCACAACAAAGGTGGAAACACAGCAAAAAGTTCTAGTAGCCGAGCTTCTGTAGCTTCAGCCAACACTTACGACACAAATTCTAGTTTCACACCAGTAAGTGCAACTGGTTTTGCTAGCTCTTACAGTTCATCATATTCTCCCAACAGTTATCAAACCGCTTCCACCTATACACCAACATACAATCAGCCAATTTCTTATACGTCTACTCCTTTAATAGACAATTCTCCAAGTGCTATTGCCGCAAGAAATGCTCGTGAAACCAACACAATTTCTTCTTCTTATTTTGCTTCATCTGCAAAAGTTGAAAGCAGTGGTCCACGACAAATTTCTGTTGCTCAGGAAAGAGAATTAGAAAGAAAATATTCGTTAGCAAAATCATATATGGATAGAGGTCTAACTACTGATGCCGCCAATGAACTCAAATACATCATCAGTATGGCTCCAGAAACTTCTATGGTTGCTCGCCAGTCTAGAAATATGCTTTTAAAAGTTAAAAAGCAATTAGATGAGACTAATGACCAGAAAGCAAATACCCATAGAGATATGGGCAAGGATTTCTTCCGTTCAGGTCAATATGCTTTAGCAGAAGAAGAATTCAACAAAGCTCTCAGACTTGCCCCTGATAACGCAGAAGTTTATAAAGACCTTGCTCTTCTTAATTACAATCAAAGTAAATATGAATTAGCATATGAACAGAGCAAAAAAGCTATTGCTTTAGATAGAACAATGAAGGAAGCATATGTAGTTCTAGCCTCCTTATATGCTCAAAAAGGTCGCCAAGAAGATGCTATCAGAACGTTAAAAATGGTAAAAGAAGTATCTACAAAAGAAGATGCTGTTGACGAACTTGCAGAACGTATGATGGCTCAGCTTCAAAGTTATTAAAGAAGAAGATTGAAAATTACCTTAAATCTTGAATCTTGTATCTTGAATCCTAAATCATGAAAGTATTTGAAACCGATAAATCAGTTGCAGTTTTTTCAAACCGAACAGATGGTGATTTAAGCTTTTTCAATTTAAATGATGAAGAGTTCCAAAATACTTGGAATAAGCTTACAAAAGACTTTTCAATAAAACCATCTCTGCCTATTTACGTTAATCAGGTTCACAAAGACAATATAGTTCAAGTTTCAAAAGATAAGCCTCTTCCATCAATAAGAACCAATGCCGATGCGATGATAACAGATATGCCTCAAACCGCAATTGGTGTATATACAGCAGATTGTTGCCCAGTCTTGATTTCTGGTAAAAACGTTGTTTCTGCAACTCACGCCGGTTGGAAAAGCACATTGCAAAGCATCGGTTACAAAAGTGTTTTGAAATATGATGAACTTTATGGAATAAAGCCAACCGATTTAACAGCCTGGATTGGACCCTGCATAGGTATTTGTTGTTTTGAACTTGGTGATGAAGTTTATGATATGTTTATCTCAGAAAACACTGAGTGGAAACAGTTTTTTACCAAAAAAGACAAATGGCATCTCGACTTAAGAGGATTAAACCGTTATCAATTATTGCAAGCTGGGATTCCAAATAATCAAATAATAGATTACAACGAATGTACCTATTGTATGCCTGAGAAATACTTTTCTTATAGGCGTATGAAAAAACGCAACGGCAGTATGTTCTCTTTCATTTATTTGAAATAGTTTATATAGAGCATTGTTATATCATCAGACTGTTCTGCCGTATTAGCAAAACTTTTCAATTTCGCATATATAGACTCAATTAATTCTTTCGGATTTTTATCTAAATTTTCATTAACAAAGTCTTTAAAATTTGGTTCTCCAAAATATTCAGACTTGTCATTTTTACATTCCGTAACCCCATCAGTATATAACAGAAGCTTATCTCCTGGTTTTAATTCTATTTCATAAGATTTATAATTATAATCTTCCAAAACCCCTAAAACCAAATTTCTCTTACTTTTAAAATAATCTAATTTTCCATCATGAAATAGCAAAGGTGGGTTATGACCCGCATTACAATATTCTAATCGACCTGTTTCCAAGTCTAACAAACCAATCCACGCAGTAATAAACATATTGTTTTCACTATCGTTACAAATTAACGTATTTGTTTTTGAAAAAGCCTCAGAAATGCTCAATCCCATATGAATTAAGTTTTTTATCAACATTCTAGATACAGCCATTAGCATTGCAGCAGGAACACCTTTACCAGAAACATCTGCTATACTAAAAATCAAATGTTTATCATCAATCATGAAAAAGTCGTAGAAATCTCCTCCTACTTCTTTTGCACTAACCATATCCCCATAAATAGAGAATTCCTTGAAATCTTTATATTTATCAAAATTTCTAGGTATCATCTTATTTTGAATAGTTCTAGCAAGCTCTAATTCTTCCGTAACTCTCAGATTAAATTTTAAAGACTCAACCATTTGGTTTACAGCCTGTTCAACATCCCTCATAGGCCCTTTACTTTTAAGGGCTAAAGGCTCTTTGGGCAAATCATTTTTATCTATTTTTGAAATATAATCAATAGTCTTTCTTATTTCATAAGTATGTTTAGAAACTATGAAAGTTAGCCCACCTATTATAATTACAACAATAAATAAAACTAAAAAAGCAAAATTTATACTTATCTTTTGGATAGTTAATTCTCTATCATTAACAGCTCTAGAAACAGCAACAATTGCAATATTTTCATTAGTAACTGAATCCTTTATAACCTGAGCTCTAGAAACCATTTTTATTATTTTACCATTTGAAATATAGTCCTCTCTAAAAGAAATAACCCCGTCCTTTTCTATACGTTCAGTATCTTCTTTGGCAAATTTCCAACCGACATAACTAGCATTTGACTTAATGTCAACAGAATCACAAACACAAATATAATGCCCCTCAAAATAACCACCTTCAATCTGAGTGTCATCCTCTCTCCAACCTAAGCCTTCATCAGAACATCTCTTGAAAATAAAACAATGGGCACCAGTTAACTTAGTATAATTTTTAAATAAATTCTGATTAGCTTTTTCTACTGTTCCATCACCCAAACAGGTATCGCCAATAAAAAGACAACCACCTTTAATATAATATTGTCCTTTTCCTATTATCTCACGTAAATACCTTAAATCAGAGTCTTCTAGAATTGAAAAGAGTTCTCTTTCTTGTACATAAATAGTCTTAAAAATCTGGTAACCAACAATAAATAGCAATAAAACACAAGAAACAAGCAAATAAACAATAACATTAATAAATTTTGTTTCTAGTTTGTTTTTTTTGTTTTCCATTACTATTAGAAAGGATGAATATCAAACAGCTTACAAATTAGCTGTTACGTAAACAAGCCCGTGTTCACGTCTTGCTTCATTTTCCATCATAAGTCTAGAATTTACAATAGCCTGACTTACTTGATCAGCAACAGATTTAGATAAATTTATATGCTGTAAAGTAAATGCATTAGGATTAGAACTAACAAGAACAGCCACACCTGTTACTTTATCTATTTTTCTATAACCCTGGTTTGGATCTTCAACCTTAACTATTAATGGAGTATACATTACAGAAGGCAGATTAAATCCTAAATCAAGAGGTTCCATAAAGTTTTCACCAGTATCTTTAGT
>CAMJNS010000008.1 GCA_946407375.1 uncultured bacterium
ATTTAGATTCTCCAAAAAGCTTCATTAATGAAGGGAAAAGTTTGCGTTTGCCCTGCTAATTACAACAATTACAAAAAAAAAGACTTAGGTTTATAAACCTAAGTCTTTTTTTGCTTTATTAAGCTCTATTAAGCTTGAGTTTCTTCTAAGGCTGCTTTTCTAGAAAGGTTGACTCTACCTTGAGAATCAATTTCTATACATTTAACCTTAACTTCATCACCGATATTAACAACATCTTCTACTTTGTTTACACGGCGATTTTCAAGCTGGCTAATATGAACAAGTCCTTCTATACCAGGAAGAATTTCAACAAAAGCACCAAAATTCATAATGCGTTTTACGGTTCCCATATAAATTTTGCCAACTTCTGCTTCATCAGTAACCTGATGAACAAGTTCAACAGCCTTATCATTTGCAGCAGCATCAGGACTCATAATAACGACTTTACCATCATCGGTAACTTCGATTTGTGCACCTGAATCTTCTGTAATCTTACGAATCATCTTGCCGCCTGGTCCAATAACGTTCTTAATCTTATCTGGATTAATCGTTAATGTAACTATACGTGGAGCATACTGAGATAGTGTCTTTCTTGGTTCATTCAAGACTTCCATCATCTTGCCAAGAATATACATACGGCCATCTCTAGCTTGTCTTAATGCAGTTCTCATAATATCAAGAGTTACACCAATAATCTTGATATCCATCTGAAGAGCATTTACACCCTGTTCAGTACCGGCAACCTTGAAATCCATATCGCCGAAGTGGTCTTCGTCACCAAGGATGTCGCTCAATACTGTGAAGCTGTCGCCTTCTTTTATAAGACCCATTGCAATACCAGCAACAGGAGCTTTTATAGGAACGCCAGCATCCATAAGGGCAAGACAACCAGAACAAACGGAAGCCATTGAAGAACTACCGTTACTAGACATAATTTCGCTAACTACACGAATAGTGTATGGAAATTCTGATTCTGGAGGAATAACTTTGCTTAGAGCTCTTTCAGCTAATGCACCATGACCTATTTCACGGCGGCCTGGACCTCTCATTGGCTTACATTCACCAGTTGAGAATGGTGGGAAGTTATAGTGAAGAATGAATCTTTTCTTGGTTTCGTCATCAAGACCATCAATAACCTGTGAATCAGCATTAGCACCAAGAGTGCAAACGCCTAGAGATTGGGTCTGACCACGTTTGAAAATTGCAGAACCATGGGTGCGTGGTAATATACCAGCATAGCAAGTGATAGGTCTAATATCGAATACTCTACGACCATCTATTCTGCGACCTTCTTCAAGAATCATTCTGCGCATTTCAGCTTGTAATCTGCTTTCCAAAATTGCATGAGCAGCATTTAATTTTTCTGCAGCAACTTCTTCGCCAAGCTTTTCAGTTAATTTTGCAGCTAAATTTTCATTTAGAAGTCTTAATTTTTCAACTCTAGCTGTCTTTTCAGCAGTATTTAGACAATCTTTTAAATCATCCATTAAACTGTTTACGACTTCTTCACATTCTGGTTCTGGAGCTGGTTCTGGAACTTCAGTCTTTTCTTTGCCACAGCGACTTGCTAATTCTTTTTGAGCATGAGCAAGTTTTTTTATGTTTTCGTGAGCAAAACCAAGAGCTTCAATTAATTCTTCTTCTGAAACTTCAGAAGAACCGGATTCAACCATAGTGATTGCCTGTTCAGTACCAGCAACAGTCATGTCTATAGTGCTGTTTTCTAGAGAAGCTGGTGATGGATTGATTACCAACTGACCATTGATTTTGCCAACTCTTACAGCTGCTACAGCATCAACTATAGGAACTTCGGAAATCATGAATGCTGCACTTGCGGCGTTGATTGCAAGAATGTCTACAGGATTAACTTTGTCGTAAGAAAGAACATAGACAGCAACCTGCAAATCATTATGATAGTTTTTGGGGAACATCGGGCGGAGAGGTCTGTCGATTAGTCGGCTAGAAAGTATTTCTTTAGTTGTTGCACGACCTTCTCTTTTAAAGAAACCGCCTGGAATCTTTCCTGCTGCATAGGCTTTTTCAATATAGTCTACTGTTAAAGGAAGGAAGTCATTTCCTTCTTTTGGTTCTTTGCTAGCTACAACTGCTGCGAAAACAACAGAATCGCCAGAACGAACAGTAACAGCACCTGAAGCCTGTTCTGCAAGTATTCCTGTTTCAAAAACCACGCTCTGAGCATTTTGAGCATTAAGATCACAAGAAACTATTTCGTAGTTATTATCCATTACAACCTCTTAAAATTAGCGACGTAAGCCGAGCTTCTGGATTAAAGAAACATAGCGTTCTGCATTCTTGTTCTTTAGATAAGCAAGATGGCGTTTACGAGCACCAATCATTTTTAATAGACCACGGCGAGAAGCATGATCTTTTGGATTTTTTTCAAAGTGTTTAGAAAGATTGTTGATTCTTTCAGTAAGGATTGCGATCTGAACTTCTGGTGAACCAGTATCTTTTTCAGATTGCTGATAGGTTTCGATAACCTTTGCTTTGTTTTCTTTTGTGATAGACATTTTTTTATCTCCTTAAATTTTAGTTGCAAAACCAAGTATTGACATAATGGGTACAACCCTAGTAATGCATACGATTAGAATTATAACACATCTTGAAGGAAAAAAAAACCATAATTTTTAGGGGTTAAAGGAGGAAGGTGAGTGATTGGTGGTGAGTTGTTATTATGCTAATACAATCCTCAGCCAGTTTGTCATTGCGAGAGCTTGACTAAAAACTGGGTTTATGTATTAAATTTTTACTGGATCGCCACGGTTCTTTCAGAACCTCGCGATGACGTTAACATCCTCTGAATCCAGTCATATCCGTCATTGTGAGGCTTTGAAGGAGCTGTGGCGTTGCTGAAAGCAAAACGAAATCCATCCAGTTTTTAGAGATTTAAAGAGCAGAGATAAGAGATTAGGGGTAACTTGAGTCAAGAATCTTCAATCTTCATTCTTTTTGCTTGTCTTTGCGAGGAAGTTTTTTTAGTCGTTGAACTTCGATGAAACGCTGTTCGAAAGGAATTCTCATTAAACGGACTTCTTCACGTTCTGGAATCTTACGTGAAGGCTCTAAGGTATCAGCTACCGCAAGAATCTTAGTAAGCATTGGAGCATCGTCAGCAGGGAAAGTATGGTCTCTTATTGCTAATATTACATCTACACCAATTGAGGGAATGTTCTTTATTAGCCAGCCTGCTGCGGCAGGACCATGAGCTAACATCGGTATTTTTTCCATTAAATCAGAAATAACAAAGCCAGTAGAACGTGCATATTCTAATGTTTCTTCTGGTGTAGCATGACGTAGAAGATCATGAGCCATTCCAGCTAAGTTTGCTGATTCAACATCGTAACCAACTTCTTTTGCATAACCAACTGCTAAGTCAGCAACAGCTTGCATATGCATCTGCAACCCTTTAGGAGAAAGAGCTTGTTTTTCAAGGATAATATCTAAGTATTTTTTGTATTCTTCGTTTTTCATATTTTCTTTTAGTTTTTATTGTTTTTGGTAGTTATTGTTGTTTAAGTTTCAAGTTATAAGATTCAAGATACAAGACTATTGAAACTCATTTTTTGTCTAGTATCTCAATTTATGGTCTTATTTCTTAAAATAAAAACAACAAAAACCAACAACAATAATAACTTAAATTGATCAGTCAAAGAACTCGTGATACTCGAATTCCATATCTCCAATTGATATTGTATCGTTATCAGCGGCTTCTAAGGTTCTAAGCTCATCAATAAAACCCATTCGTTTTATTTTCTGTCGAAATCTTGCTATTGCTTCATCGTTTGCAAAGTCTGTCATAGCAACAAGGCGTTCTATGTCTGGGCCAGTTACTTCCCAATAGCCTTCTTCTAACTCTTCAATTCTAAATGGTTCAATAAATTCGTAAAGCTTTTCATCTTTATTAGCTTCAAGCATTACAGGAGTTTTCAGTTCTTTCAACTCTTGGCTTAAATACTTAAGAAGAGGATCAATTCCTTCTTTCGTGGCACCAGAAATAGGGAATATTTTTACACCACGGGCTTCCATTTCTTTTTGAAAATCAGGGAAAAGTTCTCTTGAGTCGGGCAAATCCATTTTATTGGCAGCCACTACTACAGGTTTTTCTGCCAGTTTTTCTGAGAATTGTCTTAGTTCTTCCATAATGATGTCGTAGTTCTTGGTAACATTTTCCATATCAAGTTGACTAACATCAATGAGATGAAGAAGAATTCTAGTGCGTTCTATGTGTTTTAAAAACTGTGTTCCAAGACCAGTTCCTTCGTGAGCTCCTTCTATCAAACCAGGAATATCAGCAACACAAAAAGAGTTTAAACCTTCTGGTTTCACTATTCCAAGACTTGGAGTAAGGGTAGTAAAAGGATAGTCAGCAACTTTTGGTCTAGCATTGCTGACAGCTCTTAAGAAGGTTGATTTGCCTGCATTTGGCAAGCCTACTAAGCCAACATCTGCCAAAAGTTTAAGTTCTAGTCTTAGTCTTAACTTTTTGCCAGGTTCACCTTTTTCAGCACTTCTAGGTGTTCTGTGAGTTGGGGTCGCAAACCTTGCGTTACCCATTCCACCGCGACCGCCTTTAAGCAATATTTCACGCTGACCTTTGTGTTCCATGTCAACAAGAAGACGTCCTGATTCTAAATCATAAACCAAAGTTCCTACAGGAACTTTAACAACGCAGTCTTTCCCGTTAGCACCCGCCATATTTTTAATTTGACCATTCTGCCCATTTTCAGCTTTGTGAACACGAACAAAACTTAAATCATAAAGGGTAGTCAAATCATCAGTGGCTTCAAAAACCAAGTCTCCGCCTTTCCCACCATCTCCACCTGATGGACCTCCCATGGGCACAAATTTTTCTCGGCGAAAAGCTACGGCTCCATTGCCGCCATTACCAGAGGATACTTCAATTGTTACTTCATCTACGAATTTCATGAGCCGAATTATATCATCGAGAAACTTAAGCCGCAAGTTTTTTAGGAGTGGCAAATAAAGAGTTTTGATGATAATATAACTTTTATGGAAGATAACAACAATTTAGAGCAAAAAACAGAAATTTTAGCAGAAGATAATGCTTCTCTTGTTGAGAAAGAGTCTGTTGAAGATACATCATCAACTAATTCTTCCCCAAAACCTCAAGCAGTCTTAGACGAACTAGATAAGTTAAAAACTGCTAGTTCTGAAGCTTCCTCATCTGTTGAAAGTAGTGAAAGCACTTCAACAACAGATGAGAAAGTTTCATCTGAAATTGTTAGTGATAGCTCTTTAAATGATAGGGGAGAATCATCAGATAAAATAGAAGAAATTAAAATTGTTACCCCTGTAGTTGCAGATAATAGTGACTCCACGAATGTGGAAGAATTATCAGATAATAAAATAGAATCAGAACCTTCATCTTCATTAGATAAAAATAAACTTATTTCATCAAAAGAATACTCTTCTAATGAATCAAGTTTTAAAAGGTATTTTAATGTAGATTTTTGGAAATCTTTCTTTTTCGATATTATTTTTCTATTATTTTGTGTGTTTTTCGTTTTTGTGTTAGTTCAAAAGTGGTTTTCTTCTCAGGAAGCTAAAATTATAGGAACAAATCAAGTTCATTCTTCCTTAGAATCTGGAGAAAAAACTGCAATAGGTAATATTAATGTGCTTGTAATGGGTTTAGATTCTGTTGAAGGAACCCATCGTTCAGATACAATATTTGTATTAGGTGTGAATCCTTCTAAAGGTAAGATTACAATGCTTTCTATTCCACGTGATACAAGGGTTATCATTGAGAATAAAGCCAGGAAAATAAATGAAATTTTGCCAAGATATGGAGAACCTACCTTGCGGAAAATATTAGAAGATTTATTAAAAATCAATATAAGTCGTAAGATTGAAGTTGGTTTTGAAAGCTTTATTGAAGTTGTAGATGCCATAGGTGGTGTAGATATAAATATTGAGAAAGCAATGAATTATGATGATAACTGGGGTAACCTTCATATTCACTTTAAACCTGGTATGAATCACCTTGACGGGCAGGATGCATTAAGATATGTTCGCTTTAGAAAAGATGCAATGGCTGATTTAGGTAGAATTAAACGACAACAGGATTTTGTAAAAGCTGTAGTTAAGAAGATAATGAGCCCAGCTTCTATTGTTAGATTGCCTAATATTATAGAAAAAGCTTTCAAGCATATAAAAACAGATTTTACTCTTCAAGAAATACTTACATTAGCTAAAGGTTTCAATACTACTGATATAAAAATTAGAACTATGTCTGTTCCTGGTGAAGCTAGATATGTAGATAAAATCAGTTATTTTATGCCATATTCAGAAGAAGCAATTGCTATTGGCAGTAATTATTTTTCAGATTTAGCTATATTTGAAATAGAAAAAAACTATGAAGCAGATAGAATAATGCCTATACAAAGTAAAACAGACAGGAAAAACAAATGAAAACAGATTTGTTTGATTATTATTTACCTCCTGAGCTTATTGCTCAAACCCCATCTAAAGAACGTTCTGGTTCGAGACTTCTTGTGTATAATCGTTTAACTGACAAAGTAGAACATCGCCATTTTTCTGATATTTCAGAGTATTTTGAAAAAGGCGATTTGCTTATAGTAAATAGTTCTAGAGTTATTCCAGCGAGAATTCATACCATAAAAAGTGAATTTAGCACTGCTGGCAGCGAAATATTTTTTATTAAAAATCTTAGCGAAGGAAGATTTGAGGCTATGGTTCATCCTGGTAAAAAATTCAAGCCAGGTAAAAAGCATATGCTTCCAAATGGTAAAATAGTTGTTACTGAAGAGGTATTAGAAACAGGTCTAAGAGTTTTGCGAACTGAAGATGGTAGCGACCCTGTTACAATATTCAGAGAAAATGGCGAAATGCCTCTTCCTCCTTATATAACATCTCGTGAAAGTTCTCCAGAACGTTATCAGACAGTATATTCTAAGGAAGAAGGTTCTGTTGCTGCTCCAACAGCAGGTTTACATTTTGATGAAAAAGTATTTGCTGATTTGAGAGCAAAAGGAGTAAATATTGCTGAAGTTGTTCTTCATGTTGGGCTTGGAACATTTAAGCCAGTTGAGGTTGATGATTTAGACAATCATCATATGCACGAAGAAAGATTTTTGGTTTCTAAGGAAACGGCAAAACTTTTTAAAGATACTAGAGCTGCAGGCAAAAAGATTTGGGCTTGTGGTACAACTAGTGTAAGAACTCTAGAATCAGCAATTGACGAAAAGGGCGAATTGAAAACCGGTTGGCAATCAACTGCTTGCTTTATAAAACCTGGTTATGAATTTAAAGCTGTTGACCATCTTATCACTAATTTTCACCTGCCTAAATCTACTTTGGTTGTGTTAGTTTCTGCTTTTGCAGGTCGGGAAAAAACCTTAGAGTTGTATCAAGAAGCGATAAAAAATAAGTATCGTTTTTATTCTTTTGGAGATTCAATGCTTTTAATATGACAAATACAGATTTTTCTTTTACTCTTGAACAAAAATCAGAAGAATGTTGGGGACGTGTCGGAACTATAAAAACCAGACGTGGAGAAATTCAAACTCCCATTTTTATGCCGGTAGGAACAATAGGTAGCGTGAAAACCTTATCTCCTGACGAGATAATAGCCACTGGAGCTCAAATTATTTTGGGCAATACCTATCATTTGTTGCTTAGACCTGGAACAGATGTTTTAGATCATTTTGGTGGATTACATAAAATGATGGCTTGGGATAAGCCAATTCTAACTGATTCCGGTGGATTTCAAGTTTTTTCCTTGAATAAACTAAATAAAATAACAGATGATGGAGTTGAATTTGCTTCTCATATAGATGGTAAGCGTTATTGGATAAATCCAGAAGAATCTATGCGTATTCAGCGGTCTATTGGTTCTGAAATTATGATGGTTTTTGATGAGTGCAGTCCTTATCCCTGTGATGAAAAAAGAGCTAAAGCTGCATTAGATCGCTCTGTTGCTTGGGCAAAACGTTGTAGGATTGATCACCCCAAAATGCGTAATGGGCAGGCCTTATTTGGAATTGTCCAAGGTTCAATGTATCTACCTTTGAGATTAGAATCAATAAAGCGAACTGAAGAAATAGGTTTTGAAGGTATGGCTATTGGGGGGTTGTCTGTTGGTGAACCAAAAGAACTAATGCTTAAAATAATGGATGGAATGATGCCATATATGCCTGAAAATATGCCAAGATACCTTATGGGTGTAGGGACACCAGAAGATTTGTTTTATGGTGTAGAACGTGGTATAGATATGTTCGATTGTGTTCATCCTACTAGAATTGCAAGACATGCTACTGTATTTACTAGAGATGGGCGTATTAGTCTTTTAAATGCTAAATATACTTTAGATGAATCGCCTATTGATGCTAGTTGTAGTTGTTATGCTTGCCGTACTTTTTCTAAAGGTTATTTAAGACATTTATTTAAAGCAAAAGAAATTTTAGGTTTAAGAATGGCAAGCTTGCATAATGTTTCATTTATGGTTAATCTAATAAAAGAGATTCGACAATCTCTTGTCGAAAAAAGATTTAAATCTTTTAAGACTGAATTTTTAAGTAGGTATTTATCGGAGAAGGAGACTATTTATTAATGTTTGAAGAAGAAAAAAAACTGATGAATCAAGCTATTGCTACTTATCGCAAAGGTGATATAGATGGGGCTGAAAAAATGTTCCGTGATTTTATTAAGCAATATCCTACTAGCACACTTGCTGATAATGCTTGTTATAACCTTGCAAAAATTGCTTATGGAAAAGGTGAAAAATCTTCTGCTTTAAGTTGGTATGAATATTTGTTGGAAAATTATCCTGATAGTGATGCCGCTTATTTCGGTAAAGATGAATATGTTGAACTAGGTCGTGAGCTAGGACAGGGAATTTCTGAAATCTCTGATGAATGTTATTATAATGGCTTGTCTTTACTCAAAAGATGTAAATACGATGAAGCTATAAAAGAGTTCAATAGGTTGATAGAAGAGTATCCAAATTGTGAATATGTTGATAATGCTTATTATCAGCTAGGTGTTATCTGTAAAAAACGTGGCGATAAAGAAGGAGCTAAGCGTTACGCTGAAATAATATTAACTCAATATGCTGATACAGACGCAGCTTTGCAATGTGAAGCTTTACTAGGTGATGTGAATAAAGGTTAATAATTAAACTTAGAATAAAAAAACCTCGAACATTTGTTCGAGGTTTTTTAGATTAATTTTAATCGAGTTGGATAGTTACTGGGTAAATATCGGTTCCTTCGTGAATAAACGGTATTTCTTGTTCTGCCTTATGATATTTTTCGTTTTGGTTCACTGCTATAACTGTTAGAGGATACCCAGTTATAACACCAGAAATAGTTACTTCTCCACCATAATTTACACTAGTAACATCAGCATAAGGAACAATATCGGTTCCTCCATTCCTTACATAAACTCTAGCGATATGGCCAGTTTTGA
This sequence comes from uncultured bacterium, assembly GCA_946407375.1. GTDB lineage: Bacteria > Muiribacteriota > Ozemobacteria > Ozemobacterales > Ozemobacteraceae > RUG334. The sequence goes on from CAMJNS010000008.1 coordinate 9,472, forward strand.
AAGTACATTTTCCATCATCATCAGGTTCACTACTAAGCACGATAACTCTCAAATCTGCTTTGATTGGTTCCTGTGTTGATAAATCAAGGTCTATACCTGCTATTGTTCCAGCTGGATTTGCACTAGCTATGCTAACAGATGAATTAATAGTTATAAGATCATAACCTTTAATTTTGCACTTAACACTAACACTTCCTGCTGTTACTGGAACATTTTCAATAGAATAAATAATAGTTCCTTTACCAGCATCTCCAGAAACTTCAGTATATGAAGCTACTGTTTTCCCTGCTGATTCAGCCCAAACTACTATATTTGGATTTTCTAAAATATATCCAGGGACATTTCTTAAAGTTCCAGATATACAAACAGTGAGAGGTTCCATTTCTATTGTTCCTAAGTTTACAGGAGATTTACCAATTGTTATAGCATTACCTGAACTCCAGGAACTACTACTTCCTTCTGTTGGAAGAGATAAACTTTTAGGTTTGTAATTATTGCAAGTTATTGTATATTCGTGTTCTCCACCTTCAAGACCTGTCCAACCTGTGTCTCTAAAAGTTGCTGCAGAGTCAAAGGTTTTTGTTTTTCTTTGATTTGTAGGTGTTTCTTGAGTAATTGTAAAATTAGACAAAGGACGACCTGTTTGAATATCTATTGGGTAACCTTTTAAAATACCTTTAGTTCCAGAGGCAGTTTTGCTCATTTTAATTGGTGTCAAAACTATTGTTTCCCCATTGTTTACTACAATATTTTGTTTAGCTGGTGTTTCACCACCCCAATACCAACCGTTATCAGATACTAGTTCATAACCATATTTTTCGACATATATTTCCCATTCACCTTTAGTAACGTTGTCTATAAAGAAAGAACCGTCACCGTCAGTGTAAGTGGTTTTATTTTCTGTATCACCACGACCAACAGATCCTACGCCTCTAATTAATACTTCTGAAACTGGTTGATTTGTATCGTTGTCGATAACATATCCTTGAATTGCACCAGTCTTTATACCAAGTGAACCCTTATCACAACCAGTAAACAATACACTGGCTAAAGCAAGAACGAAAAGCATTATAATTCTATGCTTTATTATGGTTTTAGTTTTAACCATATCTGCCTCCACTAAAATTAATCTCAAAGTCATATCGGCTAATTATTATCATAATCGAAGAGATTTATTTATTTTTTTGTAGTTATTTATTTGATTCTTTAGACAACGATTATTAAAAAAAATAGTTATAATTAAGAAGAAATAGGACTAAATAGAGTAAAATATTGTCCCTCAATAAAATTGTTAACTTGTTAAAAGAATAAGTTTAGTACTCAACTTTCCCACTTCATTTTTAGTTGCAAAAGCTGAATAATAAAGTGATTAAGAATAAAATAATGTGATTGTTGTCATAATAATTAACCTTTTTTTTAAAGGGGGATGTCATCGTCAAGATGACAGGGGGATTTTTATAAATAAATCTTATTAAAAACCTCTCTGCGACTCGCTAACCTCCTGTTGCTCGCTTGCATAGCCACATCCTGTGGCTTATGTCAGCTAAAGCTGATTTCTCCCCTTAAAGAGGCTGTCTAAAAACTAGGTTTATGAATTAATTTTTTACTGGATCGCCACGGTTCTTTCAGAACCTCGCGATGACGTTTATATACTCTGAAACTAGTCATAATCGTCATTGCGAGCGATAGCGTGGCGTTGCTGAAAGCAAAACGAAGTCCATCTAGAAAAGTAAAAATCATAGAATTAGTTTAATCTAATTAGTGTGTTAAAGCTAGTTTTTAGACAGCCTCTACGAAAGGGGGTAAGGGCAATATCCGTATACTAAAATTTTAGTAAATATCTAGTTTTCGGACAAGCTCTAAAAAGAGGAGTATTTTTTATTCTTCTTTTCATATATTCTCAATAATAATATTTTTTATTATGTAACATTGATTAAATTAAGTTTTATTAATGATTTTGAAGTGGGAAAGTTGAATTTAGTAATTTTATATAAAAATATTTTTTTTCACTGTTAATAATTTCAAGTTAATAGCCGATTTATAAGTGAAGCCGACTCTTTAGATTTCTTGCTGGAGGCAAAACTATGATGAAAGAAAGGCGAGGCCCGATATCATTCGGGTTTCTGATGGCACTATTCTTAGTGTTAGTAGGCTGCCTTGTAGGTTGCGACCATGGTAGTCTAGGATTAAGGGGTGGATCCATCGAAGGGTATGTTGTAGATAGTAGAACCTTAGTCGGTATAGCTTCGGTTTATGTTACTGCTACATCAGAAGAAGATGGTGATGATACTGCTGCCGCAACAAAATATACTACTACTGATTCAAATGGAAAATATACATTTTCAAGTTTGAGATCTGATGTTTGGAAATTAGGTTTTTCCAAAACTGGTTATGCACCATTAAAAACAAATGCTTCAGATGTTGTGACAGTATCTGTTGTAAATGGTGAAACTATTTTTATGCCACGTGTTGAAATGGTTCAGAATTACTCAAACCAATATGTTAGAGTAAAAGGTGTTTTAAAAGATGCTATTAATGGTAATTCCATTACTTATGGTAATACTAATTTTGCATTTGGAAATACTTCTTTCTCCAATAGATTACCTACAGAATTTGTAAGTGGGTTTGATGTTCCAGCATCTGTAGAAGCAATTAAAATTATTATTTCTGTAGATGGTTATAAAACTTTAACAATCCCACTAGATAATTTAGTAAATGACTATGATTTAGGAGCTATTAATCTTACTCCAGAATCTTATCAAGTTGTAGGAAGATGGACGAATGCTCCTGGTTGGGTAGTAAGTGCTGCTCCCACAGCTACAATTATAGCTCGTTCTGGTAAAAATGTTGTGTCTAGAACCACTTCTGTTGTGGGAAATGGAGATCAGGCTTTTACATTAGAAAATATTCCTAGAGGAACTTCTGTAGCAATTGAAGTTGAACTATTAGGATATCGTATGAATTCGCCGATAACTATTTATCCTGATTCTGATTTTCAAGGAACAATATATCAGAATTTTGATTTAAAGAATAATTTCTCTGCTATTACACGTGATGTTAGAATTTTCTACATGTCATCAACTATTAGCAGTGGTGATAGAGTTGGAGCATATTGTGAACAAACAGGCACAAGATGGCCTGAAGTCACAGTTACAAATCCAGCTGGTTTGACTCTTGGGACTCCTCAAGTTGTAGATCTGGGAACTCAAGCATTACCAACAGGTTATGCATTTGATTTTGTAGGTTATATGCTTGAAGATTCTAGCGGTACTCATACTGCTACTGGTGTGAAAATCAATGATGATGGAGCAGAAGCTCAAATTGTTACTATTAAGTAAGGATAAATTATTATGAATAATAACTCTAAAATATCTTCCAATTTAACCAGGAGGTTAAAGACTATGAATCTTAGGTTTTGGGGCGGATGGTTTCTAGCGATTGCTTGTGTTTGCATTTTCCTAACTATGGGCTGTGAAAAAGGTTCGCTTGGCGTAAAAGAAGCTGTTGTTTCTGGTAGAGTAGTAAATAAAGATAATGTTGCTATGGGTGTTCCTAATGTTACAGTAAGAATGGTTTCTAAGGAAACTGTTAGTGGTGGTGGAGAATTGGAACAGGGTTATAACTTTCGTTCCACTGTTACTGATGCAGAAGGCTATTTTGTATTTGAAAGTGTTCAGCCTGATAATGTAATTTTTGAATTTAGTGCTCCTGGTTATAAGAAAGTAGTTTTCCCTGCTACTTCTGATACAGAAGAAGCAGATGGTACAACTAGTGAAAAACTTGACATTGATTCAGTTACTATTTCAAATGGAGCCCATATAGATCTTATGAATGTCTTTATGGAAAAAGTATCTGTTGCTCTTCCAAATACAATAAAGGTTCAACTTGATTTAATTGATGCTAATACAAAAAAGCCAGTAAATGGAGATGAATTATTTAAAGTAACTTTTGATGGAGTTAGTTATACAGATGGTAATCCGAAATCAGCAAGATGGTGGAAAAATACTGGTGTAGAAGTTTACGGAGCAAGCCAAATTGCAGTTGCAATAAGTAATGAATCTGAACCAGTTCTTTATAATTCTACCACAATTAACATTTCTGGTAACAGTGATCAGTATGTTAGTGTTGAAGTTAAGCCAGTTACTTATGATTTAGTATTCCAATTCTTAAATGTTCCTCAATACTTACTATCTTCAACTAAAAATGTTCCAGTTCTGAGTTTCTTAGTTGAATATTATGAAAATGATCAGGGACCTGCTCAAAGTATTTCTATAACTCCTGTTACTGATTTCTCTCAGTTAGCTGTTTTGGAAGTTCCAGCAGTTAGAAAACCACAGCAAATTCGTATCAGAATGCAAGGTTATGAAGATGAAGTCATTAGGTTAAGTAATGAATTAGATGATGGTGTAAAAGGAACATATCGTATTGATGTTGACTTTGCATTAGAAGATGGTCATAAGGGTGATGATAGTCCGATTACTGGTAGCGAACTTAAAGGTAAAGTTGGTTTGAAGGATAATGTAATAAAAAGAAATATTGTTATTAATATGATTGGTTTGGCCGAAAATGATAGAGCTAACATTGTTCCTAATTTCATTCCAGAATATATTACTTGGTCTCAAGCTTTCTCTACTCCAGAAGGAGAGCTAATTGGTATGGCTAATAAACTTGGGCAGATTACTGCAACTTTGAACAATTGTCCAACTTATTTTGATATGTCTTATACAATAAGTGTGTTCCCAGATAATCCTGCTTCAAGTTCTTATATAATAACTAGTGGAGATAAAACTATTTCTATAGGAGTGCCTGAAAAGGAAACAGATTATACTAAATTCTCTATAGATGTTTCTAAGATGGAATCTAGTTCTACTAGTAATTAATAGATAGTTTCTCCAGCAAGAAAAAAAATCACGCTTCGTCTGAAGCGTGATTTTTTTTTTTTTAGCAGTTTATTAAAGTTAGGAATAATAATTCATCATTCCTAATTCCTAATTAAATAAATGGGACGCCTTTATCGTATTTGACACCGAGGTGTTTCGCTACAGTAGCTGCTATATCCCAGAAACCAATGCGAATTCCAAGGTCTCTGCCTGGTTTGCCTTTCTGATATACCAATAAAGGAACAGCTTCTCTTGTGTGGTCAGTACCTTTGTAAGTTGGATCACAACCATGGTCTGCTGTAATGATTAAAACGTCATCTTCATTAAGTTTTGTCATGAAACCGCCAAGCCATTTGTCGAAGTCTTCCAAAGCTTTCTTATAGCCTGGAACATCTCTTCTGTGACCATATTTCATATCTGTATCAACAAGATTAGTGAAGATAAAGCCATCTTTAACTTTATCTAAAGCTTCAAGAGTTTTCTGCATACCATCATCGTTGCCTTTTGTTGTGACGTGTGGTTCTACACCCTTACCTGCGAAAATATCATAAATCTTGCCAACACCATAAGTTGGGATACCTTTGCTCTTTAGCAAATCAAGAACAGTATCATCTGGAGTAAGGCTGAAATCGTGACGATTAGCAGTTCTAGTATATTCTCCGCTCTTTCCGATAAATGGACGTGCAATTACACGAGCTGCACCAAGAGTTGGTGGCTGTAATAAATCACGAGCAATTTGGCAGATTCTATATAGTTCTTGTAAAGGAATTACTTCTTCATGAGCGGCAATTTGGAAAACTGAATCTGCTGATGTGTATACTATTGGTTTACCAGTTTTTACGTGTTCATCACCAAGTTCTTTGATGATTTCGGTCCCTGAAGCAGCATAGTTGCCCAAGCATTTTCGACCAATAGCAGCTTCAAACTTATCCATAAATTCTTTTGGAAAACCATCAGGGAAAACTGGAAGTGGGTTTTCAAGCTTATAGCCCATCATTTCCCAGTGACCAGTAGTAGTGTCTTTGCCAGGAGAAAGTTCAACCATTACGCCATAAGAACCAATAGTATCTTTTTCTTTAGGGCAGCCAACGATATCGTTTAAGTTACCAAGACCCATTTTTTGCATATTGGGTAGATTAATACCATTAGAAGCTTTGGCTATATTGGGGATTGTGCAAGCTCCTACATCGCCATATTTTGCCTGATCAGGCATTGGGGCAACACCAGCACTGTCTAATACAATACAAATCGCTCTACTCATTAAATATCTTTCCTTTCCTATCTTTGTGAGATAACCATCTTTGGGTTTATCGTATAGTTACTATAACAAGTAAATATTTTAGTTTTTATTGTAGTTGGTAGTTATGGTTTTTATTGTTAAATTATTAGTTATTAAGCTAATAAAACAATAAATATTCAATAGGTTTACTAAGCTTATTATAAACAATAAAAACAAAAGAAGCTTTAGCTTCAAAAACCAACAACAATTACAACAAAAATAAAACGTTGTAACTTTTGTTACAACGTTTTATTTTTACTTAATTACTTCAACCATGTCACCATTGTTGAGACCAGCACAGTTTGCATCGTCCATATCAATATGGAAATCCATAGCGTGCTTTTCGCCTGCTCTAACAAGAACATTGCTGAATGTTACGCCTTTTGGACCACCAGCTTTAATAGAGATTATATCTTTATCTTTAAGACCAAAATTCTTTGCTTCTTCAGCAGTAAGATGCAAGTGACGTGCAGCTATAATGCAGCCTTCTTTTGGTTCAATGCTGTTGCCGTTAGGAGCAACAATCTTGATGCCTGGTGTACCAGCTAAATCACCAGAATTTCTTAAAGGAATATCTTTGAAACCGAGAGTAAACATATCGGTTCTAGAAATTTCAATCTGAGTCTGTGGGCGTAGAGGACCAAGTATTCTAACTTTTTCAATACTTCTCTTTGGACCAACTAATGTTACACATTCTTCAGCAGCAAACTGTGTTGGCTGAGAAAGTTTCTTTTTTTCAGTAAGTTTGTAGCCTGGACCAAAAAGCTTTTCTAAATCTTCTTGAGTAAGGTGAACGTGACGATTGCTTATTCCAACTGGAACTTTCATTTCTGACATAATTAAAAAACTTCCTTTTTATAAAATATAGTGTTTTTAAAAGCTTTTTAGAAATTATAGCACAGCAGATTTTATAAACAAGTTTTTATTTTAGTTTTTAATATAAGAGTTTTTGTTGCTTTTTTTGTATAAACTTATAGTTTACAAGCTTTTGGTAACTCTAATTTGTGATTAAGAAATTTTAATTAATGACAGTAATAATTATCAACAACAATAATTACAATTATTTTAACATTTTACTACTTATATAAAACTTTTTTTATTGATATAATAATAAAGTTAGACTAACGAAAAGGAAGAACAAATGAATAGAAGAGAATTTTTGAAAGCAACTTTGACTGTTGCGGCTTTAAGTCCTTTTTCCAAGCTTTATGCCAAAGAAACTCCAGATGGCAATAAAACTTCAGATGTAATCAAAGGCGAACCTATTACTCGAAGAAATTATAAGAATACTGGTTTAACTGTTCCTTTATTGGGTTTTGGTATGATGAGATTGCCCAGAACTGAAGATGGAACCGGCATAGACTATAATACTGCAGAAAAAATGGTTGCTCGTGCTATGGAAGCAGGCTTGAACTATTTTGATACTGCTTATATGTATCATGGCGGAAAAAGTCAGGTATTTGTCGGCGATGTGCTTTCCAAATATCCAAGAGATAGTTTCTATCTCGCTAACAAAATGCCACCGAATTCTGCGACTACTATAGAAAACGTTGAAAAAATCTTCAAAGAACAGCTTGAAGTCTGCAAAACTCCATATTTTGATTTCTATTTGATTCATGCTTTAAATGATAGTCTTTGGGAAAAACATAAGAGTATCGGTACATATGAATTTTTGAAGAAAATGCAAAAGGAAGGGAAGATTCGCAAACTTGGTTTCTCTTTCCACGATACTCCAGAAGTTCTACAGAAGATAGTTAACGATAAAGAATGGGAATTTGCCCAGATTCAGTTGAATTACTTGGATTGGGAACTTTATAAATCTAAAGAACAGTATGAAATTCTGGAAAAAGCTGGTATTCCAGCTATAATTATGGAACCTCTTCGCGGTGGAGCTTTATCTACACTTAATCCAACAGCCTGTGAAATTTTGAAGAATGCCAACCCCAATGCTAGTGTTTCTTCTTGGGCTTTAAGATATGTTGGTTCTTTGCCTAATGTTCTAATTCTTCTTTCTGGAATGACTTTGCCAGAACATCTTGAAGACAATATCAAGACTTTTACTCCTTTTGTACCCTTAAGCGATAAAGAAAGAGAAACTTTGAATCTTGCTCTTGCAGCTTATAGACAAAGTTTAGCTATACCATGTACTGCTTGCCGTTATTGTATGCCCTGTCCATTTGGTGTGGATATTCCAACAATGTTTGGAAACTATAATCAGTTTAAAATTCAAAATAACAAACATCAGTTCAAGAGAAACTATACTCAAATGGCAAAATCTAATGCAGATGTATGTGTGGCTTGTGGAGCTTGTAAACCTAAATGCCCACAGAAATTAGATATTCCAGAATTGCTTAAAAAAGTAGCAGCAGAAGCAAAGAGTTAAAAATATAATAAAAAAAATTAAATTTCTCTTGCCACAAGGCCGATAAATTTGTTAGAGTTTAAGTAGAGATAGTTCTTTGAATTAAAATTTACTAGACGATTTTCCCTGCGTTGTGCGTGATGGTGCAGGTCAAATTGAGCCGACACCTGTTCCTTAAAGGGAATCAGCTTCTAGGCATTTTCCAGGGTCACTTACGGGTAGGGTTACCTGCCACGAAGTCCTGGTCGATAGCCAGACTGACAACCGTACTGTAAAGTGGGTTCAATTTCTTCCTTTACACGGCAATCGCGGGGTTTAAATTTAAAAAAGCCTGAACTTTGATTTTAAAGTTCGGGCTTTTTTCATGCTTAAAATATTTTTTTATTAACATATTTTTCTTTACAGAGAGATTGAAAAGTAATTTGGAAAAAAGTTAAATATTTAATTTTATAAAAAGCTTAGTATTAGTAAGCTCTCTGTGAGAGGCGTTGAAAAAGCTTTAAAACTCATTAAAAATAAAAAATTTTAATATTTTTCCGCTAAGTTCGTACATAGTAAGCACTTGATAAAGATTCAACTATATTATAAAATAAAAGAAAGCTTCATGTTTTAGGAGGAAAGTTTTATGAGAAAAAATTTGATTGGTAAACTGATGCTATTATCTTTAATGTTTGCTGGTTTATCCACTCTTTATGCTGAAGATCTTGTATTTGAATCCTTTGAAGAAGCTGCTAAAGCTGCTAAAGAGAGAGCAGCAGAATATGATAAGCGAATGGCTGAACATGTTTCGAAAGTTAACAATGCTTGGGAAAAACAAAATTCTGATTTGGGTGATAAAGGTAATTTAGATATAAGTAAAATTACAGAAACAAGAGAAACAGAACAGACTTCTGAAAAAGAAGAACACACTAAATTGCAAAATTCTGTAACAGATACCATTAATGGATTAAAAGACCAAATGGTTAATACCGCCTCTGCTAATACTGTAGGTTTTGCTGGTGCAGCAGCAGCATATAGCTGGAAAGTTAAGTATGTTGAAGGTAAATATGTTCTTTCTGATACTTATGATCAAGCTTTCTTTGTAAGTGGTAATTCTGGTAATACTACTCAAACTACAACAACAGGGGATAATCCAAATAGTCCGGATAATCCAGGAAATTCAGGAGAAGGTTCATCAAATAATGATTCTAATGATGAAGAAGTTGCTTCAGTTCCAGAAAATTCTTCAGATCCAGATGATGAAAATAAAACCGCTGTTAATCCTGTTTCAGAACCAGCTCCTGCAGTTAATAATACTGAGCTGACCAAACCTGATAGAGTCGTTGAAATTACAATACAGCATCCAACTACTTTCAAAGAAGAAAGCGTAAAAGTAACTGAAGGTAGTGATCCTGTTAAACAGACACTTCCAAATGGTTTTAGTATTCCAGAAGATACAAGAGTTAAAATATCAGCTAAAGCCAATATGGAAATTGAAAATACTTGGTTGACAATGACTATTATAGACGACGAAGGTGAAAGCGAACCCATAGATAGCACATCTATGAAAAATTATCGACATTTATTCAGAATCCCTTCAGATGATGCTTATTCTGTTAATATCTATGTTAATGAAGCAGGTAAAGAACCAAGGAAAATTATGCAGCTTTGTTTGCCTGTTAAATCAGTAGATTTTGATTCAAGAACTATTAGTAATGGTAATGATTCAAGGAGTTCTCGTTACTAAAATTTAGGAAGGTTATTATATGGCAGAACAGCAGGAATCAAATCTTATATCATGCCGAGTTTGCGGTGTGATTATGGTTAAAATAGCTAAAGATATTTGTCCCAAATGCTTTCAAGCAGAAGAAGAGCTTTTCTCTAAAATAAAAAATTTTTTGAGGGCTAATCCTGGGGCATCAATAACTCAAGTTGCAGAAAACTGTGAGTGTAAAGAAGAAGCTGTTCATGCTTTCATAAAGTCTGGTAGATTAGAACGTGTTGGTCTAAGAAGAATTGCTCATCAATGCGAACTTTGTAATACAACTATATATGAAGGCGTGATGTGTGCTGATTGCAAGAAAAAGCTTAAAGACCAAGTAAAACAGTTAAGGAGTATTTCACCAGGACAAAATTAATAACTTTAAGATAGAAAGTTGCATAGAATTAAAGTCTATGCTAGACTATCTTGCTTTTGAATATTATCTAATATAAATATTGTTCTTTATTGTAAGAACTTAAAACAATAGAGGCAATGTTTATATTAGTATTTATGATTGGTTGTTTAATGTTAGTTTTAGGAGATCGATGATGCCAGAAGCCAACGGCGAGATAAGTAATGAATTTTTTAAGAAATTAAACCAGCAGATTGTTCAGAAAGACAATCTTATAAAATTATTACAATTACAAATAAGGAATTTAAAAAATCAGATAGAATCGGGTGAGGCTGATGCTGAAAAAGCTGGTGATTTGCAAATAGCCCTTGATCAGAAAAATACTGAACTTGAAAGCTTACGTGGCGAACTCGAACAACAGAAAAAACTTTGTGAAACTATCGGTGCAGAAAAAGATGAACAAATTCGTTCTCTTAATGAAATGCTTGAAAAAAATCAAGGCATGACTGTAGCTGAATATGTTGAAGATCCTAAAATTGCAGAATTAGAAGAAAATATTCGCAAAGTTCAAAGTGACTATCAGAATACCAAACAAGAATTAGACAACCTAAAAATAGAAAATGTAAGTGTTTCAGAAGAAAATAAACAACTTAAAAACGAGTTGGAAAGTTTTAAAAATGAATATGAGCAATCAACTCAAAAAATAAGTGAGCTAACAGGATTATTAGAAGCTAAACAGACTGAAGTTCAGACATTATCAGATGATTTAAAAAGTAAAACTGATCAATTAAATGAAAAGACTGCAGAATTAGAATCTGTTCCCGAACAACTCAATGCTTTAAATGCAGAACAACTCCAAAAAGCTCTTAAAGAAGCTAATGACCAAAGTCAGGAACAGATTAGTCAGATAGCTTTAGAAGCCGAAGCCTACAAAAATCAAGTTACAGAACTTTCCCGTAAAGTTGAGGAATTAGAACTTGACTTAGCCAATAAAGAAAGAAGCCAGTTAAACTCCGATGAGGATTTGAAAAAATCTAATGAAGATTTGGTCACGGCAAAGAATGAAATTGCAAGATTAGCTGGAGAAAATGAAAAAATAAAAGATTTAGAACATCAAGTCAGTGTTTTACAAAATGAAAAAGAAGAATATACCGAAATAGCTATGAAATTAACTGTAGCTGAAGGTGATATTGAAAAATTAAATGAAGAATTAGAACGTGCTCGTTCTGAACTTGTAACACAACCCAAAAAAGAGGAATATACATTACAAATTTCTCAGTTACAACAGACTGTTGTAGATAAAGATGATGAAATAGCTGTTCTTCGCAAGGCTCTAGAAGCTAGATTAGCTGAAGGAATTTCTGCTCCTAGTGATGGTGCAGAGTTTGAAGCTCTTTCTCAACAGGTTGCTGACCAGCTTTTAACTATTCAGAGTTTTGAAAAACAGTTAAAAGAAACTAAGCATCAGTTGAATGAAAAAGAAACTGAATTAAATATATTAAAGAATAAGCTGGAAGAAGAAAAAGCTATAGATAGGTCTGAAGAACCTGTGAATATTGATAATACCGATGTTATTGCCAGCTTTATTGATTTCTTTGACGGTTTAGATACTGCTCTTTCTAAAAAGCAGGATCCAGAACTTCAGGCATTACACAAAAAGCTTATGGATAGGCTTATTGTTCCTAACCAAATTAGTTATATGCCTGTTGTATCTGAAGAGTTTGATCCTAATTTGCATGTTGCAACTGATTATTTCAGAAGTGATCGATTCCCAGAAAAATGTATCGTTTTTGAAGTTGAAAAAGGATATAAAAAGGGTGATAAGGTCATTAAAAAATCTAAAGTATGGGTTGTTCAAAATCTCTTTAAATGCAGTTCTTGCGGTGCAGATCAGATAAATCCAGAAAGCCGTTATTGTCACCGTTGTGGGGCAAAGATACTTGCTCCAAATGGTTTGCCAATAGATAGTTTACCAATTTTTGAACCTACAGCAATTACTTTCAATCGTTTCTCTGAAAGAATGCTTGAAAAAGGTAATTTGTCTAAGGCTAAAGAATATATTGAAGCAGGCTTACAGATAGATTCTAATTATGTTCCATTAATTCTCAGTATGGCAGATGTTTTGATTTCTGAATCTAAGTTCCAAGAAGCTATTGATTATTTGAAACATGCTTATGATTTGAAACCAGACGAAAGAACACAGGCTAAAATTCAAACGATTGAAACTAAACTCAATATATTCTCACAGGCTAAAAATCTTAAACTTAGTTCTGATGAGTTTGATAAGTTACTGCATATTATACAGAAATAATTCACACAAAAAAATGAAGGTTTTTACTTATGTCAGACAATGAACAGAAACTATTACCTAAAGCTTATGAACCAAATGAAGTAGAAAATTCTATATACTCAAAATGGGTTGAAAAAGGCTGTTTTCATGCCCATGAAGATTCTAAAAAAGAAAAATACTCTATTGTAATCCCTCCGCCTAATGTTACTGGTATGCTTACTATGGGGCATATTCTCAATAACACGTTGCAAGATATTTTAATCCGCTATCATCGTATGCTTGGTTTTGAAGCAATGTGGCTTCCAGGCACAGACCACGCCGGTATTGCAACTCAGAATGTTGTTGAAAAGGCTCTTGCAAAAGAAAAACTTACAAGACACGATTTAGGTCGTGAAAAATTTGTTAATAGAGTTTGGGAATGGAAAGAAAAATACGGTGGTATCATATTAAAACAGCTTCGTAAGCTTGGCTGTTCCTGTGACTGGCAAAGAGAACGCTTTACCATGGATGAAGGTCTTAGTAAGGCTGTTCAGAACACTTTTATAAAACTATATAATGATGGTTTAATATATAAAGGTAAATACATTATTAACTGGTGTCCACGTTGTAGAACAGCTCTTTCTGATGAAGAAAAAATACCAGAAGATACAAACGGCCATCTCTGGTATATGCATTATCCCTGCAAAGATGGTAATGGAGCTATTCAAATAGCTACTACCAGACCTGAAACACTTTTGGGTGATACTGCAGTAGCTGTTAATCCATCAGATGAACGTTTCAAGGATATGATTGGCAAAACAGTTGTAGTTCCTTTCGTTAACCGCGAAATCCCTGTTATTGCTGATGATTATGTTGATAAAGCTTTTGGTACTGGTGCAGTTAAGATTACACCAGCTCATGACCCTAATGACTTTGAAGTTGGTCGCAGACATAATCTTGCTCAGATTATCGTTATGGACGAAACTGGCGTTATGAATGAAAATGCTGCTGAATTCAAGGGCATGGATAGGTTTGAATGCAGAGAAGCTATTGTTAAACGCCTTGAAGAAATGGGGCTTCTTGACAAGATTGAAGACCACCAGTTAGCTGTTGGTCACTGTGAACGCTGTAAAACAGTCATCGAACCCTATCTTTCTGACCAGTGGTTCGTAAAAATGAAACCTCTTGCAGTAAAAGCAATAAAAGCTTATAAAAACGGCACTTTACGTTTTACACCTGCTAGATGGGGCAGTGTATACCTGCATTGGATGGAAAACATTCGTGACTGGTGTATCAGCCGTCAGCTTTGGTGGGGGCATAGAATACCTGCTTATACTTGCAGTAAATGCGGTAATGTAATGGTTGCAGGCGAACAACCGGCAAAATGTTCTAAATGTGGTGCTACTGAAGGAATCAACCAGGATTCAGATGTTCTTGATACTTGGTTCTCTTCATGGTTGTGGCCTTTCTCTACTATGGGTTGGCCTGAAGAAACTGAAACCTTAAAGAAGTTCTATCCAACTGATACTCTTGTAACTGGTCCAGATATTATTTTCTTCTGGGTTGCAAGAATGGTTATGTCTGGTTATTACTTCCTTGATAAATGTCCTTTCCACGATGTTTATTTTACTAGCATTGTTAGAGATATGAAGGGACGCAAGATGAGCAAATCTCTTGGTAATAGTCCCGATCCGTTAGATATTATAGCTAAATACGGTGCTGATGCTCTTAGATATACTATTGTGTCTTTAGCTCCTGTAGGTCAAGATATTCGTTTTGCTGAAAACAAAGTTGAAATAGGCAGAAATTTTGCTAACAAACTTTGGAATGCTTCAAGATTTGTTCTGATGAATCTAGAAGGTGCTAACGTAAGTATTAAAAACAAACTTCCTGATTCTAGCAAACTTAGCGAAGTAGACAGATGGATAATTTCAAGAATGAACTACACTGTAGATCAGGTTAGAAGTTTGCTTGTAGAAGGTAACTTCAGATTTAACGATGCTTTGAAAGCCGTTTATGAATTTATTTGGAACGATTTCTGTGACTGGTATATAGAAATGAGCAAATCTGTATTATTTGGACAAGATGCAGAAAGAAAAGCTAATGTTCAGCAGGTTTTACTTAGTTGTCTCGATACTGCTCTGAGAGTTTTGCATCCATTTATGCCCTTTGTTACAGAAGAAATATGGCAGAAGTTGCCTGGTAGTGAAGGTTTCTTAATGCAGGCTTCTTTCCCGACAGCTGATAAGAATTTAATTGACGCTTCTCTTGAAGCAGAAATCAGTGAATTGATGGAAGCTGTCAGAGTTATCAGAAATATGAGAGCCTCTGCGAATATTTCTCCAGCTAAAAAGCTGACTGTAAGAGTTGTCGATAATGGTAAACTTGGCAGTGCTTACACAAAACAGGTTCAGATGATTTCTGCCTTAGCAGGTGTAGAAAAGTTTGAGATTGTTGATAAAAAGCCAGTAGGGCATTTGGTTGGACTAGCTGGTTCTACAGAAATCTGTATTGATCTTGCAGGTGTTATAGATATTGCTGTTGAACTTGCAAGAGTTACAAAAGAAATCGAAAATACAGAAAAGAATAGAGCTAAGATTGCATTCAAGCTTGATAATGAAAACTTTGTTAATAAGGCTCCTGCTGAAGTTGTAGAAAGAATTAGAACAGATGTTGCTGGTTATGATCAGCAATTAATCAAACTAAAAGAATATAAAAAAGAACTCGAAAGTATTTAAGTAAAAATAGCCTGACAAATAATTGTCAGGCTATTTAATACTATTTAAAAGAATGGAAAAAGGATTCTATTTATCTTTACAGGATGTGGGTGAACTGATTTATCGGGCCACTCAGCGATATTTATTCCGTAAAAATGAAGATTTGGGAATGGATGTTACCATTCAAATTGGTGCATTGCAGGAAACTATGATATTGCGCCTTCTAGATGGGTCGCACGTGTTGGTAAAAGTTTTTCCTCATAAAAATTTTTCTCAGGAATTGGTTTATAGAATTGAAGTCTATAAAACAAGAGAAGGGGAAATGAGAGGAACTAAAATAGCTTTCTTAGAAGCTTCTAGACAGGATTCTGCTGTTGTTGAAATACAGCGTTTTGTTCAGAGCTTTTTATCACAAATGGGATTTTAATTCTTTCAGAAAGGGATCTTGATGAAAAAGTATTTATTATTAATATTGGTTTTTATTCTTTCCGTTACTTGTACTTTTGCTCAAGATTCTAACAAAGAATATGACAATAAATATTATATTCTTCTTCAAAAAGGTGCTAGATTAGAGAAAAATGGCGATTATGAAGAAGCCTATGAGTGTTATGAAGAAGCTTATGAAATATCTAAAAATATTCTTCCTCTTTTAAATTTAGCTCAACTTCAGGCTAGAATTGGAAACTATGATGAAGCAGCTAATCGTCTCAAGGATATTCCAGTAAAAAAATTGCCCAAAACAGGACAAGCTGAAGTGGCTTTACTCTTAGGCAAAATTCATGCAATGAAAGGCGATATGATTAATGCAGGTAGCAGTTTTGGTGATGCATTGAAACTTGTTCCCGATAAATCCGCAGCTAAAATTCGTTCTGCTATGGTTAAGTTAATTTCTGGTATGGCTTATTCCGCAGAAGAATTGATTGCAAATGAAGAATTTACATATGAAAATGGGTATATTTTTGAAGACTTAAAAATGTGTTTTGCTCTAGATATGAATATTGGTAATTTCGGAAGAGCTTATAATACTTGTAGTCTTATTGGGGAAGCAAACATTAAAGCTAATCCTAAATCTGGTTTTTTAGATAAATTAAACAACCAGCCATTTGTTTTATTTATTAGTTTTCTACCTTTGTTTTTAAGCAGATATTTGGCTATTTTTTATTATGCTTTATTATTTGGCGCATTAGGTTTGAGTGCATCTGCATTGGCAAAAAAAACTAACATGTGGCACATTCTTGCATTTGTAATTGTTGGGGTTACTCTATTTACTATAGCTCAAAACTATTGTATTAAAAATGTTTATATTTCTATTTTGAATGGTTATGGCTATATTTACGATGGTATTTGGATTGTTCCAAGAATGATTATTGCTAGCCATTTGGTTGCTCTTGCTTTATTTTTAATTTTCCCTTGTTTTAAATTAGTTCGAGAAGATATGAGACCTGCTAGCTATGAATTATTAGGAATCTGGCTATTCTGCTTCTTCTTTGGTGTGGTGGTTCTTTCTTTTCAGAGTAATTTGAAATGGGTTCCGCAACTTACATATATGTTTATAGGTATGATTTTTTGTGTAATTTCAGCATTAATTATGCCTTTTAGTAAATTAGTTCTTTATAAAATTTCTCAAATTACAGGTTTGTCATTCATTGGCAATGTTAGTGCTCCTAAAGCAACTAATGGCAAATTGAGCTTTGCGGATACAAAGATATTAGAAAATAAAATGGTAAATTTTGTTAACAGAGGTGAGATTGATTCTGCACTAGCATTGGGTAAAAAAGTATTAAATTATGATAACCAGAAGAGTTTCCCAACTTTTTGGTTAGAATATATTATTGCTCAGATTGCAAATGAAGACTATGATATAGCCAAAAAAAATATAGAAGAGTATTATCAGGTTTTTCAAGGTACTAAAAATTATGAAAGTTGCCAAGTTTATGATGCTTGGCTAAAGACAGAAAAAGGTGATTTTCCAACAGCATATAAATTAGTTAACTCTATATCTGATGATCGAGCAAAATCATTGTCTGCTGATGAAATAGCAGTTTCTTTACTTGTTCTAGCTCGCTGTTCCTTAAATGTAAAAGATAATGTTCAGGCTCATATAAACTTTAATAAGGCTTTTAATTCAGTAAAATCTCCCTTTTTTAAATCTCTTATATTGACTGAAGTTGTTGAATTAGATTGTAATATGGTTGCAAAACAATCTTTGCAAAAATGGAAAAGCCAAATTGGAAGTATATCTAATACTGGAAAATGTAATTCTTATTTAAATACAATAAAGTCAATGATTGCTTTGTCTGAAAATAATACAGAAGAAGCTCGTAAGCAGGCTGCGGAATGTCTAAAAAGTAAATTTCCTAATGGAAAGGCTTTTGCTTGGTATGGACATTTGCTTTGTTTAAATGGCAAATCTAATGAGGCAGAAGAATTATTATCAAGAATGACCGCTGGAAGTTTTACTGCTGAATGTTTGATGACTGAAGTTACTACAACAACTTCTCCTGCTAATAGTTAATTTTAAAAATGGCTGATTTAAAGAAAAAAGGGAAGGAAGAACCGCCAAAAAAAGTTGACGATAAGAAGTCTAAATCGGATTCAAATGCGTCTAAACAAAAAGCTTCCAATGCTGCGCCGAAATTAGATTCTAGCTCTAAACCTGAAAAAAAGAATAAACTTACTGATTTGTTAAGTTTATTAGGTATTTTAGCCTGTATTGCTTTGGCTGTCCTTATATTTACAGATAAAATTCCCAAAAAGTTTAGCTCTTTCCAGTCATATTTTTCTTATTTTTATATTATAGGACTTATTGGTATACTAGGTGTTTTGGGCGAAAAATATGCAGTAGGTTTTTTAGGTTTTGTACTTCCAATTTTTATGGCAGGCGCAACAATACTAATAAGATTAAAACCTACACAATTTCCTATTGATCAATGGTGGGATCAGTATTCAATAATGGTTTTGTTTTCTGCAGGTTTTCTGTTGTTTCTTTATATAAGGTTCGATAATTTGAAAAAAAATGGTGTGGTTGCCGCTGATACAACAGGAAAGATTACTGGTTCTGATGGTAATTTAAAGGCACGTGTTGACCCAGCTCTAGCTGCAAAATATAAAGCTGATATGGAAGCTAAAAATAAAAAAGATACTTCTGCTTTAGATTCTGCTTTAGGAATAAAAAAAGATGATAAACGAGAAGTTGGAGTTCCTGGGGTTGCTAAGGCAAAAGATAATAAAGAAGGTGATGCAGCCGAAGAAGCAGATGAACCTGAAGAGCCTATTGAAACAAATGAAGAACGTATGGAAAGAGAAGTAAGGCAAATGCGTGAGGATTTTAATAAAAAATCTATGCGTTTGACTACTACTCTTATGCGTATTAAGAATCTTACGAAAAGCCTTGATAGAGACCAGATTTTTGCTAATACAGTAGAAATAATAACTAAAGGGTTAGATGCAAAAAAAGTCCAGTTGCTATTAAACGACGAAAAAGAAGGAAAGCTTAGAATCGTTAAGGCTACAGGAATGAAAGTCAATGAATATAAAGATTTTGAAGTTCCTTATGAAGAAAATAGTATGATTACTCACCTTCTTCATATAAAAATAAATGAAGTTACAGGTGGGGCAGGGGCTTTTGGTGTAAAAGAATGTGAAATAGATCCTCAAATGAAAGGTCTAATTGGAAAAGGTGTTCTTAAAACTGTTTTAGCTGCTCCAATTTATGCAGAAGGGAAACTATTTGCTATACTTAATGTCGAAGAAATGAATAACCCTGATTATACAAGAGATGATCAGAACCTTTTAACTACCTGTGCTGATGTTGCTGGTTTGGTTATGAAAAATGCAAAACTTTATTCAGCAACAATGGAAGACTTGGTTTCAGCTCAAAAGCTTAGTGAAGACCAATTGAAACAGAATGAACAATTAAGAGGAAGCTTGAACCGTATCGTTTCCCCGGCTGTTGCTGAAATGATCATGTCTGACCCCTCTGCATTAAAACTTGGCGGTAAAAAATGCGAAGTTTCCTGCTTTTTCTCTGATATTCGTGGTTTTACAAAAATGTCTGAAAATATGGACCCGACAGATATAGTTGAACAGTTGAATGTTTATTTCACTAGAATGACAGACATTTTAATGGAATTAGATGGAACTCTTGATAAATACGTAGGCGACGAATTAATGGCACTTTTTGGAGCACCAGTTGCAAGGGATGATGACCCAATTAGAGCTGTTTTATGTGGAGTTCGTATGCTTGAGGCCCTCAGAGAACTTCAAGAGGTTTGGAAGAAAGAAGGTAAACCTGTTATTCAAATTGGGGTCGGAGTTAATACTGGTATAGTTACAGCTGGATATATGGGTTCTGAAAAAGCTCTTTCATATACGGTTATTGGAGATAATGTTAACCTGGCAGCTCGTATTATGGCTCAGGCCAAAGGTATGGAAATGTATATTACAAGGGCAACTTATGAAAGAGTTAAGGATTATTTTGATATAGAACAACGAGAATCCATTATGGTTAAAGGTAAATCAATGCCTATCGAAATTTTTTGTGTTAAAAAGGTTAAAGATGGTGTTGATATGAGTCAGGTTATTGGTAAGTATGTCGGTCATTTGGCCACTTCATTAGTTGAAGAGAAACCTAAAAACTCTGGTTCTAATGCAAATAAACCTCTTAATAATTTGCCTCCGAATATGAAAGAAGAAGATATGAAACAAAATGTTCAAATAGAAGCGGTTAAAATGATAACCTGTTCTAATTGTGGTCAGGATAACCCACCGCAGGAAAAATTCTGTACAAAGTGTGGTATGCCTATATTCTAAGGGAGAAGAGAGACAAGAGGTAAGAGAAAAGAATTAATAATTGAAAATTGAAAACAGAAAGTTTAAAAAGAAGAAAAAAAGACAATAATTACAGAGAAGGAAAAGCATTTTGAATAATTCTTTAAAAAATATATGGCGAGGCATGATTCCAGAAAATCCGGTATTCGTGCTAGCATTAGGACTTTGTTCGACTTTGGCTGCTACCACGAAAGTTGAAAATGCTTTCTTTATGTCTGTTATTGTTGGTTTTACTACCATTGTTACCTCAGTGATATGCTCTTTTTTGCGTTTAAAAATACCCTATAGATTTAGACTACTTTCTTATATGTTAATAATAGTTACAACGGTAATTAGTGTGGAACAGCTTTTAAAAGTTTTTTATCCTGAAATAGCGCGAGAGCTTGGAACCTATGTTGGGTTAGTTGTTACAAATTGTATTGTAATGGGTAGAATGGAAGCTTATGCTTCATCTCATTCGGTTAGAGAAAGTTTTTGTGATGCCTTGGGTGTTTCTTTAGGCTATATGATGGTCTTGATTAGTATTTCAGTTGTTAGAGAGTCTTTTGGTAATGGAACGATTTGGAATCTTTCTGTAATGCCTGATGGTTATATTCCCTGTAGAGTTTTTTCTTCACCACCAGGTGCTTTTATTGTTTTTGCCCTATTTTTGTTTTTAATAAACTGGCTAAGAAGTTTTGGCAGGAGAAGTTAATGGACTGGAATCAGATTTTTCTTCTGTTACAGATTATTTTCACTGCAGCAATTGCTGAAAATATGGCTCTTTACTATTTTTTAGGCACTTGTCCATTAATCTCTGTTTCATCGAATTTGCAAACTTCTTTTCAAATGGGTTTAACAGTTTGTTTTGTAATGCTTATTTCGACATCAGTGAATTTTGCTATATATAATTGGATTTTGCAACCGTTGAATATTGAGTATCTTCAACTTCTTTTCTTCGTTTTGGTAATTGCTGCTATTACTCATTTTTTAGAGTTATTCCTGGATAGGTTTTTCCCTGAAATATATGCCTCTTTTGGTATTTTTCTACCATTAATAGCTGTTAATTGTGCTATTCTTGGAGTAAGTCTTTTTGTTGTATTGAGGGAATATAATTTCGTGAGTTCTGTTGCTTATTCTCTTGGAAGTGGTCTAGGCTGGTTGTTGGTAATCTGTCTTATGGCTTCCTTAAGAAAAAGAGTTGATGAAACTGTGGTTCCATTATATCTAGGTAAAACAGGCATTACTATGCTTATTGCTTCAATTATGGCCATGGCTTTTTATGGCTTATCTACTGTTGTAAATGGTATGAACTGACATGCTGTTACTTTATTCTATAATTAGTGTTGTTGTTCTTGTTATTTTGCTTTGTTTCATTATTCTTTTATTAGAAAAAATACTTGGATTTAGTGGAGAAGTAGAAGTTAGCGTTAATTCAGAAAAAACTTTTAAGGCAAAAAGAGGTTTAAAACTTCTTCCTGTTTTAGCAGAAAATAATATTTATTTGCCCGCTGCCTGCGGAAGTAAAGGTAACTGTGGTAGATGCAGATTAAAGGTGATTTCTGGGGGAGGCTATCCTACCGCATTAGAAAAAATCTCTCTTTCTGAAAAAGATATTAAAGAAGGACTAAGATTAGCTTGCCAGGTAAAAATAAGAGAAAATTTAATTTTGGATATTCCTAAGGAACTATTAAATGCACGTAGTTTTAATGCAAAACTTATAGAAATCAAAGATTTAGCTTATAAAATAAAAGGATTACGTTTCAAACTAGAAGATGGTGAAAAACTAAATTTTGAAGCGGGCCAGTATATTCAAATTACAAAAGATCTTCCAAGAGAAAGGGCTGTTAGAGCATATTCTATCTCTTCATCTCCGAACATCAAAGATGAGTTTACGCTTGATATACAGTTAGTTGATGGCGGTTTAATGAGTTCTTACTTACATAGTCTTAAGTTAGATACTATTATTAGTTTTTGTGGCTCTTTTGGTGATATGTATGTAAATTCAGAAAATAAATCTGATTGCTTTTTGTTAGTTGCTGGTGGTGTGGGGTTAGCTCCAATGAGATCTATTATTAGTTATTTAATAGAAAATTCTTCAAAATCTAAAATAATCCTTTTTCACGGAGTAAGAAGTAAAAAAAATCTATATTTCGAAAATGAATACAAAAAATTACAAAAAGATAATTCAAATTTTGAATATTATCCTGTTTTATCAGAACCAGCTCTAGAAGATGGTTGGATAGGAAAAACAGGTTTGGTAACCCAAGCGTTAGAAGAATATTTAAATGAAAAAAATATAATAAGTAGTTCTTTACAAGCTTATCTTTGTGGCCCTTCCAAAATGATGGAAGTAACCACAAAGTTATTGCTAGAAAAGGGGATTGAAAGTAGTAAAATACATTCTGACCCTTTCAGTTTTTAGCTTCTTAAAAATACTCCCAAAGTTTCCATGTGGTAGGTTCCTGGGAATAAATCAAAAGAATATACTCTATCAAGTTTATAACCCATTTGTTTTAGAGCTTTAGCATCACGTCTAAAAGTCATTGGATTACAAGAAAGGTAAGTTATTATTTTGGGTTTGATTCCAGATAAACCTCTAGTAACTCTTTGAGAAATGCCAGTTCTTGGAGGATTGAGATGCAAAGCTGCAATTACACCCTTGGTTATTGGAGTATTAAAAATAGCTTCTGCTTTTTTGCAAATAAAGTTGATTTTTGAAGAAGTTCTTGTTTTTTGGTGGGCTAAAGCATCTTGGAATGAAGAAACATTGCATTCTACTGCGTATACTTCTTCAAACATGGATTCTAACAGGAATGTCTGAGTGCCACAACCGCAATAAAGATCTAAGAATTTACCTTTGTGCTGATAAGCACTATAAATTGAAATAAGGGTATGGAGTATAGCTTCTGCACCTTCTATATTATTTTGGAAAAATGAATTTGGTGAAACTCTCCAGTTTCTGTTCATAAAGAAGAAGGGTTTCTTGTCACGCATTTGAGTAAGAAGATTGCCTACTTCTGCATAAACTTCTAATCTGCTTAAACTTTCATTTTCATCAAAAAACTTTTTGAAAGGTGCCAATGCTTCTTCATTACTGGTAGGAACTTTTAATGCAAATGTACAATGTTGTTGTTCGCCTAGGGTTCTAACAGTAATAGTATGAATGTTTTCCATTGTTTCTCTATTTTCTGGTTTATTTGCAAATTCTAGAAGTTTTTCATAAAGAAGCATATTTTCATAACACTGTACAATACAACCCTTTAATGGAACTACGTCATGGGAATTATAAGAATAGTTTCCAAGAATAACGCTTCCATCTTCAGGAAAAGCAACTTTTAATTCCATCTTGTTGCGATAACCACGCATTGGAAGAGGTTCCATTGGATACGCATGGCTAGGATTCAAACCTTTAATAATAAAATTGAGAACATTTTCCTTTTCATTTCTCTGAGTTTCTGGGTGCATTTCTTGCCAATGGCAGCCGCCACATTGTGGAAAATTAGGGCAGGGTGATTTTCTTCTATGTTTTGATGGTTCTATTATTTCTACAATTTTGGCTCTAATATAATCTGGTTTATCTTCTGTTACTTCAATTTTTACCTTGTCACCTGGGACTCCATAGGGTACAAAAACTACTTTACCATCAAGATGAGCAAGAGAATCGATCCCATAAGTCATTTTTTCTATGGTTACTATGTTATTTTCCATTTTAAATCCTTTAATAATTATAAATTAACCTATAAGTTGAATGCTGATAAAATCCAAATAGCAATCAAACAGCTACCACAATTATAACTTCTTGTTTTATAAAGCTATAATGGCATGGCAATCAACAAAATCAAATCATTAGATTACTCTAGTAATATTGAATTGCTTTGTTATTAAAAGAGAATAGTTTGATTGTCACAAGTTTTACTATAAAAATAAATGTGACTTCTAAGAAAGACGGCACATTTCCATCTTCTTAAATGCAAATTACAGCATTACTAAGTATTTGTCAAATAAAATGATTAGGCTCCTAAATAGTTTTTGATTATCCAAGAATCTGCAAGACTATCATACTCTTCATCAAGTAGAGAATATACATTTGCATCTTGCCACTCTCTATTAATAAACAAACACTGTCGACTTGTACCTTCTTTTTTGAATCCTAGTTTTTTTGCGATGGCAATAGAAGCTTTATTCTGTTTCGTAATTTTTAACCATATTCTGTGAAGATTTATTTCTTCGTATGCAAAAGAAATAAGTGTTGCAAGGGCTTCTGTTGCATACCCCTTATTTGTCTCAGGTTCTTCAATCCAATAGGAAACGCCAGCAGAACGCTGAATTCCAAAATCTACTGAATGAAGAGCTATTCTTCCTATCATTTTATCGTCTTCAATTCTAAAAACACCTAAGTCAAGTCTTAAACCTTTTTTCGCTAATAATCTATCTTCAGTTATTAGCTCAGTAACGCAATTTAAAGTAATTGCTTCTGGTTGTGGCTGTATCCATTTTTCTAAATAGTCTCTATTTGAAAGCATTAATTCTCTTAATTCTGGAGCATCTATTTTTTTACAACGTCTAAGGTATATTCTAGAAGCGTAAAGTTCTCTTTCCATAGGCATGATACCTGAAAATACTTCAGGTGGTCTTTGAAGAACCTGCAATAAATACTCAGAATAAGAAGTTTTAGACATTATTATACTCCTATGAAAAAAGTTTGAGGCTTTAAGATTATTTAAATGTGTGTCTCCTGACTCTATTGTTCACGTCACTTGCTTGTATAATAAATGATAATAGTATTGGGTTTTTTCTTCAAATTATTTCTTTAAAAAATAATTAAAACTTAATAAAATGTATTTAAGTATTAAGGTTAAATTATATAAAATTAAGGAACTTAAAATGAACAAGAAGTTATTTATAATCTTCCTTTTATTATTTAATGTTTTTTATTTTGGAAATAATAAATTATTAGCAGAAAAAACTTCAGAAACTAAAGAAAGTCCTTTTGATGGCGATAATGTTATACAAAAAGTTCAGAAATCTATTGCATCTATATCTATTAGTATTTTAGATCTTAAAACAGCTAAAGCAGCTGGGATTACAGAAATAAAAAAGGGTTATCCTATTGAAGGTACTCTTAGCGGTCTTGGCGCATCTTATTTAAGATTAAGAAGTTGGCCTTGGGGTAACGTTATTGGACAATATTATCAAGGTACAAAAGTTAAAGTTTTAGGTGAATCTGGCGAGTTTTATCTTGTTGAAGTAAATGGGCAACAAGGTTATATGCACAGAAATTTTGTTACAACTTCTACCAAACAAGCATCTGGCATAAATCCTGATTACCCAGGCGATACTAAATCGGGTGGTTTCCTTTCTCTGAATGATGGCGTGCAATCCTCAAACGATGCAGCTTCAGGGAAAAAGAGAGTTGTTAAAACTAATGACAATTCTTCAGCAAGTTCTAACACAAATACAACCAATACTCAACCTGGTGGTAAGCAAACAGGTAGTAATGGCAAGGTAGTTTTAACCGTTCCACAGCAATGTCAGCATAGGGTAAATTGTCCTTCTCCTGCTACTGCTTGTGGTCCAACCGCTTTGGCTATGGCTATGGCTTATTACAATGGTCAGAATGTTAGCACTCTAGCAACTAAGATGTACACTGCTACTGGATGTACAAAATGTGGTTCTAATTATGATGGGTTGTATAATGCTGCAAGAAAAAATGGATTCCCTAATGCTTATTGGAAAGGGAAATGTACTCAAAGTTGGGTTAGAGAACAAATAAACAAAGGAACCCCATTAATTGCTCACGTTAAAAACCACTTTGTTGTAATAAAAGGGATTGACAATAATGGTAATGTCATAATCAATGACCCTGCTGCATCCGCAGTTGAAGTAACTATGTCTTGGACAAAATTTTCTGCTTGGTGGGAAAGCAAATGCTGCTTAGTTTTAAGATAAACAGCTTTTAATTCTTGTAACTAATTAATACATAATAAAACAAAAAAATACTTGGTTAATTCCAAGTATTTTTTGTTGATATTGTGAGAATAAATTTTTATTATGTTGAAGTTTGAAAAGCAAATTATTTATTCTCTAACGGTTGAGCCTAATAAGGGCTGGTGAAATCTAAAAAGGAACTGGTTTACCAAATCAATGTCATAAATTCCTTTTTGTATGAAAGTTTTTACTATTATATCTTGTGGACTGTCAGAAAAAGCATAACCAGCTTTCTTTAGCAATTCCTCAGCTTCTTCTATTCTTAATCTTAAGGCAATAGAAAAAGCTAAAGCTATTTTTTTCTCCGGTTTGTATACATAAAGTGTACCGTCTGCATTTTCATCACCTTTGGCATCTTTAACTATTTTTGAAAATATGTTTTTATTAACATTGGCGGCTTTATAGCAAGTAATTTTATCTCTATTGGCTCTTTGAATTATTCTTAGAACCATTTGGGAAAAACTTTCTTTTTTTGAATCAATTAAAGATTGTATTTCGGCTTGAAGATTTTGGCTTTTTTTAGAAGCCATTTCACCGCAAATAATAGATTTATCTTTATCTTCTTCTTCTATTAGGCGAATTTTTATATCTTCACCTAATTTTTTTAAGATTCTTTCGTTATTCTTACGATACTTTGGAAATTCATCTGTATTTATAGAAAAAAGAAGCCCTAATTTCTTCCTTTGGAAATTAATATTTTCCCAAAATGCTTTTTCATCCCAATATTTTAAATCTTCAACATCAGATTCTTTTTCTTCGATTTGATTTGTAATATTTAGGACATTATTTCTTCTTTTATTAAGCCACAAAAGCCAGTCATGGTAAAAATCAAGATAATCATCTTCAGCGTATTCTCTTGTATATCTATTTACTCTTTTAAAAAGATAATAACGTGAATCTATATTATCTTTTTTATATTCTTCATATTCTCTTTTTGCTCGTTTTTCTATTTCTGCTTTAGTTAAATCTTTATCTCTGTTAGAAAGGGAAAGTATTTTTTCATATATATTTTCTGGTTGTTTATCTTTGAAATAATCGTTATTTTCATTTGTTAGAAGTAAATAGACTGTTATGTCTCTTTTTGCTTTTTCTATTAAATACCTTATCTTATCTTTCGCTAAAGAAATATAATAATTTGGGTTAGGCATATCTTGAAAATCTATAATCGGAATGGCAATTTTGTTAATTTTATTTTTTAATGCTAATTTAATTATGATTTCATATATATCTGAAAGATTTGATGCTTTTAAGTTTGTGTAAGGGTTTTTAATATGTTCCTTAATATCTACATCAAGAGTAATAACATATTTCTCTTTTATTTTATTAATAGTTAATATTTGTTTTTTTAATTTTTCTATTTTTGTATAAGTCTTTTTTTCTAAATTCTTATATTTTTCTTTTTTATGATAATAATTTTCTAGTAAGTCTAATTCTTTTATTAGCTGTTCTTTGGGAATTTTTGCAAGGTTGGGGTATTCTTTTATAATTTTAGATAGATCTTTGTTGTTTTCTTGCCATAATTGATTAATAAAATAATTACTTCTCCATATTAAATTACTAACTTTATTTGAATATTTATTTTCTAATTTGTAGCTTTTATTTATGCTAATAAGCTTCTCTAATTTATTTTTTAAAGTTTTTTCTAGTTCTGTTAATTTTTGTGTCTTTTCTTTGTCAGAGAAAGTATTATATAAATCATAGAGATTATTATTATTAAAAAAATTAATTGAATAAAAGCTATTAATTCCATCAAAAAATGGTAAAACAATTGCTTTAATATTTAGATAGGCAGTATTTCTATTTGTGATAAAAAGTGGCACGATGATTCTCCACGCATAAATTTTACCTAATTTAGTCTAATACTTTTATCTTTTTTAGACAAGAGAGACTTCTATTTCCCTAGTTCACATAAAAATACAGAAAGATCGAATAATTATAGAAAACTGTTAAAATAATCTAACATTATCTTTTTTTTATCTCAATAAGAGTTATTTCATTGGAAGAGCCAAGACGTGCTGGCATACCAGCCCAAAGTGCTGTTCCATCATTAACATATAAATAAGAATCTTCACCTTTTGAATTTTTTTCTTTGTATAAACCTCTTAAATAGTTGCCATTTGCCTTAGATACGAAGAAATTTACAGGAAAAGTCATGCCGCCATGAGTATGCCCCGACAACTGAAGCAATACACCTTCTGCCTTAGCTTCAGGGAAACTTTTAGGGTAGTGTGATAAAAGAATTTTAGGCATATTTTCTGATACACCATTAAATGTTTTAGCTATTAAATGGTCGGAATCATTTTTATAGTTATGTACCCAATCCGCACCACCTAATGCAAAATTATCATCTATTATCACGTGATTATTTTGAAGGATTTTGATACCCATTTTTTTGAATGCATCTATCCAAAGTGGAGCATTACAGTAATATTCGTGGTTTCCCATAATCATATAAACTGGTGATTTAAAATTTTTAAAAGGAGTTAGATTATCTAAACCATTTTCTACGAAACTATCCATTGAATCACCTGTTATTACTACCAAATCAGGATTGATTTCATTTACTTTTTTTACAACTTTTTCTACCCAATCTTTCTTAATAACAGGTCCAGCATGAATGTCAGAAAGCTGAACAATTCTGCAATCTTTTTTTAGCAGCTTAGATGTTATTGTTATATTTTGTATATTGGGTTGAGAAAATGAACGAAAATAGGCAGTAAATGCAAGAATTATGCTTAATATAACTAAAAAATAATAAATTTTTTCATTTTTTAATTTACAAAATCTCAATAATTCCATTAATACAGTTGAGGTGGTGAGATAAACGAAAGTAATGCCTGCAAAGCCAAAAATTAAACATAACCAAGTGGGGAAATACTTACAATAAAAAAGCATAAAGGGTTGATTGAAAACACCAATTTCTATTAATACTGCAAATAATACCTTTATTTGAACTGGGGCAGAGCACAAGTAAATGCCTCTAAAAAAAGTAAACCAACCAAGGCATTGCATAAAACATAGCATGAATAGCATTGCACCGTGAATCAATCTTTTCCCCCTCAACTATAATTTGCTCTTATACTAGCATTTATAGGATAAGATTATCAATGCTTATAATTCTAAAGAAATATTTAATGTTAATGAAACTATTGTTATTTCAGGCTTTATCGAAGC
The DNA here is from genome assembly GCA_946407375.1 of uncultured bacterium. Lineage (GTDB taxonomy): Bacteria > Muiribacteriota > Ozemobacteria > Ozemobacterales > Ozemobacteraceae > RUG334. Next base: position 39,046 of record CAMJNS010000008.1, read on the forward strand.
AATCAGATATGAGGCTTTTTTTATCCCCATTCACAAGATAAGTGATACTGTTGTTCTAAGTGTAATTCTGGTTTTTTCTGACACGGGGTGTATCAAAACACTTAATTTATAAGAATATTAAAACATATTGTAGCTTTTTATTGTTTAATCTGAGCAACACAAAATATTAATATTTTTTATTAAATACGTGTTATAATTCATGCTCAGTTATATAAAAGGAAATTATCATTTTGAAAAAAATTAAGATGAATATATTTCGTCGAACGCTTCTTTTATCGCTTTCGACAGCTTTAATGTCATTTTTAGCATTTGGCATTATTTCTTCATATCATATGAAGAATTTATTTCAAAAATCCATAGAAAACGGTAAAAATGTTGGGGAAAAAACGTTGAATTTTACCGAAAAATTCGCGATAAATCAAGCAAAGGAACGTCTAACTTCACTCGCTTTTGAAAGATCACGACAAATAGAACAGGGGATGAGTAAATTAAAAAGGGATGCTGAGTCAATAGCAATACAGATAAATCGTATTCTTTCCAACCCTGATAATTATAAAGAGATAAAACTTCCCAACGTAAAAAAAGAAACAGTATATAACGGTAACCCGTATATCTATTTTCCGCCAGAAGTTGAAAAAAAAGGCATTACTGATGAACTTAAAAGAGAGGCTGGTTTATCATCAAATATTGTAGACGTTTTGAACATTGTGTCTCAAGGTTATACTGGTCATCATGCTACCTCCTATATAGCTTCTAAAAACGGTTTTATGATTCTAATTGAAACTTCAGATGATAAAAATGCTCCAGTAACTTTTCCGAATGATTTCGAGCCTAGAGAACGAATTTGGTATACAGAAGCTGAAAAAGCTCAAAAAACTATAATTACTGATGTTTATCAAGCTATTCAATTATATCCCGCTGTTTCTTGCGCTGCTCCTTATTATGATTCAGAAGGAAAATTTGCAGGTGTTGCTGCTGTAGATGCAAACTTAGAGTCTCTTTATGAATTGATTACCGAAAACCGTTTGGGAGATACAAGCATTAACTTTACTCTAAGTAATAAAGGTGAAATTATTATATCATCAACGAAAACAGGAACTTTTGCTGTTTCCAAAACCAAAAAAGACTGTAGAAAAGACACTAAAAGTGAGTTTGCAAAAGAAGCTGTTAATATGGTTGCAGGGAAAAGTAATGTGGTGCTTTTGAATGTTGACGGTAAAGAATATTTCTTAGCCTATGCTCCTATGCCATCAATTGGTTGGAGTTTTGGAACACTTATAGAAAAGAAAGAAGTCATTAAACCTGTAGATGAAGCAAAATCAATAATTAATAATATAACCCAAAACATTACAGTCTCGATTGAGTCATTATTCTCTCAGCATATGAAACATATTTTAATCACTGTTATGTTGGTACTTATCTGGTTATTTTGGATAAGCATCAAAGATTCAAAAAAATTCGTTACCCCAATTGTAATGCTTACAAACGGTGTTAAAGAAATTGCCAAGGGAAATCTGGATAATAAGCTTGATATAAAAACAGGTGATGAAATAGAAGATCTCGCTGATAGCGTAAACAATATGACTAGCGATTTGAAGCAGTATATTGAAAACCTTTCAAAAGTTACGGCTGATAAAGAAAGAATAGCTACTGAATTGAATGTTGCAAGAAATATACAAGCTGGAATGCTACCAAGTGTTGAACCTGAATTTTCCAACAAAAAAGAATTTGATTTGGCTGCGACTATGATTCCCGCAAAAGAAGTCGGAGGCGATTTTTATGACTTCTATATGCTAGATGATAACCACTTAGCATTAACTGTTGCAGATGTTTCTGGTAAAGGTGTTGGGGCAGCCTTATTTATGTCTATTTCTAAAAGCTTTTTAAAGAATAATGCTAAATCTGCTTCTTCTGCATTTATTGAAGGCCGTGAGCTAAAATTAGCATCAATAATGGAACAAACCAATCAACAGTTATTAGAAAATAATAAAGAAAAGATGTTTGTTACTGTTTTCTTTGGCGTTCTGGATTTGAGAAACGGTGAATTTGCTTATGTCAATGCAGGGCATAATCCACCATTGGTTCGACATAAAACTAATAATGAGTTTTCATATATTCGCAATATCAAAAAGAATTGTATTATTGGAGTTTCTAAGAAGGCTAAATACCAAGAACATCACTTAACATTAAGTTCTGGCGATATACTGTTCTTCTACACTGATGGAATAACAGAAGCAATGAATGAACAAAAAGAACAGTTCCAGGAAAATCGTCTCAAAACAGCATTAGACAACATCTCGGAAGGATGCAATGCAAATAAAATGCTTTCAATAGTTTATTCTGCAGTTAAGCAACACGCTGGTGAAGCCGAGCAATCAGATGATATGACCATGTTAGGACTAGTCTTTAAAGGTTAAGTAGGTATTATAGCCTTCAAGCTTTCAGATAAGGGCTTTTCCAAAATCTTGACCGTTTACACTATCTATGTCACAACAAGAACCAACATTTCTAACCAAAATATTTCAAGAAACCTTTACTTTGTCATGATTTCCATTTTTCATTACATCCTTAATTCTATTTACGACTTTCTTTATGTCGTCAAGTTCTAGACTTTATCTGAATCCACACTCCCCGACTCTCCACTCTCTGCTCTCTTGCTCTCATCTCTCATCTCATTTGACATCTTATCTATCATCTCATCTTTAAAACTCTGGACTTGTTCTTCTGAATCTCTTTTATACAGAAGAAAATAAGCACTACAGAAAGTAATAGTGGCGGAAACAACTAAGATCACTTCTAATTCCAAAATAGAAAAATTAGTAACCTTAACATAATTTAGACCAGCAGTAAAATCGGTTAAAGTATGAAGAATTATTGCTAATGGGAAAAGCCAAAATTTCTTTTTATCCTTGCAGGCATAAAAAACTAGAATTGACAAGCCTATTTGTAACAAAACAGCAAAAGTTCTTTCGATAATTCCTGCTCCTAAAAGAAATATTGAGAATTTTGCAATTTGATCAGCCAGAGTATAATAAGCTCCAACCTGATCTGGGGCCTTCTCTGCAAGCTGATTTATTATATTTACAAAAGCACCGGAATTAATCATACAAGCAAAGGAAATACTAGTAATATAGTTAATCCCCGAAATCGCCATTACTTCAAAACAGCCATGCCCTATACCGTATGAAATAGCAGTCTCTTTATTTTTTCGATTTTTTAACAGAGTCTTGAATGCTAATAATCTTCCTGTTTCCTCGAAGATTCCAGGAAACAATCCGATGATAAAAGCCAATAGAAGTGGATGAGAACTCAAGAATATGCCCAGTGAAAAGTTTTTAGAGATAACCAAAGCCTGAATAGGTTTTTCCAAAATCAATGCGAAAAGTAAAAATGTTGCAGCACCGATAAGTATTGTTGAAAAAGGCTCTTTTTTCTTTTTTTTCCAGACTATTGCTATTAAAAGCGGTATGACAAAAGAAAGTATCACCCCTAGAACTAATAATACAAAGACCTCTGTTCCAACTTTTACTAATTCCATAGATTTTTCCCTCCCAGCAAAAACTATAATATCACAGAATCACTTCTTCAACAAATATAGAGCTAGTTCAGTTATAATATATTTCTTTCACTATTTTACTGAACCGCAAACAGTCTTCATGAGGAATTTGACCTTTTGAATAAAATTCAAAATTTACTCCATCTAAATAAATTTCGCATCCTGTTTCAAACAATTTATTTCGATGGAAAAAGAGTTTGCGTTTTCTTCTTTCTTCTTTATTTTCAGCAGTATCTTCTATTTTTTCAGCAATAAAGAAGAAATATCTATCTCCAGTCAACTCGTCTCTGACATAGGTTCCTAATTTTCTTCCATAACCTTTAATGCCATATTGCTTCTTTGAACCAAGGAAGATTGTGTAAACAAATTCTTTATCAACGATTATCAAATCAAAAGCAACTACTTCTTTTTTACCGTTTTCCAAGGGGTCTGCATACATTATAAGCAACTGTAATCTGTTATCTTTTTCTGACTTTGCAATGAACTCTCTTATCGTCATGTCTTTTTCATTTTCAGGGAAAGACTCTTGATAAATATTTTCTACGTCATTTAAGTCATTTTCTGTTATTCTAGCTTTATCTGTGTTGTAATTTAAAATTTCGTAATCCATTGTTTATACTCCTCTTTAACATTAGTTAATTTAGTATCTTTTGCTTACTACTCACTTAAAAGTACTGAAGTCACCAGAGAATAATTCTATATACATGTCTAGTTCTTCTGGAGTAAGCTCTTTAAGAGAATAAAAATCGTAAGTTATTCCATTATAAATAATTCCAGATTTAGCAATATTAATACCCATTCTATGATAGAACTTTTTACGTTTCATTCTTTCTTCTTGGTTTTCAGGAGTATCTTCCAGCATTGCTGCATTAAAGAATAAATGCCTGTCTTTTCTTACATCTTCCATTATATATTCTATTAAATAAGTTCCATAATAACGAGATTTAAATTCTTTCTTTATTCCAAAATAGGTGCCATAAATAAAGTCATCAGTCATTATAAAATTACAAAAAGCAACGACCTGTTTTTTACCAGTTTTTAAAGGATCATCATACATAATATAGGTTTTTAATTTTTCATTTACCAGGCATTTTTGCAATATATAATCTAAGGAATATAACCTTTCTCTTTCAGAAAAAGCTTCATCATAAATAACATTAAGAACCTTTATATCTTCTTTACTAATATTTTCACCAAATTCTACGATTTCATAATCAGAATCATAAAGTTTTACACCTTTTACCAACTTAATAAAAGCATCTGAATATAATTTCATAAATCGATTGATGCTTTCTTCCTTATAGATTTTAGCTAAGTAAAAAGCTTCTAGACTAACATTTTCATCCACACCATCCCAAAGCTCAATTTCCAACCTGGCTGTAGCATTAGAATCATTCCGTGTCAATTTAACATCATTGTATTTTAGCCTTTTGCCAAAACTATCAAAATCTAAATTCCCAACATAGTTTATTTCCATGCAATCTGTATTGAAAACCGATTCATATTCAGTAAAATAATCGTAGTCGCAATTTTGAATACCTTCGTTAATCTGGTCTTTTACCGCATTTAACAAATGAATATTATTCTTTATTTCATCCATACGAATGCCTACAGGAAGAGTTTTTATCATAAGTCCAACATAATCTTCTGAGGCATTGGTTGTTCGATTACTATATATCCAGTTCGTAAGAACATCAGTATTTTCAGAGTATTTAGATAAAGCATAAAGTCCAGCAGCAATAGCTATAGCATTCCTGGTAACAAGATATTTATTTTCTGCTTTAGTAACATCTTTTCCTGTTACAGATAGTTTGCCATTCCAAATCTTTTCTAAACTGTCTCGGGATTTAAAATCTGGTTTTGGTATGGAATACCAGTCAATTCGAGAATAAGTATTATCAAAATATTCTTTATTAGGCTGTAATTTATCTTTATTTCTTTCTATTCTAGCTAATTCTAATAAATAATAATCATTATTTAATTTTTCATTAAAATAAGCTTTTTCTAAATCACGTAAAATTACAGAAATAGTTGTTCCATCTCCAATTATATGATGCATATCAAAGAACAAATATATATTTTTTTCTGTTTCAAAAATAAAGCATCTAAATAATGGTGATTTTAACATCTTAAAAGGCTTAATAAGCTCTTTTTCTATTTCTTCCATTTCTTCTTCAGAAGAATAATTAATTTCAATTTCAGGGTTTAGTTCAGGCTTATATTCAAATACAAGCTCGTTATTATTATTGAATTTAATAATGCAAGAGAGTGCAGGATGAGCTTTTACAACTTCTAAAACAGCATTTTTAAGTTTTTCAGCATTTACAGATTTATCATAACGATGGAAAATGGGCAAATTCCACATAGTGCCATTTACTTTGTACAGCTGATAATCAAAGATTTTTACCTGCATTGCATTTAGTTTATGGGGAACAAATAATTCGTTTTCCAACTGTTTATCTAATGATTCTGTTTGATTAATATTTCTTTCGCGAACTAAATCAGCTAATTTTTCTATTGTCTTGCACTTAAAAATATCCTTAGCACTTAAATTTATACTGTCTAATTTTGTGACTACAAGCATAGTGCCGATAGAGTCACCGCCAAGTTTGTAAAAATCATCTTTAATACTGATTGTATCTGATGGAATATTCAATGCTTTTGCAAAAGCTTCACATATAATTATTTCTAAATCATCTCTTGGAGCAATATATTCGTTTCTAAAATTATTAATTTCTGGAATTGGAAGTGACTTTCTATCCATTTTTCCAGTGGCTTTTAAAGGAATATCTTTAATCTTCATATAATAAGCAGGAATCATATATGAAGGAAGAAGGTTCTGCATTTTTTTATTAGTGGCTTCTTCATCAAAATCAATATTTTCATTGTAATAAAGGCAGACATACGAACGCCTTTTTTCCTGAATTCCCTTTGCAGCACACCAATTAACACCAGTAATCTTTTTAAATGCCGCTTCTATTTCGGCTGGTTCGATACGATTTCCATTAATTTTAATCATATCATTAGAACGGCCGTCTAGAACGAAATTGCCATCAGACAATCGATGAGCTAAATCGCCTGTATGATAAATTCCGTCAATAAAAGCTTTTTTGGTCTGCTCTGGCAGATTAATATAACCTCTAGTAAAAGGAACGGCAAAACAAAGTTCACCAATAGAATCATCTTTGATTTCGTTTCCGTCTTCATCAATTAAATAAAAGGGAATGCCATTGTCAATCTTACCTATTGGAACAACATCATATTTTTTGTCAATAACAAAATTAGATATTAAAGTAGGAACTTCTGACATTGAGTAATTATTTACAATTTTTACCCCTTCTACATAAATGCCATTTGCTGGTTCTGAACCAGTGGAGACATATTTCATATAATCTTTGATTTTATCACCAAGAACTCTAATATAAGAAGGTGGTAAATAGCCGGAGTAAATCTGATTAGTTTTGTAATAATCGAGCAGCTTAACCGGATTTTTTATAATAGAATAAGGTAAAATATAGAGTCGGGTTAGTTTATAAATGCGAAGAACAACGATCATGACAGAAGCCACAAAATTAAGGGGTGCAAACATTCCATAATTTACAACAGGTTCATCAAAAAACGATTCATTCCATTTAGCAGAATATTCTAATAATTTTAAGCTGCCAAATTCATGCAAAACACCTTTTGGATTGCCTGTTGAGCCTGATGTATATACCGCAAAAGCAGCATTGTGATTTTCACACTTTATATAACCAAAATATGGCTTAAATTCAAGAATCTGTTCCCAGACATCATTATCTATTGTAAGTTTACATGAACAGTCTTTTTTAATATATTCGATGCGTTCAGGAGCTAATGTATCTTCGGTTACAACAAACGCAGCCCCGGCTTTCCAGACTCCAAGCATTGCAAGGATAATAGAAGCACCTCTTGGTAAGTTTATTAATACGAAGTCTTCTCTAACAATTCTTTTTTCTTTAAGGTAAGCATATACTTTCCCTGAAATTAAATCTGATTCTTTCAGGGTAAATTTTAAATTATTAGCTACATCAACTAAAAAAACTTCATCTGGTCTATTAGCAACCTGCTTTTGCCAAGCTTCAAAAATATAAGGGATTTTGTTTGCTTCGTCTATATACATCTCATATTCTCGCTATATAAAATTTTTGAGATTTTAACATTTATAACTGTTTAAAATCAATAATTGAGAAAAATAATGGAATTAAAAGATTATTATTCTATTTTTTCCCATTGAATGTTAAGCTTTTTCTTGGAACAGTTTTCTTGTGATTTACAGCAGGATAACTCAAAAGTTGTTTTCTTTTAAGACCCCCTCAGCTTCACTTCGTTCAGCAGCTCTGCGACTCGCACACATCCTGTGGCTTGCTTGCACGCCGCCCTCCTTGGCGGCAGCCCCACCATTCGTGGGGGAGCATCTTAGGGTGGTGTCGCTTCGTCGGCAGCCCCAGCTAAACTGGGGGAGCATTCTAAAGATCTGCCCCCAGAATGCTGTAGCATTGCTGGGGGAAGTGGTCAGCTTCTGCTGACCGAAAGGGGTCTTAGAATTTCTTCCAGAACGAAACAGAAGCTTTCATATCTCTGTCGTGGGAGCCACGCTGCATTGAGAAGTCGGTAGAGAGTAGGGTGTTAGTAGAG
>CAMJNS010000009.1 GCA_946407375.1 uncultured bacterium
CAATGACGTATTGTAAATATAGACTACAAACGAAAAAAGTTTGCGTTTGCCCTGTTAAATAGGTACACGATTCTTGACATATAAATGTTGCTATGATATTATTGCAAACACGACTGAGCAATAATTGTCTTTAGGGTTTTTGCCTTAAAGAAGCTCAAGCATTCAAGGTTTTACCGGAGATTATGAAAAAGAAAATAATCGGTTCCAGCAAAGCGATATCATCGGTTCTTGATTTGGTATCGAAAGTTGCAGGCAATGATGTGACTGTTTTAATAACCGGTGAAAGCGGAACTGGCAAAGAAATGGTAGCTACAGCTATCAACAGCGAAAGCCAGCGCCGTAATAAACCTTATTTGAAGATGAATTGTGCAGCAATTCCATCAGAGCTTCTTGAAAGTCAATTATTCGGTCATGAACGAGGTGCTTTTACTGGAGCAATCAGCCGACAAGAAGGTTGCTTCGAAAGAGCTAATGGAGGTTCGCTGTTTCTTGACGAAATTGGCGACATGTCCATGATGACTCAAACCAAATTGCTAAGAGTCTTGCAAGAACAAGAATTTGAGCGTATTGGTGGGTCCACAACAATAAAAGTTGATGTAAGAATCATGGCTGCAACCAACAAGAGTCTTCTTGAAGAAATAAAAAAGGGAAGATTCCGCGAAGACCTTTATTACAGATTAAATGTGGTTGAAATCCACATTCCACCTCTTCGTGAACGAATTGAAGACATACCTGAGATAGTTGATTCTTTTCTTGATGAATTCAAGGAAAAATACAACAAGCAGGAAATCAGTATAAGCAGAAATGCTATGTCAGTATTAACTGCTTATTCTTGGCCTGGAAATGTCAGGGAATTGCGAAACGTTATAGAAAGAGCAACGGTTCTTTCTAGATCAAATGTCATTGAAGCTGATGATTTTCCTGAAAAAATCAGAAAACCATCAAAAATTAGTGATGATGGCATAGTCGAAGATCGCATATATACTATGGCCGAAATGGAACGTATGTATGCTCAGAAGGTTCTCGAATATGCTGGTGGAAACAAACTAAAAGCAGCACGATTGCTTGATATTGATCCAAAAACATTAAGGACAAAGCTAGGTTTAAAGGCCGAAAGCTAATATCTTAAAAATGGAAGAAATAATACTAGTAAACAAGATGGAACAAGCAGTTAAATCTGCTGTAGATGAGTTATTCGCTCAAGGCAAGAATCCAGGCTGTTCTTGTGAACGTTGTAAATTAGATGTTGTTGCTTTGGCTTTAAACTCACTTCCTTCTAAATATGTTGTTACTAACATTGGTAATGCTGTTACTAATGTTACTTTAAATTCTTCTCAGTGGCAGGCAAACCTTACAATGGCTGTTTGCAATGCTATTGAAATAGTCCGTAGTAAACCTAGACATCATTAAGCGATGTTTTTAATTCCCTTGGAGGACCGAAATGGAAGATAACGAAAATAATCAAATCAGTTTTGAAGAACGAAATGCTGAAAAAGGCTATGTTGTTCTTTCTATTGTTGGCGACTTAGTGATGTGGTCTCTTCCGGCAGCTAAGCAGAAAATTCAGGAACTTTTAGACCAGAATAAAAACAAGATAGTTATAGATCTTGAAAAGACTAATTATATTGATTCTTCTGGACTTGGTTTCTTTATTGGTACTTTGAAGAAACTCAAAGGTGTCGGTGGGGATATGGCTTTAATTAATCTAAATACATATATCTACGGCATTTTCCAGTTGATTCATCTTCACGAAATAATTGATATTTATGACAGCTTAGAAGAAGCTTCTAAGCATTTTAAAGATTAATAGGAGTAATTAAAATGAAACAGAACATTCATCCAAAAACTAGTTTAATTAAAGTTACTTGCGCTTGCGGTAATACTTTCGAAACTCTTTCTACTGCTAAAGAACTCAAAGTTGAAGTTTGTTCAGCTTGCCATCCTTTCTTCACAGGCACTCAGCGTTTTGTTGATACTACTGGTCGTGTTGATAAATTCAACCAGAAGTTAGCTAATGCTAAGAAAGCTGCTGAAGCTGTAGCTGCTAGAAAAGCAAAGAAGACTGCTCCAGTAGAAGAAGCAAAGTAATTTTATTGAGCTAATCATTTACGGCGAAAATTTGCTGCGATTTCACGAGAAATAAATCTCGAGCAGTGGGTTTTCGCCGAAATGTTTTTATGTATTTATGCCAGTTACACTTTTACGACACACGCCAGACCCAGATTTGATGGTAGCTCTTGCTGCTAGACGTTGCTATTCTAATAGAGCTGCAGATGCTATAGAAAATGGTTTCAAACCAGAAGAAGTAGAAAGAATGATAAATCTGCTTTTTCAAAGAGGTCATTATTCTGTTTTTGAACACGCAACTTTTACTTTTAGTGCAGATGGAATCTCGAGAGCTTTGTCTCATCAGCTTGTTAGACATAGAATAGCTTCTTATTCTCAAGAAAGTCAGCGCTATGTTAATTATCTTAAATTAAAAGAAATACCAAACATTATTCCACCAAAGATAGCTGCTAATCCAGAAGCTTTAGAAGTTTACAATAAGGCTATGGAAGAAAGTTTAAATGCTTATCGAAAAATGGTAGAAATTGGCGTTGCTCCTGAAGATGCTCGTTATATTTTCCCAAATGCGGTTGAAACTAAAATAGTATTTACTATGAATGCTAGAAGTTTGTTCAACTTTTTCGAACAGCGCTGTTGTATGAAGGCACAGTGGGAAATAAGACAACTAGCTTATGAAATGCTCGCTGCTGTTAAAAAAGTAGCTCCATTAATATTCAAGAATGCTGGGGCACCCTGCCAGTTTGCGAAAAATCCTTATTGCCGAGAAGATGATACAAAATGTCCAATGCATCAAGCAATGCAAAAGAGGCTAAATTCTGGTGATAAAAGCTGAAATACAAAATATCAGAAGCAAAATTGACCAGATAGACGATGCAATAGCAAAGCTTTTATCTGACAGAATTCTTTGTTCGAAAAAAATTGGCTTATTAAAAGAAGAACTTAAAAAATCTTCTGAAACAGATATTATCGGAGCTTATGACCCGATTAGAGAAAATCAGATAGTAGAACAATTAAAAGCAAAGCACAATTCAATTCCTTTTAATGGAATTGAAACAATATTTCGTCAGATAATATCGCTTTGTCGCAATAGTAGCCATAAATCAAATATTTGTTTGTTTGGAAAATTTGAAAATTTTGATTATAAGTCTTACTTCGGCAGTTTTTGTGGTTACAATATTTGTTCTGATGTTTCTTCGTGGATAAAAGAACTAACAAAAGATAAATATAATATAGGCTTAACAGACTTTTTATTAGACGAAAAAACAAACAATGAATTGAATTTATTAGGATTTGAAGAAGTCTTAATTTCGGATAAAAATTTACCAATAAAAGTATATTTCCATAAATAGGTTGTTTTATATATGAAAATAGTAATTTCTGGTGCTACTGAAATAGGTTTGCAGTTTGCAAAAACTTTAACGGTTAATAATGATGTAAAGGTAATCGAACCTGATTCAAAATCTCTTAAACAGTTTGAAAACTATGATTTACAAAGCATAGTTGGAAATCCAACAAGTCTTTCTATTCTACAATCAGCGGAAGTAGAAAAAGCAGATGCCTTTATTGCTTGTACTGCTTCTGATGAAGTAAATGTTATCTCTTGTTTAGCTGTTAAGCAAATAAGTAAAGCAGAGACATTCTGTTTTGTTAATAAAGACCATTATTTTGAAACATTTGCTGGTGAATTAGGTGAAAAACTAGCTATTGATAAAATTATCTGGCCAGAAATGCTATTGGGTGAATATATAGCGAAGATAATCGCTGTTCCTGGAGCAATAGATGTTAAGGTTTTTGAACACGAAGACTTAAAACAGCTTGAATACAGGTTAAAATCAGGTTCTTTTGCTATTGGGAAAAAGCTAATGGATTTGAAGATACCTCGTGGAGCTCTTGCTGTTGCTGTTTTTAGAGGTGATGATGTTATTATTCCAAGTGGTCAAACTGTATTTTTCAAAGAAGATAAAATTATTTTCATGGGTCACGAACGACCTATGCGTGAAATAGAAAACAGATTTAACCCAACACCTGGCAAGGCTTTGAATGTTCTCATTATTGGTGGTGGAAATGTAGGTTTTATTCTAGCGAAATCTTTAGAACCTTACACTCATATACGCACTAAAATTGTTGAAAAGAATATGGCGAGATGCCGTTTCCTTACAGAAAATCTTTCAGAAAACATTTTGGTTCTTAATGCAGACGGAACTAGTGCAAGCTTTTTAAAAGGACAGCAGCTTGATATGTGTGATTGTATTGTTGCTGTTACTGGTAATGACGAAAGAAATCTTATGGTTTCAATGCAAGCCAAAATTCTAAATGCAAAAAAGATTATTACCAGAGCTCACTCTATAGAAAATGCTGACTTTTTTGATAAACTTGGAATAGATGTTGCTGTAAGTTCTCAATTTAACGCAGTTTTGAATGTTAGCAAACTTATTTCAGAAGATAGTGTTGATGTTTTTACAACTATAGAAAAAGGAAAAGCAGAAATAGTAGAAGTTACTGTTCCTGAAAATTTCCCAGCCACAATGCTTATGGAATTAAAACCACCGGATGGTGTTGTAATTGCCGCAGTAAGAAGAGGTTCTCACACTATTGTTCCTTGTGGTGTGGATAAAATAAAAGCAGGCGATACACTTAGGGTTTTCCAAACTTCAGCAACTACAGGAACAATAATGGATTTTTTAAATGAAGTAGCTAAAAAGGCTTTAGAAAGTTCAAATGAAAAATCCAATGAAAAGGAAGCAGCAAATTAATTTTAAATAGAAACAAAATTAATAAATCTAGTTAAAGATTGATAGAAAAGAGGTCGCAAACAAATGGGACTTAGTTTATTACAAACAGAACGAGCTATACTTGAATTAAAAAGACATTTCGAAGATACTTTAGCTGATAGTTTAAAATTATACAGAGTTTCAGCTCCAATGTATGTTGAAATGGGAACAGGTCTTCAAGATGATCTTAATGGTACTGAACGACCAGTTACTTTTTCTGTTCCAGCTATTGGAAACACAAAATTTGAAATAGTTCATTCTTTAGCAAAATGGAAAAGAATGGCGTTAGCAAACTACAATATTCCTGTCGGTGAAGGCATATATACCGATATGAACGCCTTGCGTCCAGATGAAGCTAGTATAGAAACAGGAATTCACTCCATATACGTTGACCAGTGGGACTGGGAAAAGGTAATGGATAAAGATGAAAGAAATCTTGATTATCTAAAACAGACAGTAGAAACAATTTATTCTGCTATTCTTTCTACAGAACACCATATAGCTACAAAATATGGTTTGAACAAATTTTTACCGAAAAAGATTCATTTTATTCATAGTGAAGATTTATTGGAAAAATATCCGAATCTTGCTTCTAAAGAAAGAGAACATGCTATTTGTAGAGAATTAGGTGCTGTTTTTCTCATAGGAATTGGTGGAAAATTGCAGAATGGACAACCGCATGATGGTCGAGCTCCTGACTATGATGATTGGTCTACTCCTACAACTCAAGGTCATCATGGGTTAAATGGAGATATTTTAGTTTGGAATCCTATATTTGAAAAATCTTTTGAGCTTTCTTCTATGGGCATAAGAGTTGATCCAGAAACCCTTACAAGACAGTTAACTGAAAGAAATGCAATGAAAAAAACAAGTTTGCCTTGGCATAAAGATTTATTAGCAGGAAAAATGCCCCAGACAATAGGTGGAGGGATTGGACAATCACGTTTAAGTATGCTTTTACTTCAAAAACATCATATTGGTGAAGTTCAGGTTAGTGTATGGCCAAAGAGAATGCTAAAATACTGTGAAGAACAAGGAATACATATATTATAAGGAAGATATAAGATTAAAGAATAAAGACCATAGATTGAAATAGAATAAACTTTTCAAGCTATGGTCTTTTGTCTTTAGTTTTAAATTATGATTTAAATGTCTATATATTTCTCCTTAGTAACTAGCATCGCAAGAGTCACCACGGCATCCTGCGGGGTAAACAGCGGGTTGTAATGCTGGAATATTTGGAGGATACTTAGCATCCAAATAATTCATATGTTCAACAATACGACGTTTGATGTCGCTAGCTTTACCATTTTTCTTAGCCATATAAGGAGATGGATTTGATGGCAATATTCCATCTTGATTCATTGGAACTGGTGCTATACCAGGGAATGGCATATCTGTAACAGGAGCAAGGGACTGAAGCTTGTTTCTATGTTCGTTCATGGCTAGTTCCCATGTGTAGACATCTGGCTGGTAAACTCTTGGTTCGTTATGACGTTTTACGCCTCTAACGTATCTTTTTTTAGAATTGTTAAAAGTTACTTTTCCTTTTCTGGCATATAAACCATCTTTTATAAGAACTTCTGAGTAGTTAAGGTATTCAAGTCTTTCTCTATTAGTACCTTCTAGAACAGCTTGAGCTGGATCCATACTAAGTAACAGAATTACAGAGCAAACAGCTAATCCTGCTAATCCTTTAATTACGTGACTCATATTTAGTTTCATAAAACACCCTCCGTGAATTCTTTTAATCACAAGGTGAAAAATTTATAAAGAATGGAATCTCTGTCAAGGGATATTTTATGAAATTATAATTAAATATTTAAAAAGGCCAATCAATTTCTAATGAAAGTGATTAGCCATTTTAAAAAATAATATATTAGTTCAAATCTTTGTTTTATTCGTTTTCGAACTTTCTGATTCTGACAATACTATCAGGAACATTTACGCTTTCAATTGTTTTCTGATCCATTCCCATTGTGTGGTAAGGATACAAATATTTTGCTTTTATACTCTTTGCTAAATCTTCAAACATAGCATTATCCATAGTATAAGGCAGATTCAAAGGTAAGAAAGCTACATCTATGTCTTTAATTTCTTTAAGTTCAGGAACATTTTCAGTATCGCCAGCAATATAGATTCTTAAACCATCAATGGTAAGAATATAACCGTTGCCTCTTCCTTTGGGATGGAAAGGATTGCTTCCATCTCTAAGATGCTGAATATTATAAGCAGGAACAGCTTCAACTTTTACACCATCAAAAGTTACGCTTTCACCATTAGCAAGAATGGCCCTATTCCCTCTTTTTCCAAAATCAGTAGCTACTGTAGATGTAGTTATCATTTTAGTATTATCTTTCAAAAGTTGTTTGATCAAATCTTTATCGTAATGATCAAAGTGTTCGTGAGTTACTAAAATTACATCAGCTTTTGGCAACTTTGAATAATCGCCCATTTTGCTCCAAGGATCAATATGGTAAACTTTGCCATTGTTTTCAATCATTAAAGATGCATGACCAATAAAAGTAAACTTTACATCAGAAGTTTGACCTTTAAGAGTATCGCTTTTTATATTCAAATCTATTTCTTTTTGAGCATCAGCCATACAAAGAGAGTTAATTAAACAGAGAGCAGCACAAACTAATAAAAACTTCATTATACTTCCTCCAGATTAGTCCCCATCTAAGACAAGGAGAGATTTTTTAGATTCTACCATAATTTGTTGTTATTCACAAATCAACCGCACCATGACATACTACCCTTAATCTATTGTAAAAAAGCGTAAAAAAAGGTAGATTTGAATTTAAGCATTATAATTTTGAAAGGCATAAAGATATGAAACAAAATAGTTTAAATAAAATATTTGGTGTTTTATGTTTAGCTGGATTTCTTATGACAACCCCAAATGTTTTTGCAGAAACTGACTCAGATGTTAATGGTAATGCAAATAAAGATTTTATGAGCAAAGAACAAAGAGTAAAACTTCAAAATAAGCTTCAAAAATTAGGATTAAAAAATGAACAAAAACATGTAAATTCAACTCAGAGAACACCTACTCCTCAACCTAAAGTAGATAAATTAATAATATTAGTTAAAAGTATAGTTGGTGATGAAGGTAGCCGTTCTGCTGTTATTGAATTTGAAGGAGAAGAAATGACTGTCTCAAAAGATTTTATTTTTGAAGGAAAATTTAAAGTCATCGACATTTATCCTGATAGAATGGTTGTTTATTCTTTTCAAGAACAAAGACGACACACTTATAAAATAATTAAAGAAGAATAAGAAAAATTGTTCTTTTTCTAAGTAGGTTATGATTTGTATGTAAGTTAAATCATAACCTAATCTTTGTTTTCTTCTGCGTCTTTTATCCAAACAAAACCAGAGGGTAAAACTTCGCCAGTAATTTCCTGTAAATCGTTTTCTTCAAGTTTAACAGCTTTAAGAAGAGGTTTTATGAAGTTTTTCTTCTTAAGCTTCTTTTTAAAGACCTCTAAAATATCATTGCGAAGTTGATCTTCTATTTGAACCATTCTGTCGCCTGTTTTTCTGCCTATTTCACGCAAAGCCGTATCAAGGTAAGAACTGCCAGGAATTGCCTTTCTAAGCAATTTGGCTGCCCAATCATTGGCTACACTTGGTGGAACCATAAGACTGTCTTGAGCATAAGCTAATTCTCTAGCTCCTAATCTTGCTAAAGTACTTAAAGACACAAAATCAACGCCATAACTCATAGGTGTATTTATAATTAAATCACCTATTTTTTTCTTTTCTTCGACACTTAGTCGTTCAAGATGCCCTAACAGTCTCCATAACTGGTTTCTTTCGTGCTGAACAATTTTTCGTAGCTTTTTATCTCGTTTTTTAGGTGGGAAAAGGATAGGCATAATAAGTTTTTCTAATGATAATTGTCGTTCTGGCGAAAGCCCCGGTGCTATGCGTTTCCACATTCCCCACCATTCTGCCCAGAATTCAACGTTGTCGTAGTCGAAGGATTCATATACCATTTTCCACATTTTATCAACGCGTTCATTATCGCCTTTTACGCCATAACCAGGTCTTAGGGTATAACCTAAAAGTCTACACCAAATAGTCATTGAGGCTTGACTTTGTCTAAATTCAGCTTCTCTTTCAATTATTACATCGAATAATTGTCTGAGCATTTCAGCATCCCAAGAATCTCTATTGCTACCGATTACTTTTTCTATTTCCTTGAAAACAGAATTGAACTCAAGTTTGCCAGCAAAAGCATTATCTAGAATTTCAGAAATGTCTTTTAATTGAGCACTTGTTAAAGGAACCTTTCGTTTTGCTGGTGCAGAATTATCGGCTTTTTTATCGCTTTCGCCCAAATCAAATCGCAGTTCTTGAGAAAAACTACCCTTTAATTCTTCGCAAAATATCTGTAAATAACCTGTTTCTCTCAGTTTTATACGAATATTTACCTGTCTTTCGCCTTTTGCCGTTTGAGCTTTTAATTTGCAAGGTGGAAGAGGCAAGTAGCGTTTGGAGTTGAATCTGATAGTTCTTCCAAACTCTTCTGCTTTTGGTGGCAATGGAGTATAGAACAGATAGAACGCGGCATCATGGCTTAAATCTATTCCAAGAGTTTTGCCTTTTAAGTCATAGTCTGTTTCTGTTTCAGAGCCTTTGGGTAAAATACATATGAGCTGTTCGGGAACATACTTGTCAATCGTAGAACTTGATGAATTGCCGATACCCAGATAAATAGAAACTGGGTTGCCGCTGTGAATCTTTTGCCCCAATCCCATCCCGACGACGCCATAATATGCAGCACCAGCAGCAACAGCCAAGATTGGATGAGGATTTTCCAATACTTTTGGCTCTTCTCCACGCCATAAACCGATTACTTCGCACAATCGCTGACGCAGACAGTCGGCTTTCATTGTTCCACCATTAAACAAAATAGCATCTGGCATTACATCATTATCTTTCAAAAAAGCTGCCAAATGCTTTGTTACAGCGGCGTCTTTGGTAAATGGTAACCCTGCTTCAGATAAGCCTAAAGCTTCACTTTCATCTGGATATTCATTAGAATCAACCAATGGGAAAAATCCGTCTATAAGTATTTGTCTTAGCTTGTTAGCCTCTATCTGAACTCTAGCGGAGCCAGATAATACACCACTTCCAGAACCTGTAATTGTAAAATCAATTTTGTTGTTGGTTTCATCTGAAAGTATTTTTTCTTTTTGTATGCGGCTTTGAGCAAGCAAAGACAACCATTGTTTGGAATTAAGTCTTTTTCCTTTATTGTTAAAAGTTGCTTCGGCATTTCTTGCTAGAGTCAAATCAAGATTATCGCCACCTATTAACAGATGAGGTCCAACGGCTAATCTTGTAAATTCTGCGTGATTACCATCTTTAACCCATTTTACGCCAATTAAGCTAAAATCTGTTGTTCCACCACCAACGTCTATAACTAACACGGTGTCAACGCCTTTTAGCTCAGAAACCATAGTTGTGGGGTTTCTTTGCAAATAGTCATAGAAAGCGGCTTGTGGTTCTTCTAATAAAGAGTAATTTTTTATGCCTGCTTTTTCTATTGCTTCTAAAGTTAGATTACGTGCGGATGGGTCAAAAGAGGCAGGAACAGTAACAATTACTTTCTGCTTTTCAAAAAGAGAATCTTCGCCTTCAATTCCTATTTTTGCATCCCAAAGATTTTTCAGGTAGGTTAAATATTCGCAAGCAGCTTCAACAGGAGAAATTTTTTTATCGGTAATTTCACTTTGCCAAGGCAGAATTGGAGATTGCCTTTCTGCTCTTGGATGACAAAGCCAAGATTTGCTACTATGTATATAACGCCCTGGAACTTGACTACCAAGCTCTTTTGCATAGTTCCCTATGATTTTTCCAGGTCTTTCCATCCATTCTGGACGTTTAAGAACTCTGCTTTCTTCAACAAGATAAATGTTTGATGGTAGTGTTGGCAAATCGTCAATCATACTGTCATTGACAAGCTGAGTTATTGGAAGATTTTTTATCTTCAAATTCTTGTCGTGTAAATCACAGTATGAAAGAGCACATTGAGTAGTGCCCAAGTCTATGCCAATAACATAGCGAATGTCTATAGCTTTATCTAATATACCCATCAGGCTGATTCCTCATTATATTAATAATTCGGTAACTTTATAAACCAAACATTTCTCTAAACTCTAAATAGCTTTAAGCAAACAACTTATAGAGTACAATCTATTATATAAATAGTCAAATCTCTAGTGTCTAATCTTTTACTTCTAACAACGTCTTTTCAAAATCATCAATCATTTTATTTTGATTATTAACTTTTTTGAATCGTTCAAAGGCTTCTTTGCTAAATAATTCATAATTTTCTTTATTTGAAAGCCTGTTAATTGCTTCAATGAGTTCGTTGTCTTTTTTGGGTTCAACAAGAATTCCGCTTTGGTTATTGATAATTATTTCTGGAATACCTCCGACATTTGTGGCTATACAAGGAATTCCAAGTCTCATTACTTCAAGTAGGCTTAATGGAATCCCTTCGCCTAATGATGGAAGTAAAGCTATGTCTATGTCATTATAATATTGAGACGGGTCATTTACGAAACCGTGAAATATAACTTTGTTTTTTAAATTGTCTAGTGAATTGCAGAGCTTTTCAAGATTTTGGCGTTCTGGTCCATCTCCAAAAATATGAATTTTACCTATTTTTAAATTTGAAATATTATTTGCAATAGCTTTTATAGCCCATTCATGACCTTTGTTTGCATGAAGTTTAGCAGTAATTGAAATATTTAATGGTTTTTCTGGGTATTTTCTTGTTCCTACAGCAGGTTTATCTATGCAATTATTAATTGTAATCAATGTTGAAGCATTTAATTTCTGGTCTAATAAATGTTGTCTAACAGCATTAGAAACGGCTATCTGTCTATCGCTGAACTGATAATATATTTTTTTATTTAAACCATGAACGTGAGAAACACATTTTATTCCTAATATTTTACCTAAAATACCAGAGAATAAACTGGCTTTATTTAAATGGGAACTAATAATGTCTGGCTTAATACTTTTCAAATCTTTAAATAGTTTTAAAGCAAACATAATTCCGCCCATATTCATTGAAGCGACAGAGCATTTAACATTCATTGAAAGTAATTCTGCATAAAGAGGGTTTCCTGCACAGGTTGCCGAAACTTGCCAACCTCTTTTTTGTAGACTTTTTATAAGATTTATAGCTAAACGTTCTCCACCACCCAATTCACAAGAGGAAATAGCAAAATGTATTTTTTTGTTTTGGGTAAGATTATTATATAATTCTATATGTTCTTTCATTGCTTTGGTCCTATTAAAGAGTTTGGCAACTCTTTCCCTCCCCTTTTCACCCATTGTTTTTCGTTTTTCAGAATCATTAATTAATAGTTCTAAGCTTTTTGCAAGCTCTTCTGGATTATCTGGTTCGCATAAAAAACCAGTTATTTCATCTTCAACAACTTCAGGAATTCCGCCAACTTTTGTTGAAACAACAGGTAAGCTTCTTTCCATAGCTTCACAAATATTAATTCCAAAAGCTTCTTTTCTAGAAGGTGCTGCGAAAATACTCATGTTTTCAAGATATTCAGCTTTGTTTGGAATATCGTCCACAAAAATACAGCTTTTTTCGAGTTTTAATTCTTTTGCAAGCTCTAATAACTTTTCTTTCCCTTTTCCTCCGCCACCTATATTAATTTCAAAGTTTAGATTTCTATCCTTAAGTATTTTGGCTGCTCTTAAAAGTATGTCTATTCCTTTTATTTGGTGTAATCTTGATAAAGTTCCAACTATGATTTTTTCTTGTTTTTGAAAAGTTTTTGGTCCGTTTATTGTGGTTCCAGGATATATTACTTTAAAAGAATCAGAATTAAGTTTTTTTATAGATTCAGAATACCACTTGGCTAAATATTGACTTGGAAAAAGCATAAAATCAGAAAGAGGCTGCATCATTTTTTCTATTACATGATAAACATCACTTTCTGAACCATGAATAGTTGTAACAAGCTTTGTTTTACTATTGGAAATAAGTTTTGCAAATCTTGCCCAGGCAGTAGCTCTAAATAAATGAGTATGAACAATATCTGGATTAAATTCTTTGTATATTTTTATTAAACGATAACATGCAATAAGGTCGAAAAAGCTTTCTCCAAGAATATCTACTTTTATTTCATTCTCTACTAATTTATTTTTTAAATTACCATCTCTGAAGGTTGCCACAATAACATCGTTATTTGTTTGTTTACAATGTTTGGCAAGGTCTATTAGCAGGGTTTGTGCACCGCCAACAGTTAATGCGTTTATAACAAAAAGAATTTTCATTTTATATTTGGTAATTTAAGCTTTTTTTACAATAATTATTTACATAATTATTATCTGTTATAGAAAAATTAGCAAGATTTTTAACATTTTTAACATTTCTAACATTTCAAACATTTCTAAAATCTAAAAAGCTATTGACCAATTATTGTTGTTTACAATATTATATTTAAACTTGTTTGAAGGAAGAAATGATTTTTATAATATTATAAGGATATAAAATGAATAAAAGAGTTATTTATACATCGGCATTGATTTTATCAGGAATTTCAGCAGCTTTTGCCGGACCTTTCACAGATGTTCCAACTAATCATTGGGCTTATGATGCCATTAATAATATGGCAGAAAAAGGTATTATACAAGGTTTCCCGGACGGCACTTATAAAGGGAAACAGAATGTTACTCGTTATCAGTTAGCGGTAATGACAGCTAAAATGTTGGCAAATATAGAACAAAATGGAGTAAGTTCTATTGCTAAAAATGATCTTCAGAATCTCGAAAAGTTAACCGTTGAATTTGCTGATGAATTAGCTCTTCTTGGCGTAAAAGTTACAGCATTAGAAGATGATATGCAAATAGTAAAAGAAGATGTAGCTGGTTTAAAGAAAGATGTAAATTCCATAAAGGAAAATATTAAAAATGGCGGACTTGATAAAGTAAGACTTTCTGGGGACATATTAATCAGAAATTATGGATTCGTTCACGATAGAGGCAGTATCGGAAATATTGATTTCGGTGAAGACCATCGTCACAGAACAGAAACAGGTCTCAGACTACAGTTAGACACTGATATAGATGAAAATGTTTCTGCAAGAGCAAGATGGAATCTTATTGGTAACAATGGTTTAAATGAATGGGACGGGAACAACAAGGGCACATCTGTTGTTGAAGTTGCTTATATCAAAGTTAAAGATATGTTTAGTTTTGGTGGAGAATTCAAGTTTGGTCGTGACTGGTATCAGCATGGTCATCGTTTTGTTATGCACAACCATATAGATGCGGTTCATTATAACAAAAGATGTGGTGATGTAGATCTTGCATTAAATCTTTTCTTTGAACGTCAAGGCAACAAAGACTATTACAATGTTTGGAACTTAAATGCAGATTATAACTATAAAGGTCACAATATGTATTTTGGCTTCTATTTTAACGAACGTGCTTATGACGAAAATGGCAATGCATATGCAGACAACAGAAAAGAAACCAGATATGAATTGGGTTCTTGGGGCAAATTAAACGATAAACAAGATAGGTTTACTTATGATTTAGCCTTTGTTTACAGCGATGTAGAAGATGGCAATGCCGCTGGTTCTGATGCTCAAGGCTTGTTAAGCCATATTGCATTTAATTATGACAGCAAGAAACAATTTAGTGCAAAGATTGCTTATACTCGTGCTGACGATGAATCTAATGCTAATATTAGTTCGGAAAATTTAAATGATTTCTTGTTAGCTGATCAAACAGCTTTTGAAGATTTGTATCTTGTAACAGTTGCATTAAATGGAAATGATAACCAAACCTTCAAGAATTTAAGCGATTTAAAATTGCAGGTTTGCTATACTTTGAAAAATGATGACAGACATAAATTCAGACTAGCTTATGATCATTTGGAAAACCTTTACGATGGCAAAGCAAATACTTTCAATACTGTAGCTGGTAATCCTCTAGTTGGCTTTATCAATGATTTGAAGGGCGATGTAATTACATTTGCTTATACATATCAGCTTTCAGCTCATACAAGACTTAAAATGTGCTATCAGAATTCTAAGGTTAAAGCAAACAATATGCCTGATCAAAAAGTTGATCTTTTCTTCACAGAAATTTTCAGCACATTTTAATCATATAGCGAAACAGAAAAAAGCTTGGGATTATTCCCAAGCTTTTTTGGTTTAGTTTTTTATGCTCCCCAAAAGCGAAGCTGTTGGGGGAGCTGTTGAGCATTTGCGAGACTGAAGGGGTCTTATTTATTGGTTAATTCGTAAGTATCGATTGCAATCTGTAATTCATCATTTTCTAAAACGATGCTCCCCCAAAGCGAAGCTGTTGGGGGAGCTGTTGAGCATTTGCGAGACTGAAGGGGTCTTATTTATTAGTTAATTCGTAAGTATCGATTGCAATCTGTAATTCTTCGTTTGTTGGAAGAAGAATAACCTTCACCTTAGAATCTGGAGCAGAGATAACTCTTCTTTCACCGCGAACATTGTTAGCTTTATCATCAATCTTAATGCCCAAGTAGCTTAAATGTTCACAAATAATCTTTCTTGCCTGAATATCGTTTTCACCAACGCCAGCGCAGAAACATATTGCATCAACGCCGTTCATTGCAGCAACATAGGCGCCAACATATTTTACAACTCTGTAAATGAAAGCATCAAGAGCTACTTCTGCAAGGTGGTTGCCTTCTTCTTTTGCTTTGTTAATGTCTCTGAAGTCGCTGGAAACGCCACCGCTCATACCAAGAACGCCAGACTTCTTGTTAAGAATGTTGAGCATCTGATCTGGTGTGAGTTTTTCTTTGTTCATAATGAACTGAAGAACTGCTGGGTCTACGTCACCACTTCTGGTGCCCATAATTAAACCTTCAAGAGGAGTGAGACCCATAGAAGTATCAACACACTTGCCGCCGATTGAAGCAGAAATGCTTGCACCATTCCCTAAATGACAAACGATAACTTTTGCATTCTTGGGGTCGAGGTTAGCAAACTTGATAGCTTCGTTAGAAACGAATTTATGGCTGGTTCCGTGGAAACCGTAGCGGCGGATGCTATATTTTTCATAGTATTCATGAGGAATAGCATAGAGATAAGCTTTTTCTGGCATTGCCATACCGAAAGCAGTATCGAAAACAGCAACATTAGGAAGCCCTGGCATAGCAGCTTCACAGGCTTCAATACCCATAAGGTTAGCTGGGTTGTGAAGAGGACCTAAATCAAAGCAGTCTCTGATGGCCTTTTTAACGTCGCCGTTAATAACGATTGAATCATAATAATACTGACCGCCATGGAGAACTCTATGACCGATAGCAGCTATTTCTTTTGTATCTTTAATAATACCCTTTTCTGGGTCAGTCATAGCTTTCATAACCAATTCCATAGCTACTTTGTGGTTTTCAATCTTCTGGCTTACTTCGTAAACCTTGCCATTAGCCTTTTGTTCGAGATGGCCCATTTCAAGACCTATTCTTTCGACAAGACCTTTGCCAAGCTGTTCGCGTTCTGGCATTCTCATAACAGCATATTTAAGAGAAGAACTACCGCAGTTTACGATTAATATTATTTTAGAATCTGCCATATTTTTATTTTGGCTCCTTTTATAATGAAAAATTCTATGATAAATTATTAATTATGCAATTAAAGCATAAAAACTTATGTGTTGTCACGCTATTGTTGCTTTTAAAAGCAAAAGGTTATAATTGTTGTGATTGTTTAGAGGCTTACGCCTCTTGGTTTGATTGTTACAATAAAACCAATCGAACCCAACCCCCAATAAAACCATAAGACTAATCATCAGTAGCATTGACTATTAAACATAAAGTTTCATAATTTAAGTAATGTGTTAATAACATAAAATGTTTTAGCACGTAAAACTAAATTTTTAAAGAAAAAAGAGAGTAAAGCTATGAATATGTCTCCAAAAATTTTAGGCTTGAGTCGTAAAGATTTATCTTTAATCGCTTTGAACGCCAACAAGGGCAGAGAAATATATGCTGCTTTTATGAAAAAAGATTCTGGACCTGTTACTTATGAAGGTATGGACAAAGTTTTCAAACTCTGGGCTGAAGCAAAAGAAGATCAGAATGTAACTTCCCAGGCAATGGGGCCTCTTTTCGGCATTTGGAACGACGGCGAATCTGATGAAAAAGATGAAAATGAAGTTATGGCAAATGCATTTGGTTGTCTTTTCGGTGAAATGCTAAAGACTGAATTCACTTTTGAATGGCAGCTTATTGAAGACCAGCTCGGAACAGAAAAAGCCTTAATAGATGAAAAAACTGGCAGCGTAGTTTATCCAATTAATTCTGTCTGGAAAAGAATAGAACCCAAAGTAGATACTGAACCCTTTTTTAAACCTATGCATGATGCAATAAAGAAGCATCTAGAGTCTGTTAATATTTAGATATTTGCTAAGTTTTGCGTGAAGATTTCAGGTAGTTATAGGTTGGAAAAAAATAATTAAAAATTTTTAAAAAAAGTATTGACTTTAGAATTTGTATTATGATATATTAACTCTCCTCGCAAGGGGAGCTAAGATCTTTGAAAAACGAATCGCAAATCCGAAAAACCTTAAACTTTAAAGCGTAGCAATACGTAGAGCCGTGCGTCGGTCTTAATGAAGGCAAGAGCTGAACTGGTGACAGTTCATAAGCCTTTAGGTGAACCAATAAGCCGTGACCGAAATCGACTTACATTTAAAGAAAGAGTAGAAGGAAAAAACCTCATAGAGGGAGAGCTTCTCGGGTTAAACCGAGAGAAATCAACTTCCATAGTGCAGAGAAACCCCAGGGCAGTCGAAACTGCGAAGGTGGGAAAAGCAAAGTCTCCAGGCTCGAGGCTTGAGCGGGGCACAGGAAGCTAGATACCTCAAAGAGAGACAGAAGGTCAAGAGAGAGTGCCAGCCGATGCAAGGATGAAACCAAGCAATGTGCGAGGCGCGAGGCAACCAGGAGCAAAGCTACGAGGCTGAACTGAATCTCACAACGGAAACCAGTCTGAGGAAAAACCGAAGACAAGGGGCTAAGGCGAAGCGAGGTCGCAAACCGGAACGAACGTAAGCGGCCAAGAGGTAAGGGAACCCACGCAGACCTTAGAAGAAATCCGAAAAGAGACAGAAACAGCGAGGGAAGCATAAGGTGCTAGAAACAGTAACCGATTGGATGCCACGTAAAACTCTGAAGGCCACAACCCTCGAAGTGCCAGTGGGGCGGAACAAACCCACAAGTCAGAAGAACGCAAATTACCCGTTAGAAGGTTGAGAAAACCTAGAAATGGGGAGCGGCGGTGTGAAAGCCGTTTGACACGCTCGAAGATGAAGGCGCTGTAAGGGAAACGAACCTGAAGGAAGCGTCAGTGAACCCTAGCTGATGAGAATCCGTGGAAAAGAACCTTGAAGTTTAAAACTCAACAAACCAAAACGGAAAGTTCGAAAGAGGAAAGCTAAAAAACAAAAAGCAACCGAAAAACCAAAAAAGGTGTAGGTGATTGATACTTAGAACCTTGAGAGCGATGAACGCTAGAAGGTCAGGCCCGAACAAATAAGGGTCAAAGGCAAACACTAAAAACTCTAAGGGACACCAAAAACAAGAAGGGGAAGCCTAAAAGCGGTGACGCTTGAAGCTAACTACGAGATTGAAAGTTTCCGAAAAGGAAAATGCGATTCAACAAAACTTAGCTAATAACAACCTCTGAGTAACATCAGAGGTTGTTTCTTTTTAGGTTATTTTTGATTAACAAATACCTTTTATTAAAAAAATAATACATTTTTTACATATTATATAACTAATGATATAATCAAATTAGTAGAATCATAAACTGTTATATTAAAAGAAAATTAGAGAAATAACTAATTAGATGAGTAAAAAAGATAAAAAAAATAAAAATAATCAATATGGATTAGATCATTATAAGCGTGATTACAAAGAGGATTTTGTAGAGCATGAAGGGCAGAAGTCTCTTGATGATTATAATTATGATGATTATGGAAATTACGATAACCAAGATAATTTTGATTCTTACGATAACTTAAATGATTATGGAAATTTTTATAACAGTGATGATTCGGGTCGTGATGATAGCGATTTTGCTCAAAAAATGTATGAAGACTATGTTGAGCAACATGATAAAGAAACAGCGAAATCTAATTATATTTCTTTTATTATGGCATTTACTGTAGTGGTAGTGCTTTCAATAGGTTGTTTTGTTATCGAGATAAGAATTAACAATTTTAATGATAAATTTGCATTTTATAATGAATTAAACGATAGTTATAATGAATTTGTTAAATACCAATATGTAGATCTTGAAAGAACGAAAAAGACTTCTTACCCAAGTTTAATTGAAAGTTTTCCAGAAACAAAAAATTATGAAAAGTTTTGTTTACCTTGTTCTTCTATACATAATGATATTGAAGGTATATTTAAAAATAAGTTTATTAAAAGAAAAATTGAAAGTATTAAAAATATTCCTCTTTCAGAAACAACATTGTATGTAGAATTATCTGAAAAAGTTAGTGATTTAATTGATAATTATAAAAAACCGGTTTATACTCCTGCTTCCGAAATATTAAAGAATCCTAGTATTACTGATATTGAAAAGACTTTAAATATATTTAGAAGCTGGTTATGGGCGAGTTTATATTATTCTTTACAAAATAATAGTAAAGTAGCTTTGCTATTGGCCTATGCTCCTATTTTGGCTTGTCAAGATATAGAGGCTAACTCTGCTGATGGAGCAGCTATAAATACAGATATTATAGACGTTCAAATAGATGCTTGTAAGCAATTATTATATCTAGCTAATTATACAGATATTGATATAGAAACAAGCAGAAAGATTTCAAAAAATTTTATTAATGTAATAAATGCAGAACCTTCTTTTACTCGTAAAGTAGATAACTATATTCGTTGTGATAATAATTTCTACCAATTTTTAGTAAACAAGAATAATGCTTTTGCGAAATATGTTTCTAATTCAAAAGAGTTTAAAGAATTGAGTAAATTACTTTTTGATGGTGCAAAGCAACAAATAATAGATATAGAAAATACAGGAGATTATTCAAAATTCTATAATTGGCAGAATGATTTTAACAATAAAT
Source organism: uncultured bacterium (assembly GCA_946407375.1). Taxonomy (GTDB): domain Bacteria; phylum Muiribacteriota; class Ozemobacteria; order Ozemobacterales; family Ozemobacteraceae; genus RUG334. Next base: position 19,971 of record CAMJNS010000009.1, read on the forward strand.
TACAAAAAGTAAGATCTTATCCTAAAGATTCAGATGAATTATTCAAACAACAAGAGATGATAATGGTTCAGAAAGCTTTTGAAAACAGTTTTGTTAATTATTTTAATTATTATTGTTTAAATCTTGAAAAATTAGCAATAATGAATGGAACTGCTATTGCCTTAGCTTTTAAGGCATTGGATTCGGAAGATAAAAATCATAGAAGGCGTATAAATGAATTCATTTTAAATAAATGGCTAGGCATAAGTATTCCTAAAGATCCATTGTCGCGTAAATCATATAGTTTTGTTGGTTATCAAGGATATAGTTTAGTTGGGTCACCTGTTAAAAATGATCATTATAAAGGACAATACATAAAAGGCAAGTATCTCCCTTTATTGCTTAAACGCAGAAATTTTTAAAAAGAAAGAATATTAATCGGTTAAATACATCTAGAAAGGATAAATATGGATTTAAAACAGAGAAAAGAAAAGAAATTTCTTTTAAGATGTGTTTCTGCTGTAATATTACTAATTTTTATTTATGATTTGTATTATCTTTATAAAATATTTTTTGTTTACGAAGTTCGTTTGAATCATTTAAGTAATTCAATAAAGAATATTACGTATTCTCTTAAAGGAAAGTATTCTGAAGGTAAAAAGGGTGGTTATTTCAAGTGGCCTAAGCCTGTAATTAAGTATTATAGCTTTGATAAAAATAGTCCTAAAGCTCGAAGCACAAAATTTGAAAGTTATTCAGAAATATTTACTTATGATTTAAAAGATTTTTGTAAAAAAATATACGAATTTGAAAAAATTGGTAATGATAAATACTATTTGGACTATGCTTCTCAAACATATTATTTACTAAATAATTACGAAAGCTTACCAGAGGTAGAGATATTAAATAACAAACAGCTTGGAATACCAAGTGTTTCGGATCTTACATACTTGGTAAATGATTTCTTCTCTGTTGGCTGTTATTATGCTTCTAAAAATGATAGTAGAACAGCTCTTCTTATTTCTTTTGCGCCAATATTTATAATTAATATAGTAGAAGCTAGTTATAATGAGTGTAATGAACCATATTATAAAATGGCGCTTATGAATTTAAGAAATACTGCTTGTATGAATTTGATGTTTATAGCAAATAATATTGCTGTTGATAAAGAAATAAGCATTTTGATTTCTAAATATCTTTTATATTTAGTTAAAAAAGAGCCTTCTTTGTTAAAAAATTTAGAATTTACTAGAACAAGAATAAATAATGAATTTTCTAAAAAAGGAAATAGATACCGTAATGCAGATCATTTTATAGACAATGTTTGTAATTCTAAAGTTTGGAATGATACCATTAGTTATATTTACGATGATGCAAGTGAAGCTATAAAAGAAATAGAATCGGGGAAAGACTCTTATTGTTTGTATGCTTGGCAAAATAATATTGAGAGAATTCTTTCTGAAGGGAAGAATTTTACGCAAAAAGACTATATTTTTAAATTAATAAATTGGCAAAGAAATTGTACTATTTGGGTAATTGCAAATTATCCACAAACATTTTTTATTGATTTTTATACATTGTACCAGAGAAGAGAAGAATATCTTGCTATAACGGAAGGAACCGCAATAGGCTTGGCGTTAGCAGCATATTGCTCGGATAAAGATCCTGAAAAAGATAGTATTTATGATTCTATGCCTAAAAACATTAATGAATTAAGTAAATGGATGGGAGTAGAATTACCTTTAGACAGAATGTCAAAAACAACATTTCAATTCTATTTTGCGGATGATTATTTTTTAGCTAGTTCTCCATCTAAAAATTATGCTGCAAGTGAATATTTTAAATATTATTTTCCTTATTTTAAAAATAAATGGGTTATTCATTCAGAACCAACAGCAAATGGGGTTTACGTTCCATTACCTCCTTCAAAACCTGAGCCGAATAAGAGTTTAGACAAAATAGAAAAATTACATAAGCAAATACAAGCTCTTAATGCATTGAAAAAACAACTTGAAAAATATGATAATTATTAGTAATAAGCTTTACTAGTAATACATTATTTATAATAAAAGAAAGTGTAATTTATGAATTATAAACAAGATAGGAATAGTAAAAAAGGCTATATTTCCTATTCCTTTAAATATAATAAAATTTTTTTAATAACAGTCAGTTTATTTATTTGTATTTTTTTTATTTGTGATAAATCATTTGGAAAAGGTTTGTCGAAAGACGAAAAAACTCCTTCTGAATCGGATTTAGAAGAGAGTGTTATTGTTACTTTTGGCAGGTATGAACAAGATGGAAATCTGACAAATGGACCTGAACCAATAGAATGGATTGTTTTAAAAGCAGATGAAAATAAAGCATTGTTGATAAGTAAATATATTTTGGCTTTTAGACCTATGCATAGTATTCGTGAAGAATTTGATTGGAAAGATTCTGAATTAAGAGAATGGTTAGAAGAAGAGTTTTTTGCAAAAGCTTTTAGCATAGCAGAAAAACATAAAATGTTGCGAATAGAACTTTCTTCAAAAGATTATCATAATCGTTCAATAACATTAAAAGAAAATTCTTTTTCTTCTATGTCTGAGAATCCTTTTTTGTATAAATTATTAGGGGCCAAAGATTATAAAGCTCCTGACGGAGTACCAAATTTTGTTGTTTGTCCTGATCAGACTGAAGTTTCACTATTAAAAAAATATAAGCAAACAGAATTTGTTCCTGCTTTAAAAAATAAATGCAACAGTTATTGGCTTAGAAATTGGTCTAGTAGAACTATGTATGAATCACCGATAACATATTATCGATGTATTTCTTCTTCAGGCACCGAAAACTATATCAGAGCAGAACAATATAATGGTGTTAGACCAGAAATAATGATTAAAATAGATGATTGAAATATAGAAAAGTGAAAGAAAATAAATTGAACAGAAAAGGCTCTATTAAACAGGAAACTTTTGCTATAGGTTTGCTTATTGTGGCAGCATTTATTGGTGAGGTTTTATTATCTAGATTTGGAGCAAATTGGGGATATGCAGGAATAATTATTGGTCCAGCAATATTATTGTTTTTTGTTCATGGAATTGCTTGGTTGGAAAGAGAGTTTTTTATAGGGCAAGAACCTTTGCCAAAATGTAAATGTGGAGCAAAACCAATAAATGAATTAAAAGACGCTCCAGATGCTAAGCCTTATATAGCTGGGAATGGGAAAAAATTGTGTAAGTGCGGTATTTATATAATTGGTAGAGGAATTATACAGTTTCAAGCAAAGAATTCTGAGCCAGTAGATTATGCGAAATGGAAAAAGGGCAAATGGGAGATAGTATAATCTAAAACAACTTGCCAAAATATGTGAATAGTAGTTATTGTAGTTAGTAGTAGTTGGTTTTATTGATAGAAAAGGAAAGATAGAATGAGTGAAGACAGGCTAAAAAAATATGAGAAACGTCTTACTGAGTTGCATAAGCTTAGTGATGAAGAACTCAAGAACAGGTTTTGGGAGCTCTGCAACAAGATTGTAGAACCAATGGTTGAATATGGCAAGAACTATACTTCGCCGTCAATAGAAAGATCTGTTCTTTTAAGAATGGGTATAGACAGCCTTACTACCCAGACTTTGGTTAAGAAAATTAACGAAGCTGGTTTGTTGGGTAAAGGGGCTGGTCATGTTGTGCTGAAACTTTCTCAGAAAGAAAACATCAGCATTCAGGAAGCTGCCAAGAAGATTGCAGAAGAAGACACTGCACTTCAAGGCTTGTTCTAAAGCTCTCCCTTGAGGGAGAGAATAAAAGAGAGGGTGACTTAACCAGAGTAAAACTTGAAATGATCATAAAGTGACGAGTTTTACTTAATGCATTAAAGAATATTTTCAGCTAGTCCGGTCACCCCTCAGTCAGACATCCGTCTGACAGCTCCCCTCAAGTGGAGCCTTTAGAAAGCAACCCAACATAGTTTTCAGACTAATATGAAGGAGAAAAACATGACTTACAAACTAGACCCAAATAAAAAAATAGACATAGAAGAAATTTTAAAAGATCTTGAACACTACTCGCCACGCAGAAAAGGCTGGGTATGGCGTGAAAGACTTGAAGGTGGCAAAATTGGACCCTTCACTTACAAAAATGTTTCATTGCCTTTGAAAAACTCTGTTCCATTACCTGCTGCCAAGTATTTTAATAATATTGACCCACAGCCAATGCCTGTTATTACTACAGAAATAGCATCTGGTCGTTTTGAAGACGACATTAGACGTATGAGAATGGCTGCTTGGCATGGTGCAGACCATATTATGGTTATCAGAACCACAGGTCAAAGCCATATTGATGGTCTGTTAGAAGGAACTCCTGAAGGTGTTGGTGGTGTGCCTATCACAAGAAAACAAATCAGAGCTTCTCGCAAAGCCTGTGATTTAATTGAAGACGAAGTTGGTCGCAAAATCAACTTCCACTCATATGTTTCTGGTGTTGCCGGTCCAGAAGTTGCTGTTTTGTTTGCCGAAGAAGGCATTAACGGTGCTCACCAGGACCCACAATATAACGTTCTTTATAGAAACGTAAATATGTATCGTTCCTTTGTAGATGCTGCTAGTGCAAAAAAAGTAATGGCGGACGCAGAAATATTCCAGATTGACGGTGCTCATAATGCAAATGCTACAGCCAAAGAAGGCTGGTCTGTTATGCCAGAACTTCTTGTTCAGCACGGAATTAACTGTGCATTTTCTGTTGCTGTTGGTATGCCAAAGAGCCATATAGGGCTTTCTACCGTTCCTCCATGTGCTCCGCCAACTCCAAAGCTTTGGTTTGACTTGCCTTATGCCGTTGCTTTAAGAGATATTTTCAGCGAATATAAATTCAGAGCTCAACAAAACACAAGATACATCGAAGCAGATATTGAAGAAGCTACCAGAACCCACGTTATTGATACTTTGATTTCAGCACTTACTTCTGCTGACATTCAAAGTACAATTACACCAGATGAAGGTCGTAACGTTCCCTGGCATTATAACAATATCAGAGGTATCGAAACTGCTAAACAGACTCTTAACGCCTTAGACGGAATAAAAGAACTGCTTCAAATCAAACGTGACGGACCACTTGGCGAAATGGTTCGTGACATAAAAGAAAGAGCAGTTTGTTTCTTAGAAGAAATATTAGATAATGGCGGTTACTTCGCGTCTGTAGAAAAAGGCTTCTTTGTTGATTCTGCCCATTATCCTGAAAGAAATGGCGATGGTATTGCTCGTGACAGTCGCGGTGGTGTTGGTGTGGATACAATAGTTAAACGTGATGATGACTATTTGGCTCCTGTTTGCAGTGTTTATGGCGAAAATCATTTACCAGAAGGAACAAAGAAAGCTTGTGATTTAATCGGTGGCTGCACTCTCTGTAAGCATGACAAAATAGCTTATATTGACGAAATCGACCAAACAGATAACTGCAATATAAGATTAGAGAAATCTGCCGAATTTAGAAAAGGCAATTTAATAAAGCCTGAAACGGAATGGGCTGGCGATGGCACTGTGCTTATACAGGTTTTCATTCCTGAAGAAATTGAAATAGCCAAAGCAGCTACATTAGAAATGGCTGCCAAAATGGGCTTAGATACTCCAGAAATCGTTAATGCTCAAGTTATGCACCCAAGCGAAGGCACTTTTGTTGAAGTTAAAGGCAAAACTTCTATTGCTATAGACAGAACCAAAATCAAGATTCCACCAAAAGAAGAATTGCTTGATGAAGACGAAATCAGAGCTGCTGTTAAGAAACTTGGCTTAAAAGTAGTTGCAGGTACTGTCGGTGAAGACGAACACTCTGTTGGTATTCGTGAAATTCTCGACATTAAACACGGCGGTATTGAAAAATACGGTGTTAAATACCATTATCTAGGAACTTCTGTTCCTGTAGCTAAAATGGTTGATGCTGCTATAGAAACTGGTGCTGACGCAATTTTGATTAGTACAATTATTAGTCATAATGATGTTCATAAAAAGAATATGAAATTACTAGACGAAATTGCTCGTGAAAAGGGTATCAGAGATAAGGTAATCTGCGTTTGCGGTGGCACTCAGGTTACTCGTGAAATAGCCAAAGAAGCAGGTATGGATGATGGCTTTGGTCGTGGAACCAAAGGCATTCACGTTATAAGTTCAATAATTAAGATGCTTAAAGCTCGCGGCAAAGTTTAATAACAAAAAACCGCTTGGAATAATCCAAGCGGTTTTTTGTTGGCTTAAATCTTTTATTATTCAAGAATATCGATAGTACTGCCTTTTACTAATCCTTCAAATAAAGGTCTATATCTTTGTTGTATTTTATCAGCATCTGTTTCATTGATAGCTTTAATTGTAAATTTATATTCAAAGGTAAATTTCCCTGCTATAAATGTATAAGATTTTAGAAATTCATAATAATCAGCATTTTTAACTTTGTTTTCAACCACAAGAAGAGATTTATCGCCTATTTCATTTATAGAAATTTTAGTATTATCGTTTTGTTTTCCACTTATAAGCATAGTTAAGTAGTCTTTGTTTTTACTAAGTTTTTCTAAGTATTCTTTCTGTGAAATTTTTGTAATATCTTCATAAATAGGATATATCTGATAAGAACCAATTAATCCGTCTATAATAGTTTCAAAAGAAATAAATATTTCATCAGGATTAATTTCAGATTTTTTTAGTCTAAAATATTTTGGCAATATATGAGTCCAGTTAATTTTGCTATTTTCAAAAGATAATTTAAAAGAATGTTTATTTGATAATTTAGAAAGAATATAATCTGCATCAACGGTTAATACGCTAGGATGTAATTGTACTAAGCTAAATGATTGTAAATCATGGCAAAAAGTATATTCCCATATATAATTTTGTAATAATTTTTCTGCATTTTCTATTTTATAGGTTTCGCCAAAAACATATGGAAAATTATCTTTAAAATCACTATATTTCTCAGCCATTTTTTTAATGTTTTTATTACCATTTTCAAAAATATAATTGGGTTTCATTTTTTCATAATCTTCAGAATCTTTTATAGTGCTTAAATATTGTATTATTGCTGGTCCAAAGACATCATTTAAATCTGTTAGATACTTTTTAGCTAATCCAGACAATTCTGGACAATCTTTTGAAATATGATTAACAGTTCTACTACTTGCACAAATATTTGTTACACATCTCTGTATATAACTTTTATTTGCATTAATAAAGTCTAAGGCATCTTTATTTAATTTATATATTTTACATTTTGAAAAATTGATAAATTCTTGGTTTTCATATTCTTTTGGATAATATTCAATTTCTTGTAGATTATCATCTGAATTAAAGTAGTTGGCTAGATTATTTTGTTGAAAAGAGCTGGAAGGATAATGATAATCGTAAGCATAAAGACTATTTCCACTAAATAATTCAATATTTGAAAAAAGAAACAAAGCTAGAATAACCAAGTGGGTTTTATTTAAAAAATTACTTTTATAATTAATCATTTAAAGATTCCTTTTTAATAGAAATGATAATTAGCTTTATCACAAGATATAGATACTTAGAAATGTTGTAAATTACTCTGCGTCATCATTATTTGAAGATAGCTCAAGAGCTGTTTCTATTATTTTGTTTATTCGCTCTGTTTGCCCAGTAATGAATAAATAACCGCACCAAGCCTCTAAAGCTGTTGCTCTAGCGTATTCCCCTCTAGTTCCTGAACCATATCTAATAGGAATTTTTGCATTTCGCCAACATTTGACCATTTTCATTTCTTCTTCTGGTAGTTCTGGAAATATAGCTTCATAAACTTTAGCTTGAGAAGGAGAACTAACAATTTTTACTAACGAATCGTGCAATCGACCTGTTTCATCTATACCGGAAGCTACTTGATTAAGTCTTAAGTTTAATTCGTAAACAGCATCACCAATATAAGCTAATGTTCTTGCTGGAAGCTTAGCTGCTTCTTTTTCATTCCAAACTTGGTTTATCGAAAATACATTGGAACCATTTAGTTTTGTTTTATTTACATCCATTACTCAATTCTTTCCTATCTACCTTATGTTAGCGTTAATAAAAACAATAATTACTAATAACTATAACTACAAAACAAGGGCCACAGAAGTGACCCTTGTTTATTTAAATCTTCGTTCCACAGAATGGGCAACCCTTCCAGCCTGATTCTAGCTGTTTGCCGCATTTACGGCAGGTAGAAGGTTTTAGTTGTTCCAAGCAGAAAGGACAGAAAGTAAAATCTTTTTCAACCGATTTACCACAGTGAGAACAGGTTATCATATTTGATTTAGATAGGTGAGTAGGAATTGATGGCATATTTGCTAATTCTGAATCTCTATCGCCAATTTGCCCAAGAGCTATTACGGCAGCCGTTCTAACTTCTTCAGATTCATCGTTTAGCATTTCCATTAATGGAGCTAATGCTCTCTTGTCACCTAAGTTACCAAGAGCTTGACAGGAAGCTGAACGAACAGAGCTTTGAGTGTCTTGTAAGCATTTGACTATTTCTTCAAAAACCTTTGGTTCTTGAGACTGCCCTAAAAGCTTTACTGACCAGTATCTAGCATCTTCATTCTGGTCTTTGGCGGCAGAAATAAGTTCGTCAGAAGCTCCTAAGCCCTGAACCCAAATGGCATCAGCGGCTGTTTTACGAATAACCCAAGACTTGTGAGCCAAATAACTGACAAGAAGTCGATGTGCTTCTGGAGTTTCAATCATTGCAAGAGCTTTGATTGCTTCAACCTTTGATTCTATTGGTGAGGTTTCAACAATGTGAGCAAACTTTGGAACCATGTCTGGTGTTGGTTTTATAGCCAAAAGCTTGATTATCCAAAATCTGGCTTCGTCAGAACTTGAATCTAATGCTTCTGCTACAGCCTGTTCGTTACATTCGTAAATTTCTTCCAAGCTATCATAAGCAGCTTTTCTAACTGGCCAAGCTGGTTCGTCTAGCATTGGCAGCAAAGCTGTTACCATACGTGGGTCTTTTATGTTCTGAGCAGCTCTAATTGCTGCAATTCTGATTTTCTGGTTAGGATGCTTGAAAACCTTGACTAAATATTGGACAGCTTCGCTTCCCATGTGGCTGAGAGTCTGAACCATCCAATAATCTACATCTTCTTCGTTTTGTGGAACCATTGCCATAAGCTTATTTAAGCTGTTGGCTCCCAATTTGCCTAAGGCAAAAGAAGCTCCCTGCCTGATGTGCCATCTATCGCTAGAAAGAGCTCTAACTAAATATGGCAAAGCTTCGTCTTTGTATGAAAGCAAGGTTTTGCTTATATCTGCAAGAACGTCATTGTTTTTGCTTTCTAGACAATTAATAAGAATTGGCAAAGCTTCATTTGGTGAAAGGTTCTTTACTTCCGCCAAAGCTATTTTTCTAAGTTCAGCCTTTTCACTGATTATTTCACGGCGAAGACGATTTGTCTCAATATTAGTCATGTTTTTTCCTTACATTATAAATACTCCCCTTTTTAAGGGGAGATGTTGAGCTTTAGCGAAACAGAGAGGCTTTAATTTTTTTATTAAAAATCCCCCTGTCATGCTTTGCATGACATCCCCCTTTATAAGGGGGTAAATAAATACTTAAATCATCATGGGCATTACAACGTATTTGAATTCGCTGTCAAGATTAGCTGGTTTGAACAATCCTGGGTAATTAGCAGTAGTAAGTTCAATAACGATTTCTTCATCTTCTATAACATTGATGAAATCAGTAACGAACTTAGCATTGAATGCTATGCTCAAAGGTTCCCCATTAAGTTCGGCAGGAACGAAAGATTCAGCTCTACCCTGTTCTTTAGCATCAGCCCACAATTTGATTTCGTTGGCACTTATGCTGAAGTTTACAAGATTGTTGCTGTTTCTAGCGATTGGATTAACAGCTTTAATTCCCTGTGCAAGAGCTTTTTTCCCAACCTTTACAAAGCGGGTTGATTCCTTTGGAAGAACACGTTTATATTCTGGGAATCTGCCTTCTACAAGTCTTGTTATAAGCTGGAATTTTTCATTGCTGAACAAGAACTGGTTCTTGTAAAGACCAAATTTAATTGTTTCGTTGTTTTCCATCAATTTTTGAACTTCTGGAATAGCTCTAGCAGGAACAATATAAATCTGCTTCATATTTTCAGGAATCTGGAAGTCTTTTACCATAGTGGCGCAAAGACGTTTGTTGTCTGTAGAAGCAAGCATTGGATTGGCTCCATCGCTGAAATCAAAGCAGATACTCTTTTGAACAGGGTTTCCTTCTTCTTGAAGAATAGCAAGAGAAGCTTCTTTCAAAGCTCTAGACCAGCCTTCGCATTTGGCATCAAAAAGCAAAGTGTCTTCTCCACCTAATACTGGAACTGGTGGAAAATCTTCTGTGCCCTGAATTTGAATTGTGAACTTGCTTCGACCACAGCGAAGTTCCATTTCGCCTCTTTCTTCGTCGATAAGTTCAAATTCTACCAAATCAGTGTTTTCAGCAGTAACACTGCTCAAAATTTCCTGAATTAGCTTTGCTGGAATAGTGAAATTAAGATTTTCTTCTGTGTTGGCTTCCATATTGGAAATCATCATAATTTCCTGGTCGGTACCAACAAATCTGATTTTCCCATCAGCGGCTGTAATCAATAGATTAGAAAGAACAGGTATAGCTCCCTTAGTTGCAACAGCTTTGCTAACTGTATTTACAGCATCGGTAAGGGTTTTAAATTCTATAGTAAACTTCTTCATGCTACTTTTTCCTTTGCTAATGCAAGTTTTATCTTAACACCGTTAATATCCCATTCTGCGGGTTCGCTAAGATTAGAATCGATTCCTTCACCTAACTTCAAAGTTAAGGTTTCTTTCTTAACGTATTCGCCAAAGAGTTCAACAGCTTTTTCGAAGTCAGCTTTCTTTTCGGTGTCTATAACTTCGTAACCAACTCTTATGCGGTCTACAACTTCAAAACCAAGGTCTTTTCTCATGAACTGAATCTTGTTGACCATTTCACGAGCATAGCCTTCGAGTATAAGTTCTGGAGTCAAAGTCTTGAGAAGAGCGATGCTAAGTTTGCCTTGAGACTGAACAGCGTATTCAGCAGAAGCTTCTGCTTGAAGAACTATATCTTCTGCCTTAAGAGTTACTGGCTTGTCGTCAATAGTTATTTCGTAACCGCCGTTTTCAAGCTGTGTCTTGACATCGTTGCCGTTAGCCTGTTCAAGGTGAGCTTTAATCTTAGGCATCAAGCTCTTGTATGGACCTTTACCTATATTCTTGAAGTTTGGTTTGGCGATATATCTCATTAGACTTGAAGAATCAGTAACAGGAGTTACTTTCTTAACGTTCAATTCTTCACCAATGAGGTGTTCCATTATTTCAAGAGTATGACGTTCAAAATCATCAGCTACAACTACTTTCATTTCAGCAAGTGGCTGTCTGACTTTGAGGTTAGCTTCATTACGAGCTGCACGACCAAGAACAACAACATTCATAATGAATTCCATGCGGCGTTCAAGTTCTTCATTGATTAATTCAGCTTTTCCTTCTGGATAATCGCAGAGATGAACGCTTTCAGGAGCCTTAGAATCTACGTGGCAAACTAGGTTGCGGTAAATGTCTTCAGCTATGAATGGAGTGAATGGAGCTGTAAGTTTGGCTATTCCAACTAAAATTTCATAAAGAGTTAAGAATGCTGATTCTGAATCTGGAGTATTGCAGTTGTAGAAACGTCTTCTGCTTCTTCTTACATACCAGTTGGAAAGGTCGTCTACGAGTTTTTCTAATTTTTCGGTAGCCCAAACGATTTCGTATTTGTCGAGAGCTTTCTTAACTTCTTCAGTTGTGTGGTTGAAGCGAGAAATTATCCATCTGTCTATTTCTGGTCTATCAGCAATAGCGATGTTGTGTTCGCTTGGCTTGAAGTTTTCGATGTTTGCATAAAGTGTAAAGAAGGAGTAAACATTCTGCAATGTTCCCAAATACTTCTTTTGAGCGTCTGCAATTGCTTCTTCGTAGAAACGGCGAGTATTCCATGGAGCTGTGCCTGAATACAAAGCCCATCTAACAGCGTCAGCACCGTATTTATCAAACAAGAACATACAATCAAGAACATTTCCTTTAGATTTGCTCATCTTGATACCGTTCTTGTCGCAGATTAGACCAAGAACTGTAACGCTCTTATATGGTGAAACCTTATGTATGAATGTGCTTGTTACTAGTAAACTATAGAACCAGCCTCTAGTCTGGTCTACTGCTTCACATATCCAATCGGCTGGGAATTCGCTTTCGAAAATTTCCTTATTTTCAAATGGGTAGTGCCATTGAGCAGTGTGCATTGCGCCAGAGTCAAACCAGCAGTCGATAACTTCAGGAACACGTTTCATCTTGCCACCGCACTTGGGGCAGTTCAGTAATACGTTATCAACATAAGGTCTGTGAAGTTCTATATCATCTGGACAGTTGTCGCTCATTTCTTTGAGGTTCTTAATACTGTCTACACAATGATGATGACCGCAGTCTTTGCAGACCCATATTGGAAGAGGAGTTCCCCAATATCTGTCACGAGAAATAGCCCAGTCAATCATATTTTCGAGGAAGTTCAGGAAACGACCTTCTTTTATATGATCAGGATACCAGGTAACAGTATCGTTATTCTTTATAACAGCGTCTTTGAAAGCAGTTGCTCTGATGAACCAACTGTGTCTTGCGTAATAAAGAAGTGGGCTGCCACAGCGCCAGCAGAATGGGTAGGTGTGTTTAATTTTAGCAGTCTTGAAGAGTTTTCCACTTTCCTTTAATAGCTTAATGATTTCTGGATCGGCTTTTTTAACAAATACGCCTTTGAAAGGTGTGATTTCATCTTTGAAACAACCATCTAATCCAACTGGTTGAAGCACTGGAAGATTGTTTTCTTTACCAACTCTGGAGTCGTCTTCCCCAAAAGCAGGAGCTATATGAACGATACCTGAACCGTCTTCAGTAGAAACGAAATCGCCAGCGATTACAAAGTGAGCCTTTTTGTCTACTTTTGCATAAGTGAAAAGCTGGTGATAGTCGATTCCAAGAAGGTCAGCACCCTTCATTTCTTCTACTATTTCGTAGGGTTCTTCGCCCAAAACACTCAGACGAGCTTTAGCCAAAATTAGGAATTCTTCACCACGTTTAACTTTAACGTAGTCAATGTCTTTGCCGACTGCAAGAGCAACGTTAGCGAAAAGAGTCCAGGGTGTGGTTGTCCAAACCAGGAAGTAAGTGTTTTCTTGATTCTTGATTGCAAATCTTACAAATACTGATGGGTCTTCAACTTCTTTGTAGCCCTGGGCTACTTCGTGAGAAGAAAGAGCTGTTCCGCAGCGTGGGCAGTAAGGAACAACCTTGTGCCCTTCATAAAGCATATCGTCTTTCCAGAACTGAGCCAGCATCCACCATACAGTTTCGATGTAGTTGTTGGTGCAGGTGATATATGGGTCATCGAGGTCCAGCCAGAAACCGCCTCTTAAAGCCATTTTACGCCAAGCACCTTCATATTTGAAAACGCTTTCACGGCATTTCTTAATGAATGGTTCGATACCGTATTTTTCAATGCCAGTCTTACTTTCAAGACCAAGCATCTTTTCTACTTCAAGTTCAACTGGAAGTCCGTGAGTGTCCCAGCCAGCTTTTCTTGTTACCTGGTAACCACGCATTGTTTTATAACGTGGAATAAGGTCTTTCATAGCCTTTGTTAAAACGTGACCAGGATGGGGAACACCATTAGCAGTAGGAGGGCCATCAAAAAATACAAATTTTTGAGCACCTTCTCTCAACTTTATAGACTTCTTGAAGGTATCATCCTGTTTCCAAAACTCGAGGATTTCTTCCTCTCGCTTAGGTGAAACATTGTTTTCCGGTTTGTCGTAAAGCATTTTTTTAGTCCTTATTATAATTTCGTCATTGCGAAACCGCAATTTTTACGTCATTGCGAGGCTCTGAAAGAGCCGCGGCAATCCATATAAATTTCCTTACTTCCTTATAATTACTTAGTAATTTTTTCACAAGGAATATACTATAAAATGCCCATCTTATCAAGTATAGATGTTAATATTTAAGGTTTTATGGAGCGATATTTTACTATTGATAAAAGAAATATAGTTAGCTAAACCAACAGTCAATATTTTTGTTATAATAAAAATTAATCAATAGTTACCAGTCAATGATTAAATATATTAAAGAAACAGAAATAAAAAATGTGTGACAACAACGATAATGTAAAAGAATTAATCGTAGTAGAACAATCTAAACCAACTGTTCCCGAAAAAGCTTTTCCATTATGTCTTTTAGACAAAAATTCTTATGTCGGTATTAAAGGGCTTGTTGGTATTTTCTTCTGGGTTGCATTAATTTATTTTGGCTATGGAATAGTTCATTTTTTCATGTGGGATAACACTTTTTGGGGTATTATGTGGAATATATTCACTAAGCCAATTTATCTGATTTATCATGTTTGTGTTTTTTCTTTTATGTATTGTCTGACTTGGGCAACATTCGATTCTTATTCTTTTAAACGTTCTTTAACCAGAATTATAATTATAATAGCTTCTATTGTTTATGTTATTTCACCAGTTGATGCTATTCCTGATTTAACACCTTTTATAGGACAAGCTGACGATCTATTAGCTTTAATTGTTGGTATTTTAAACGCCATATCTTTGATGAAAAAGAAATCTATAAAATAAGCGACAGTGGAGTAAAGAAAGACCTGCGCTAACTCAATCTTTTTTTTCTTCTAAACACTTATAGACTTCGTATTTTTCGAAAATATCGACTAATTCTTTATTTAACCCCTTATTATTTGCATCCATACGAAGTATGTCTAAAGCTTTTTTTAGAGGCAAAGCTGGTTTATATGGTCTATCTTGGGCTGTCAGAGCATCAAAAATATCTGCAATTCCCATCATTTGCGATTCTATAGGTATATTGCTTTCAACAGAATGTCTAGGATAACCTCTGCCATTTAATTTTTCATGGTGAGCATAAGCTATTTCTGGAACCCTGGCTAAGTCTTTTCCCCAAGGAATTGTGGAAAGAAAAGAATATGAATATTTTACATGAGATTCTATAGCTAATCTTTCTTGGTCGGTTAATGAACCTCGTTTTACAGATAGTGCGGTTGCTTCTCTTTGAGTTAAATAAGGAGTTATATTGCCATCTTTATCTGTATATTCAGAATTAGATAATTCTGATATTTTTTCTGAACAACTTTCTTCTAGAACTGTTGGTTCATTTGATTTTATTAACATATTAATTGTATCTTCAATGTCTTTGATTTGTTTTTTGTAATTGTTTTCCTTTTCTTCTTTTATAGACAAAAACTTTTCAAAGCCATTGTTTGAGATATAATCATAACATTCTTGGTAATAATCTGCTTCAATTGATTTTTTTATTAACTTATAACGAGAAATAAGATTATCTAATTCATATGGAAACAACTTTTTGCTCTTTGTGAGTATTTCATCGTTTATACTGACTTTACCAAAATCATGCAGTAAAGAAGCGTATCTAATCTGTAATAGTTCTTTCTCGTTAAAACGAAGCTTAGCAAAAGGCCCTTCATGTATATCATTAATTGTTTTTGCCAATGCAACAGTTAAATCTGCAACTCTTTCAGAATGACCGTGGGTACAGGGGTCTTTTGCTTCTATAGCGACTACTGAAGCTTTAACAAAACCATCAAAGGTTCTTCTTAAATCATATAATAGTCTTGCATTTTCCAATGCTACAGCAGCTTGTGAAGCTAAGTTATTTAAAAGGTCAATATCTTCATTATTAAATGGAATAATGTTTTCTTCTTCTAGTTTTACACCCTTTTTACTGGTTTCATAGTCCTTTCTTTTATTCATTAATTGAATAACACCAACGATTTCTCCATTTTTATTATACATAGGAGCGGTAATCATAGATTTACTACGATAACCAGTAGATTTATCAAAATCTTGATTAAAACTAAAAGGGAAAGATGGGGGTACATAATATACATCTAAAATATTTAATGTCTGCCCTGTTTTTGCAGTAAAACCACTTATTGACTTATCATTTATTTCTAATAAAATATCTTTTTCGCCAGACCAGTTGGTTGATATATTTTGAGTAAAAACAAAACGTAGATTTTTTTCTCCTTCTTTTAAATAAAGACTACCTGCATCAGCTTTGACTAAATGTCTTGTTTTAGTCAGTATGAAATTCAGTAAATTTCCAATATTTTTTTGAGTAGTTAAAGCAATAGCAACATTGTTAAGAACAACTAACTTTTTTTGTATTTTATTTAGCTCATCTTCTAAATCAATAATAGGTTTATAAATACAATCTTTATTTTGGGCTTTCAATAAAGTTTCTATGATTTTTTCTCTACTACAAGGGAGTTTTATATAAGTAAAATAATTATGTTCAAAAATAGCTTCTAAATATTCTTGATTATATCTTTCACCAATAGCTACAATTGGATTTATATTATGTTTTCTTTTAAGAATATCTAACAAATCAACAATATAATCTTCGAAAGCAGGGAAAAATAGAAAAATAACATCGTTCTCTTTTATACTGTTGTTTAATAATGACTTTATATCATTGAATACTTTTGCTTTTATTGAATTGTCATTAAAAATAGAAGAATAGAATTCGTCTTCAGGAAAACGATAAGCATATATTTCACTTGTATTATTTAACATTTTTACACCAGATTATTTTAAAAATTATTTATACACCAACCCAAGCATAGTCATATCATCAGACTGTTCGGCTTCACCAACGTGCTGTTTAACGGCATTGTATACTATTGATAATAATTCTTTAGCATTTTCTCCTTTTTGTAATTCATCTAATGTAGCCTTAAGACGTTTTTCATTGAATAATTCTTTTTTATCATTCATAGCTTCTGTAATACCGTCAGTATAGAAAAACAATTTATCACCAGAAGATAACTGCATAGTATGAACCTGATATTTTGTATTTTTTCTAACACCCATTACGCGATTCTTTTTTTCATTTAGTATAAAAGAGAACTCGTTTTCTTCTTTGTGATGAACCAAAGGCGGGTTATGACCAGCATTTACATAAGAAAATGTTCCTGTTTTCAGGTCTAGAACGCCAAAGAAAACAGTTACAAACATAAATTCTTTATTGTTTTCAGTGAGTTGTTGATTTGCCTGTTCCATTACTAAGGCCAAATCAGGCTCTTGACCTTCAGAATATGCAGACGAAGCTAGCATTGCGCAATTCTTTAAAACGGTTTTTGAAATCATCATGAAGAGAGCTGCGCCAACTCCCTTGCCTGAAACATCAGCTATAGTAACAGCCAGATGATTCTCATCCAACATATAAAAATCATAAAAGTCACCGCCAACCTCTTTAGCAGGGTTCATGCTGGCTGCCAAATCAAATTCTTTTTTATTGGAAAAATTCGGTTCGACACTTGGCAACATTCCAGCCTGTATATTTCTTGCAACATTTAATTCTGTTGCGATTCTTTCTTTATCAGCAGTAATTTTAGAAAGATTTTCCATATATTTTTTCAAATCACTGCTCATATCGTTTATGCAGTTAGAAAGAGCTTCTATTTCATCACCGGTTTTTATCTCGAGCTTTTTGTCGAGATTGCCTTTTGCGATTTCTTTAACACCGTCTTTAAGATAAAGAATAGGGCTTATAGCTTTTTTTGAAATGATGACACTTAGCCAGACCGATAAAATAATAAGTAAAACAAGATATAATGAAATAAGTTTTAAATGCTTTTTATAAAAAGAATTCATTAAAGTGTTAAAAGACTCGGATTGTTTAATAACTATATTTTTTGCTTTACTAGCCGGTGCAATAACTTCATCTCGTTCTATAAGTGTTCCAAAGCTCCAGCCTATTGATTTCATTGGTGCATAAGCCAGATAGTATTCTTTGCCTTCAACGGTCACAAGAGCTATATTACTTGTTCCTGAAGCCATATTGATAGCTTCTTTTGCTAAACTACTATCTTTTGATTCTCTTAAATCTTTATGCTCTTTAGATACAGCAAAAGGGCCTGTTTTGGTTGATGAGAGCACAACTTCACCCTTGTGATTTAAAGCAAAACTAATATTTGTATTTCCTAAGCCATCTTCTGTAAGTTGTTTATAAAGAGATTCCAAGCTTGCACCAACTGCGGCAACACCAGCAAAGCCGTTGTTATCATAATAGGGTGCTGCGAAAGTAACGGCAAGAAAACCATCAGCAGCAGTATAAAAATCGGTGATTACAGTTTTTTGTTCTTTCTCTGCTTCCTTATACCAGGGACGTTCTCTTGGGTCATAATTTTCATTGAATTCATCTGTAAAAATAATCTTACCTTCTTTATCGGGTAAAGTATCTATACAAATCAGATAGCCATTTTTAGAGCCTATATAAGATGAGGTTTGACGGCCTGTATAAAAACTGGATATAACTTTCAACATATCGGCTATGTTAGAAGAAATTCCTATCTCACGCTTTAATTCGTTGCTTATACCATTACGTTTAACTTCAGGGGCATAGTGAATATAAGCTTCACCACTATAAATTGTTTTTTCATTGCTTTTTGGAATAATTATTTCTTTATACTTATCTGGTTCAGAAACAATCTGAGTCATCTGTTTAGCTATAGATTCAGCATCATATTTTATTTCGCTCATGCCTATTTCCATACGTCTGGATTTTTCTACGGCAAGAGACATAAGATGCTTTGTAGCCTGTTTAACAGCGAAATCTTCTGTAAATTGTGCGGTTTTATCCCCTGTATTTTTACTGTTTAAAATGGTTCCATAGTATATCTCATTCATATTAAAACAGTAGAGCAAACCAAATGCAAAAAAGGATAGCAACGCTGTCGAAAGCAACAACAGAAGCATTCGATAAAGAAGATTCATTTTAAACAATTTCAAAATAAAAGACTCCGATAATACTATTAAAACAGGTTTTCTATAGTTCCATTATTTTAGAGAAGGGCTTCACCCAAATTAGCTAAGAGCTAATCTTAAAATCTTAGTCGAGTGTTCTACCCCTGTAACCCAATGGTAAGCTTCTTCAAGTGATTCTCCAATAGAAAATACACCATGACCTTTTACTATAACTATTGGTGAATCTTTGAAAGCAGGGATGACTAATTCGGCAACTTCATTAGATGCTATAGCGTTTTTAGCTTCAATAACAGGTATTCCTTTTGGAAAATAGTATAACCCTTCCGCATCTTTAAGCATTAATCTGTTATTTTCTATATGCTTACCAGAGAGCGATTCTGCCACAACATGAGGAGAATGAGCGTGAACAATAGCTTTTGCGTTAGTATGCAAATAAATTGAGCGATGAACAGGTAATTCTCTAGAAGCTTTTACTGTCTGGGAATCATCTTGTTTTATGGCTGTTGTGATTAAATCTGGGTGGTCTATGTGATGTAGCATACAACCAGTGCGAGTAATAACCATTTGTTCATCGTTAAGACGAATGCTTAGATTGCCTGAATGAGAGTTATTTAGCCCAACTACAAATAAATCGTTACCAACCTGACGGAAAGCATTTAAAAACATTTTTTGTTCCTTACTTAAGGCCCAAAACTTGGGGGATTGTTTCTGCGTAAATTGGTTCGATAATACCTTTATCAGTAATAATGCCTGTTATTAATTCTGGTGGAGTAACATCAAAAGCTGGATTATAGACTTTTACACCGTCTGGAGCAACTTGAACACCGCCAAACTTGGTGATTTCATCAGGATTACGCTGTTCTATAACGATTTCATCATCATATTTTATGCTCATATCAAAAGTGCTGGTTGGTGCTGCTACATAGAAAGGAACGCCGTTATATTTGCACAAAACAGCTAGAGAATAAGTTCCAATCTTGTTGGCAACAAAGCCTTTGGCTGTAATTCTATCAGCTCCAACAATAACACCTTGAACTAAATCGTTTCTAATCAGACCTCCAGCCATATTGTCTGCTATAACAGTGACATCAAAGCCGTCTTTCATAAGTTCCCAGGCGGTAAGTCTAGCCCCTTGCAACAATGGTCTTGTTTCATCAGCAACTATTTTAATGTTTTTGCCAGCTTCTTTTGCTGCGCGAAAAACACCAAGAGCTGTTCCATAACCTGCAGTGGCTAGTGCACCAGCATTACAATGGGTAAGCCAAGTTTCGCTATCGCCAATTAGTTCTTGACCATATTTACCTATGGCACGACACATTGCTAAATCTTCTTCATAAATGGCGTTGGCTTCTTCTAAAGCTTTTTTAGCAGCTTTGTCTAGGTCACCTGTATGCAAGTTTAGAATAGCATTTCTTACTCTGTTTACTGCATAAAAAAGATTTACTGCTGTAGGTCTAGTGCCTGTAAGCAAATCACAGATGTTTTCCAAGAGTTCTTCTATATGAAGATTTTTTTCTAAATTTTTAGGATTTATCAAACCAAGATAAACGCCATATGCAGCTGTTACACCTATTGCTGGTGCACCACGAACTTGCATGCCAATAATGTTTTTGGCTACATCTTGTTCTGTGTGGCATTTTATGATTACTTCCTTGAGTGGTAAAAGAGTTTGATCTATTAGTTCTAGACAATTTTCATCTTTGTTGAAAAATACGGTTTTTATCATAAATGCCCCCTATTTATAAGCTATAAGCCAGTCAATTAATTAAAGTTTCTATTGTTATTTAGTTTAGAGATTAGAGAAAAGAGCTTAGAATTCAGAGGATTCTTTCCGCAATCCTAACTGGTGTAATCATTATTGTGAGCTCTTGTCTCTGATTTTTTCCCGTAAAACCTTGAAAATTATACACGAAATACTTTTAAAAGTACATTTAATTTATAAAATACCTTTTTTGTTTTTATTGCATTTATAGGTTAGCTTTGCCCCTATTTCCTAAAACTTAAGTTGGTCTATTGTTAATTTGCTAGGTTCTTCAGGATTATATTTTATTTGATATATTTTCCCTTGATTATCTTTTATAAAGGATTTAACCAGAAAACTAGCAAGAGAACCGGTAGCGAATTGAATTTTATTATTATTTTTATCTATATTAAAAACTTGATATTGACTTGTATTAGAGTCTTCTAGACTTTTTGTTTCTCCAAAATAACAAGAATCATTGTTATATCCAATAAAGTCAATATCAGTATCTTCTGAAATATTAAGTTGGTAATTTGTTCTTTCTCCAGATTTAAGATTATATCTTTCTAGTACTTTCATTCCTCTAGATTTATCTATATGAGATAAAACAGAATTTTCTATTTCAAAATTTTTACTGTATGTGACTATGGCTTTACCTTGACAAAACTCTGTATTATAAACAAAAATGTTACTACGTTCTGTATCTAATATATAAATATTTCCATCTTCAAATTCAATTCTAAATGGCTTTAGTAAAATAGTTTTCTCTTCTAGAGACCCAAATTGACCTATTTTTTTCCCCTCCATGTTAAATACATATATAATCGGGTTATCTGCATCGCAAAGGTATATGGCCTTTTCTTTGTTTTTGCCGTAATACCCAAAACAGAAATCTCCTACTGTTGAATAATAAGGCATATCTACGAACTGAATTGAACTTAAAAAATTACCATCGGTATCAAATTCAACTATTCTGTCTTTTAAACCGTCTGAAACCCATAGACTATTATCTGAAAATCTTATGGAATTTGGTCCAAAAGGAAGTTGTTTATCAAAATGTTCGTCAGCTTCTTGAGTTGTTTTCAAGTAGATAGAATTTTCATCTTCTCCTAGTGGCAAGTCTAAAGCATAAGCATTTATAGAAGTAAATAAAGATATGAAAAGAACAGATAGCAACTTTTTGTAATACTTCATTCAATTTTTCTCCTTGGATTAATTTATAATAGCATTTTTAATTGTTAAGCAACAGTGTTAAAAACAAAGTATTTTAGCTGATAATCAGTTTTTGAAAGTAAAAATAAAGTGGGAAAGTTGAGTATTTAAATAAACTTAGTTCAAGAATTTTTTACAGAATTAAAAAGACTATTGAAAATTCGACTAAAATGGTAGAAAATAGAGTTTAGTGTTGAACTATATTGAGCGACATTAATTATAAATGATGTATAGCCATAGCTTCTTTCAGAAGTTTTGCGACTTGCAGAGATTCTGTTGCTAGCAATAATTAATAGCTGTTATTGTTTAAGTGGCTTTATTTGAGTTTTATAATTATTGTTGTTAGTATGATTTATGTATTAAAGAGGAGATAACACAAAATGGCAGTTAAATTATTTGTTGGTAACCTTCCCTTCAGCGTTGACAATGCAAAACTCAAAGAAGAATTTACTAAATTTGGTGAAGTTGTAAGTGCTAACGTTGTAATGGATAAGAATTCCAAACGTTCAAAAGGCTTTGGCTTTGTTGAATTAGCTACCAAGGAAGCTGCTGATGCCGCTATAACTGGCTTGAACGAACAAGAAATGGGTGGGAGAAAGCTAACTGTTAGCATGGCTAAGAAACAGTGAATGAAGAGCTTTTAAAAAAGATAAAAATAGCAGGGGCAAAGAACTTTGATTCTTATGCTCAGAAGATACTAGAGGCCTCCGCAAATCATGGGGCCTTCGGAATGGAAATGGTCGATATGCTCCATGACCAGCTTCCTAGAACTTCTTGCGATAATTGCGGGAAATGTTGCAATTCTATTTCACTATACTCTCTTGAATATCATAGAGTAATGCGTGAAATAATGGCGAAATGGCAGCCAGAACGTATTTTAAGGTTAATTAAATCTCTACTTTGTTTTGATTTAAGACAGGCTCAGGTAGGGGATGAAAAACGTTTAAGATGTGTTTTTAGAGATGACGTAACAAAGGTATGTTTAGTTCATCCTGTAAGACCTTTTGCTTGTCGAATTTTTGGGCTTTTAAAAGAAAACGGGCTTAGAGAATGTAATAACGTAAAAGATCTCTCTTTGCCTGAACAAACAGTTAAAGAAGAGTATCTGATTAATCTGCAGGCTAAAATATTAGAAAATTCTGAAAGCTTTGAACCCTTTGCAGGAAAAGGTGAAATACATTTTTTCCCATTTGAATTTTGGTTTTTCAGATACTTATTTTCGCCAGAACGAGCATTACAAATTTATCGAGAAATATTAGTGCCTCTTTCCACACCTTTAACAAAGATGTGGGAAAAGCAAGAACAACTACCAGACTTATTACCCAGTGACTATGAATCATAGGAAAAAACAATGAAAATCAAAATACTATTTATAGCATTATTTACACTTATATCTTGTGTTTCGTTACAGGCTCAGACGCCAGAAGAATTAATTTATAAAAACTTAATCAATCTTTCAATTCCTGAGAATAAAAGCATCAAGTCTTTTTCTATGGATTTAACCATTATTACTGAAAGTGGTAAATATCTTAGTCAAATCAGATATGATAATGGAAGACTGGCATTTAACTGTTTTGATAGGGATTCGACTCCATTATTAGTTTCAAGAGATTCAAGTATTGTTTTTAATGATGCTCTTAATACAAAAGTTTGTTTGCTGAAACAAAACATAATGGTTTTAAAGGCTGTATATGAAAACAACCAGCTTAATGCTAATTTTAATTTTCATCAGCCAAATGAAGAAGAAAAAACTAATATAATTAAGGTTGATTTCTTAGAATTAGCCAAACAAGCTATGAATAATATGAAATCAAGTAAAGAAAAAGATTTAATAACTATTGTTGGAACTTCTGAAAAGAATTCCTCTTTGATTTGCGTTATTAATCCAAAAGATTCTTTCCCTTTAAAGAAAATGACTATTGATTGCGAAGACTTTAAGATTTTATTTGATAACATCAAGGTTAATTCATCAATTGATGAATCAGTTTTCGTTTTTAAGGAACAGGACTTAATGTCATCTGGAATAGTTGTTGATGAACTTACCAAAAATCAAAACAATACTATTCTTGAGAATATGCAAATGATTCAGAATTTGATGATTGCAGCTATGGTAAGAACTGCTTTTACTGAACCTGATATACAAGATGGATTGAATAAAATGATTAATTCAGACAAACCTTTAGATTGGGCTCATCTTAAAGCCGTTGATGTTATAAAATCTGCAAAATTACGAAGATTATTCAAGCCATTTTAATATTCTGAATTAGTGCATAAAAAAAGAAGCAATGATTTAACATTGCTTCTTTTTTTTATGGTTTATAAACTGGGGTGGCAGGATTCGAACCTACGAATGCCTGCTCCAAAGGCAGGTGCCGTACCGCTTGGCTACACCCCAATATCACCAATTTGGTGAATGTATTATACTATAGTTTGTTTTAATAATCAAGTTAGATTTGAAATAAAAGAAATAAAACTATCTTTGCTTAGAGGTTTAGTTTTTATTCTTAAGATGTTTAAATCCATTTTTTCAGCATATTTTTGTTTTATTTTTATTGCATCTTTTTCTGTACAAACTAATGCTAAGTTTTTGCTTTGGGCTTCTTTTGTTAACTCTTCTAATTCTTTTTCTGTAAATCTATGATGATCTCGAAACTCTTTTTTGCTAAGAATAGTATAACCAGCTTGCTTTAATTGTTCATAAAAGCTTTTTGGGTTTCCTATTGCTGAAAAGGCTAATAATCCTGCTTTTTTATCAATATTGGCACGGGTACCATCGTATTTAAAGATTCCTTCACAAAGAGTCTGTGCTTTTATTATTGGAATCTTTGGTGCATTTTGGCTAAGCCAATTAATCCAAAATTCAATTTGTTCTTTTGAAGCTGATTCACATCTTGTAAGTAAGATAACATTTGCTTGTTTGAGACGTTCTATAGGTTCTCTAAGACGGCCTTCGGGAATCAATCTGGCTTCATCTGGAGTAGACATAGCATCCCACAATATGAAATCAAAATCTTTGTATAATCGACGATATTGAAACCCATCATCTAGAAGAATAATATCTGGTTGATAACGCATTTCGCCTAAAATTGCTGCATGATGACGGTTTTTTCCTACCATTACTGGAATGTCAGGAAATCTATTATTAAGCATTAAAGCTTCATCTGTAAGCTCAAATGGATGTTCGCCTTTTCCATAAAGTTCATAAAAACTTTTTTCCCATGGGCAGCGGTAGCCACGAGTTAAAACCATAAGCTTCAAATCAGGTTTTTTTTCTTGAAGCTCTTTAATTATCTCAAATAAAACAGGAGTTTTGCCTGTTCCACCCATGCTAAGATTGCCAATAGAAATAACTTTGGCTTTGGGTCTGTATTTTAAGAAGTAAAAGAAATCAAAGAAATTTCTTTCTAGGAATGACAGATTCGAATATATATTTGCAAGAATACTCATTGGTTCATTATATCATATTTTTCTTCTAGTAATTGTGAAAATGCCGTTCTCATTTTTATGAATAATTTTTCATTGCTAAATATAAACTCTTCTGAAGCCTTTTCATACCCAAAAGAAATTCCGTTTTCGTCTATTTGTATTCTATTAGAAAATGCTAAATCCTTCACTTTATCATCGTAACAGACTAATTTTGTTGGCAAACCACTTCTAAGCATTGCCAAAGCAACATGATATCTCATTGCTATTCCTTGGCTGAAATTTTCGCAGATTAGGGCACAATCAGAAAAATCAGTTATATTTCTAATATCATAGGTGTTAAATGTTTTGTATATGGCAAATTCATCATTTTTTCTAGCCACCAAACCTATTTTTTTTCCATGAAAAGAATTAATCTGCAAAGCTGCTTTTTCTAAAAGATTAGTTTTGTTCCATTGTCTCAAATTTACGCCCAAAACAGATTTGTTAATTTCTTTTATTTTTTTTATGGGAAAATGCCATGTCCAGTCTGTACCAAGCTTCACATTTGCATTTGGTAATAGGCTTTTATATAGGTCATAAGAGGTTTTATCTCTCACATAAGCTATTTTCACAAAAGATAAAGCTTTTTTAACTAATCTTTTTGCTTTTTCAGAACGTAAAGGACCTATTCCTGTTCCAAACAAAACAGGTGTGGAGCCCATTTTAGCTGCGGCAATAATTCTATAGGCAAAAAAAGTTACTCCTTCCCAGGACCAGTCCTGTAAAATACCGCCAGTAAAAATAGTTACAGGAGATTTATAAGCAGCTTTTAAAAAGGGATATAAAGAAAAGAACCCCCTTCGTTTTATGTCTATTCCGTAGTTGTGGTTAGAACCGCTGGTTATTATTGGAGTTATTCCTTTTGGCAGATTTTCGCAAATGGCTTTTAAAATTGCTTCATCGCCCAAATTGCCTTCACCAAAGAAACCTGTAAGTAATATATTTTGCAAAAGAAAAACTCCTTTTTCTATTTATTATACAATAAAGTTATAAAACAATAAAAAGCAATAGCTTATGATAAGTCAGGGCAAACGCAAACTTTTTCTTTTATTGATCAGTGTTATAAAGTATCTGTTTTTTGTGTCGTCCTTATCGGACGAGTGGGTATATATCATCTGTCCCTAGGGCGTTTTCAACA